>DASVTN010000014.1:0-72339 GCA_036387555.1 Allosphingosinicella sp. | reverse complement strand
CCTTGCCGATCTGCGCCTTGCCGCGCAGCCCGCAGCTCAGGCCCACCAGCACATTGTTCCGCTCATAAGCGCCAATCCAGGCGGCGCTCTTCATGTCACCCTTGCGGATCATCGGGCCAGCCTGCATCGCAGTGTGCATCTCGTCGCCGGTACGATCCAGAAAGCCGGTGTTGATGAAAGCCACGCGCGCCTCGGCTTCTGCAATGCAGGCCTTGAGGTTGACGCTGGTGCGGCGCTCCTCGTCCATGATGCCCAACTTGACCGTATTCGCTGGTAGGCCGAGCAGGGCTTCGACACGGCCGAACAGCTCGGACGCAAAAGCAACCTCTTTCGGCCCGTGCATCTTGGGCTTGACGATGTAGACCGAGCCGGCGGCGCTGTTGGAGCGCGCGCCGTTCACGTCGTGGAGCGCGGCGAGGGCGGTAATCACCGCGTCCGCAAGCCCTTCCTGGACGTCCTCGCCGTCGATCCGCATCATCGGAATGGCCATCAGATGCCCGACGTTGCGGACGAACATCAGCGCCCGGCCCTTCAGCTTGAGGGTGCCGCTGCCGGGCGTCTCGTAGACCCGGTCCGAATCGAGCCGCCGCTCCAGGCCGCGGCCGCCCTTGTCGAAGCGGACGCTCAGCTCGCCCTTCATGAGGCCCAGCCAGTTGCGATAGACTCCCACTTTCTCCTCGGCGTCGACGGCGGCGACCGAATCCTCGCAGTCCATGATGGCCGTGAGCGCGCTCTCCATAACGATGTCGGCGACTCCGGCCGCATCGGTCCGGCCGATCGGGTGCTCCCGGTCGACGACGATCTCGACGTGGAGGTCGTGGTGGCGAAGAAGCGGGCATTCGCCTCTCCAGCCGGCGAGGAGCGAGGGGTCGCGAAGCCCGCCCCGGTCGGTGACGAGGCGGCCTTGCTCGATCCGGTAGCGAGAGACTTCGGCGTGGCTTCCCCCGGTCAGCGGGGCGATCTCGTCGAGGAAGGCCCGCCCCCAGGCGACGACCCGGGCGCCCCGTTCCTCGTCATAGCCGCCCGGGCGAGGGCGGTCCCCGAGGGCGTCGGTGCCGTAGAGGGCGTCGTAGAGGCTGCCCCAGCGGGCGTTGGCGGCATTGAGGGCGTAGCGGGCGTTGCTCACCGGGACGACCAGCTGCGGCCCGGCCACCCGGGCGATCTCCGGGTCGACATTCTCGGTTCCGATGGTGAAAGGCGCGGGCGGATCGACGAGATAGCCGATCTCGCGCAGGAACTCCTCCTCCTCGGCCGGCTCGGGGGGGTGGCCGCCCAGCCCCGCGTTGCGCTCGTCGATGCGCGCCTGCAGATCCTCGCGGCAGCGCAGCAGGCGCTTGTTCGTCGGGGTCAGCTCGCGAAGCAAAGCGGAGAAGCCGAACCAGAAGGCGGCGGCCTCGATCCCGGTGCCGGGAAGGGCTTCTTCTTCGATGAAGGCCCTCAGCCGCCGGTCCACCTCGATACCCGAGATCAGCTCGAATCCGCCCAAGGCGCGCTCCCCTTTTCCTCGTGACGAGGTCCGCCTAGCGTCTGTATGGGCCTTAATCCATGCGCTTCCTGATCCTGCTCGTCTCGTTGCTGCTACTGCCCGGCGCGGCGGCGCCCGCCGGTGAGGCGGCCATCCTCCTGCGCCCGGCCCGGGTCTTCGACGGCGTCAACCCGAGGCCGCACGAAGGCTGGTCGGTGCTCGTTCGCGGCGAGCGTATCGAGGCGGTCGGGCCGGGCCTGACCGCGCCCGCCGGGGCGAGGGTGATCGATCTTCCGGGCACGACCTTGATGCCCGGGCTGATCGAGGGCCATTCGCACCTCTTCCTCCATCCCTATAACGAAACGAGCTGGGACGATCAGGTCCTGAAGGAGCCGCAGGCGCTTCGCACCGCCCGGGCCGTCAATCACGCCCGAGCCACCCTGATGGCCGGCTTCACCACCGTCCGCGACCTCGGCACCGAGGGCGCCGGCTATGCCGACGTCGGGCTCAGGCAGGCGATCGAGCAGGGGATCGTGCCGGGGCCGCGGATGCTGGTCGCGACCCGGGCGCTGGTGGCGACCTCGAGCTACGCACCGCAATCGCCCGATCCCGAGAACCCGGTGACGCAGGGCGCCGAGGAGGCGGACGGCGAAGCCCTGGTCACCGCGGCGCGGCGGCAGATCGGGCGCGGCGCCGACGTCCTCAAGCTCTACGGCGACTATCGCTGGCGGCCGGGGGAGGGGCCGAGGCCCACCTTCACGATGGAGGAGATGCGGGCCGCGGCGGCCGCGGCGCACCTGGCGGGGCGCCACGTCGCCGTCCACGCATCCACCCCGGAAGGGATGCGCAACGCGATCCTCGCCGGGGCCGATACGATCGAGCACGGCAATGGCGGGACCGCCGAGATCTTCCGCCTGATGAAGCAGAAAGGCGTGGCCCTGTGCCCGACGCTGGCCGCGAGCGACGCCATCGCCCGCTATCGCGGCTGGAGCGGCTCGGCGCCCGAGCCCGAGGCGGTCCGTGAGAAGAAGGCGAGCTTCGCCGCCGCTCTCGCGGCCGGGGCGCCGATCTGCATGGGCGGCGACGTCGGCGTCTATGCCCACGGAGACAACGCCCGGGAGATGGAGCTGATGGTCGCCTACGGAATGCGACCGGCGGACGTCCTGATCGCCGCCACCTCCGCCAACGCGCGCTACTTCAGGGTGGCCGACCGGGTGGGAGCGGTGAAGGCGGGGCTGCTCGCCGACCTGGTGGCGGTTGACGGTGATCCGACCCGCGACATGGCGGCGCTGCGCCGGCTGCGGCTGATTATGAAAGGCGGCCGATTGTTCCGTGAACCGTAACCGGGCTGCTGTTTTGGGCGTCCGGTGTGGCGTCAGGGACCCGCAACCGGCCCAAAAGGCTGAATATGGCGGGAATCAGCCAAAATAGTTGAGTGAGGAGCGTTTACGCGACGAATCAGGCTTGCAAGCCAAGGGTGCATCTCCGAAAACGGCGCCAGCCAGCGAATATGCGGCTGCCGAAGAGGGAGCATGCAGGTTCAACCTGTTTCAGGGCAGTTCAATCGCGGACAGATCACAATTTTCATGACCAAACGGGAGGAAATTCCATGACCAGAATGACCAGGGTTCAGCTTTTGGCGGCAACCGCCATGACGGCAGCCGTCTTCTATGCGGCGCCCGCTTCCGCCGATCCCACCGCGCCGTGCAACAACGGCACCGGCTTGCTGACCACCGAGTGCGGCACCAATTCCACCACCGGCGCTTCAAACTTCAGCACCGCCGTCGGCCAGCTCGCCGTCGCGACCGGCGTGGAGAGCACCGCCGTCGGAACCGACTCGCGCGCCACCGGCGCCCGTACGACGGCGCTCGGCGTCGTCTCCACGGCGCTGGGCGATGACTCGACCGCGCTGGGCAACCGTTCCTCGGCCGTGGACGTCAATTCGACGGCCGTTGGCGCCGGCACCGAAGCGACCGGCCGTTCCTCGACCGCCATCGGCAGCGGCGGCGTCGCCAGCCGTCCGGTGATCGCGGGCGCCGGCTTCAGCACCGCCGTCGGCACCGGGAGCCAGATCGCCGCAGGCGCCACCGGCGCGACCGCGGTGGGTGACAACAACACCATCACCACCAACGGCTCCTTCGGAGTCGCGCTGGGCGCGTTCAACAACGTCCGGGCCGCCAGCGGCATCGCCATCGGCAACGGCTCGCTGGTCGCCGTCGGAGCGGTGAACGGCGTCGCCATGGGCAACGGGGCCCAGGCGAACGGCGAGAATTCGGTCGGAATCGGCACTCTCGCCTTCGCCGACGCGGACGAAACGGTCGCGATCGGCACCGACGCCGAAGCGACTTCGGCGTTCAACGTCGCCCTCGGCAGCCTCAGCCTCGCCAGCGGTATCGAATCCGTCGCCGTTGGCGGCGATTCGGCCGCGACCGGCGCCCAGTCGACCGCGGTCGGCACCGTCGCCACCGCCGGCGGCGCGCTTTCCAGTGCCTTCGGCAACCGCTCCAGCGCCGCCGGAGCTGCGAGCACCGCCATCGGCGCGCTGTCGCGCGCCCTGGCCGCCGAGTCCGTCGCCGTCGGCGCGGACTCGCTCGCTCAGGACGCGAACTCGACCGCCATCGGCACCGTGGCGACCGCCATCGGCGTCCGCTCCACCGCCGTCGGCAACCGCGCCTCAGCCGCCGACGAAGAAGCGGTGGCCCTCGGCTCCACCGCCACCGCGACCGGCTTCCACTCCACCGCGGTCGGCGCCCAGGCGAATGCCTCGGGTCTCGGCGCGCAGGCGCTCGGCTGGCAGTCGAACGCCACCGGCGCCCGCTCCCTCGCCACCGGCCGCCAGGCTCAGGCGACGGCCAACGATTCGACGGCGCTCGGCGATCGTGCGCGCGCAACGGCTGTCAACGCGACCGCCGTCGGCTCGCTGGCGGAAGCGAGCGGCTTCGGCTCGTTCGCGGGCGGCCAGGCGGCCATCGCCTCGGCGACCAACTCGACCGCTCTCGGCACCGGCGCTCGCGCCACCCATGCCGGCTCGACGGCCATCGGCGCCAATGCGACCACGACCGCCGCCAACCAGGTAACGCTCGGCGCGGCGGGCACCACCGTCCGCTTCGGCGGCTACACCACGGCGGGCGTTCTGGTGAACGACGCCAACGGCAACGTCTCGACCAACACGACGCTGCTGCCGGCGGTCGCCACCCTGCAGACCCAGACCGCCGCCAACACCACGGCGATCGGTACGCTGCAGACCCAGACGGCGGCCAACACCGCCTCCATCGGTACGCTCAACACCCAGGTCACCAACCTGTTCGACCTCTCGATCGCCAACCGCCGCGATATCCGCAAGGCCAACGAGGGCGTCGCCATGGCGCTGGCGATGGAGACTCCGAACCTTCCGGCGGGCACGAGCATGGGCCTCGCCGGCGGCATCGGCTACTACCAGAACCGGCTGGCCGGAACGGCGGCCTTCGCCGCCCGGATCGGCACCAACGCCGCCTTCTCGGCCGGCGTCGGCCTGGGCTTCGACAGCGGCGAGATCGGCGCTCGCGCCGGCTTCTCCACCGCGTGGTAAGCAGGCCCGACCAGGGCCAGACGAGCGGGCCGGGGCTTCATGCCCCGGCCCGTTTGCTGTGTGCCGTCCTCATGATCGCCGCTTCGGCCTGTCCCGTGGCGCTCGCGGCTCAGGCACCCCGTCCGTCGGCATCCGCGGCGGTTCCTGTGCCGGACCATCTGGCGCTGACCAAGCTGATCTGGAGCACGATGGCGGCGGTCGATCAGGCCAACAGGACCGGCAATTATTCCGTCCTGCAGGGGCTGGGCTCCGCCGGCTTCCAGGCGAATAACAGCGTGCCCGCGCTCGAGTCCGTGTTCAGGCGGATCCGCCTTCAGCGAATCGACCTCTCCGACACCTTCTTGGTCGAGCCGGTCCTGGACTTTCCCGCCCGGATCGAAGGCGGATTGCTTCGAATCCGCGGCGCGTTCCGGATGCGGCCCACGGGCGTGCAGTTCGACCTGCTTTATCAATGGGACGGAGTCTGGAAGCTCCATGGAGTGGCGATCGCTCCGGTGGCGATGGCCCGCTGAGCCTCAGCCGCCTTTCGATTCCAGGATGAGCCGCCGCGCATGCGCTTCCAGCGCGGCGCCTTCGGCGTCGAAGCCGTCAAAGCCCCACCGGCGCCGCGCCCGGAACACCGGCACCGTTCGCGCCAGCTGCACGCAATCCACCATATGCTGGTGCGTGCGCCCCATCATCCGGATATAGATGCCGCGATAGGTGTTGGCGATCATCGCCTCGACGGCGGCGGAACCCTCGAGCCTTTCGATCGAAGGCTCGTCCTGCGCTTTCTCGAGCAGGTAAAGGTGGCTGAGCGGGACCGGCGGAAGCGCCCGCTCGAGATCGGTCGGCACCGTATATTTGTCCATGTCGTCGAACGAGCGTTCGTAGGCCGAAGCGTCCCGGCCGCCGGCTTCCAGCGCTTCGCGCCACAGCCGAAGGCGGGGAATGCCCGGGTGGGCGAGCGGCCTCTGGCCCGGGGCGGTCGTGACGACGCAGACGTCGTCGGCCAGAACATCGAAGCCGCGGTCGTGGAACCAGGCCGCCAGGGTCGATTTGCCCGCGCCCGGATGGCCCATGAAGCCGATCGCGCGTCCCTCAACCACCACCGCATTGGCGTGGAGCGGGAGCAGGCCGCGCTGGTGCAGGATGGCGGCGAAGGCGGAGCCGAGGAGGTAGAGGCGCAGGTTGCGCTGCGAAACGCCGGGCGCCGGCTCGATCAGAAGCTCACGGCCGCCCCGGGCCAGGAATCGGCCGACGTCCGGGATCACGAGCAAGCTGTCCTCGCCGTCGACATGAAGGCCGGCCGGCGCATCCGGCTGCCGATCGATCGCGGCGAGGCTCAGGCGAACCTCCCCGGCCCCGGATCCAGGATCCGGGACGAGCTCGGGCAGCGGCACGTCGGACGTCACCGAAACGCCGAAAAGTCGGTACCGATAGCCGGGATCAGCCAAGGCGGGCGCTCCTCACCGAGCCGACGAAGGCGGCCGCGGCGAGCGTACGCAGCAGCTGCATCCTGTAAAGGTAGATGACCGGCCGTTGTTCCCAGCCGGACCGCGGCCAGCTTCCCGCCGTGGCCTCCGCGGCCTCCAGATCGATGACCGAGGCGGCAAGCCCGGATCCGGCGGCGGCGGCGATAGCCGCTTTCACTTCCTCACCCTTAATTTGCTCATACCAGTCGGGCATCTGATAGCCGCGCAGCCGCTGGTCCAGCACCGCCGGAGGAATTCGTCGGTCCAGCGCCTCGCGAAGCGCGGGGCGGCGGACGCCGTCGCTAAGCAGAGCCTCGGGCGGCAGCGAGAAGCAGAATTCGACGAGCCTCCGGTCGTTGGTCGGATCGCGCTCCTCCACCCCCCATTCGGCCAGGCTGCGCTTCCGGTAACTGCCGGGATCCACCATCCGAAGCATGGTCCAGCGGCGCTCGGCGGAAAGGCGCGGCGGACGGACGGCCCAGCCTTCGCTTTCCAGTTCGCGCCGCATCTTTTCGCGCCAGGCAGGCGCGACGAAGGCCGGGGGGGCCGGGCGGCGCCCCCGCAGACGCGCGTAGACGCTTTCGGGCAGCCGCGATCCGAAGGAGGCGTTCAACATCTGCAGCCATCCGAATTCGCCCCCGCGCTTCAATGCCCGCGCCTCGCGCCACCAGCGCGTCCAGCCGCGGGTGGGGAGGAGATCGCCGAGCGTGTCCACGGCGAGTCCGGCGCTGATCGTGAAATTGCCCGCCTCGCCGGTGAGCATCACGGTGACTCCGGCCTCGCCGGCGGAGCGGTTGATGGCCTGCCACCACAAATTGTTGCACACATGGCCGACCGGCTGGCCGGACAGGCGGTGGCTGTTCGCCAGCAGCTCCAGGGCGCAGGTTCCGCCCGGCCGGACGATCCGGTGATCGATGTTCGGGTGGAGCGCGGCCGTCTCCGCCGCCAGCGGCGATTCGTCGCCGATCCGCCCGGCGACGACGGGCCCTGCGAATCCCTCGCGGGGCGCGGCGGTGAAGGCGAGCAGGCGCTCGCCGCGCCGGGCCAGCGCCGACGCGGCGGAAGTCGTCACGGCGCTGCTGTCGAAGCCGGAGCTGAGCTGCGATCCGGCGAGGCCGCCGGAGCGGCGGAGCCGCCGGACCACTGCCTGGTCGATCTGCTCGCGAAGCGCTTCGCCATAGTCCGCCGTCCGGGCGAAGCGGAGCGTGCGCCGCGCCGGCTCCCAATAGCGTTCGAAGCTTGTTCCGCCGGATGTCGCCAGCGCGCAATGGCCCGGCTCCAGCGTCTCCACTTCCGCAAAGAAGCTGCGCCTTCCGCCGTGCGGCAGGTCGGCGACGAAGCGGGCGATCCTTTCCTCGTCCACGTCGAACCGGGCTCCGGGCAGGGAGGCGAGCGGGGCCGCCATGCTGGCGAAGGCGAAATGCCCATTCGAGCGGCGGTAATGGAGAGGCCGTTCACCGGCGGTGTCGCGGGCGAGCAGCAACGTCCGGGCGCGGCCGTCCCAGAGCGCGAAGGCAAAATCGCCGATCATCCGAGTCAATATGCCGCGCTCCCAGGCGAGGAAACCGCGCAGGAGCAACTCTGAGTCGCTGAGCCCGGCGCCGGCCGAGCCGCCGACGGCGAGGTCGCGAAGGAGCTCGTCGCGATTGTCGATGCGAAGGTCGGCGACGAGCATGAAGCGCCCGTCGTCGCTCGTCAGGG
Source organism: Allosphingosinicella sp. (assembly GCA_036387555.1). GTDB lineage: Bacteria > Pseudomonadota > Alphaproteobacteria > Sphingomonadales > Sphingomonadaceae > Allosphingosinicella. The sequence continues at coordinate 64,151 of DASVTN010000014.1, read as the reverse complement.
GTTGGCGGTCGAACCTATCCTCGGGAAGCGAACGGTAAAGGCATCGACCGGCAAAATAGCCGCGATCGCCCGACAGGTCACAGCCATGCGGCCCATAGGCCGCCTGCCGATCCAGCAAGTGCCGGCAAAGAGCTTCCGGTCGAGCCTCGCCGGCGAAGCTCCAGACACCTGCGATCGCGGACAAGGTTCAGAGCCGCAGAGGGGCAACACACGAAAAGGACGCCCGCCGGGCGGCGGGCGTCCTTACATTCTCGTTCCCGGGAACGGCGCGCTTAGGAGCGCGCGTTGCCGACGGGGCCGCCGTCGTTGATTCCCGGGCCATTGGCCTCGGCGGATCCGGCATCCAGCCTCTTCAATTCCGGGCGAACCCAACGGACGGGCTTCGACTGCGCATGCTTTGACAAAGGACTAGCTCCCTGCTTTTCGTTGTTTCGCCAGTGGGTTTACAGGGAAGGAAGCGGGATTCCAACCCTTTAATTGCCGAAGAGAATTCCGGATACGCGCTGTTGTTTCAGGGCAACGCGGGCGCCCGTTCTCACCCCAGGCTGCGCCGCCACGCCGCTCAACGTCAAAGCCCTTCGCATGTCCCCCGGAGAAATTGCCTCCACACCTGGCTTGTGCCATGGCTGATGGCCTCGGATCATCGCTCTGGCCGAGCGGGCATAGGAAAGAACTCAACCGTCCCGAATGGGACCTTCCGGGGCTGGGATCGGCGTGGCAGGGCGATCGAGATCGGGAATTGTCCGGAACGACGATCCCGTCGTCCTGCGCCTCAAGGCGCTGAGCGAGGAAGCCGCCCACATCGCCACGGCGCTCGCCCAGCGCCCGGCGGACGACGAAGGTCCTGGCCCGCCGCCCGCGAAATATTCGAAATCGCCCCAGGAAGTGCTCGGTCTGCTGATCGAGATGAGGCGGCTGCGCTTCCGCCATTTCGCCTCCTCCTCGTTCGCCGATCCCGGCTGGGACATACTCCTCGACCTCATGTCGGCGCGATTCGCGAAGCGGCCGGTTCCGGTCTCAAGCGCCTGCGTGGCGGCCGGAATTCCCGCGACCTCGGCACTTCGCTGGGTAGACCAGCTCGCCAGGACGGGACTTGTCCGGCGCCTTCCCGATCCGACCGACCGGCGGCGGGTCCTGCTCGAGCTGACCGAAGACGGCTGCAGGCGCATGGAGGTGTATCTGCGTGCGGTCGGCAGGCTGCTTCGTTGAGAATATCCCCCGATCTGGTGTGAATTATCCTACTTCCCGATGCTGTTGAAAATTGCTCCGTCTTTTGGACCAAATTGCCGCTGGTCCTGGTGCATTTCGCATATATAACAGCGACTTAACCTTAAAACGCAGCTTCTGATTCGCCCCGTGAGCGCGGGCGCCCGAGGCCTGCGTCCTTCAAAGAGCGGGATGATGGACGGGACCAGAGAACAACGCCCTGTGGGCGAAGAGCCGCGTGCGGCCGATCCGGCGCTCGCCTGCTTCATCCTGCTCGCGCGCTTCCTGGGCGTTCCGGCCGATCCTCGGCAGATCGGTCATGACCGGGGCAAGGGCGACGATCCCTATACGCTCGAGGACCTGTCGCGAATCGCCAAGAAGCTCGCGCTGATCGGCCGGATCCGCCGTTGCGAAGCCGATCAGGTCCACAAGCTCCCGTTGCCGGCGATCGCGGAGCTCGGCGATGGGGACGCCGCCATCCTCCTCAAGGTCGAGGACGGGAGCGAAACGCCTCGAGTCCTTGTCCAGCTCGGCGACAGCGAGCGTCCGGAAGTCTGGAGCATGGCGGAGTTCCGCGAGCGGTTCGGCGGCCGGCTGCTGCTGATGACCGCGCGCGAGCGCATGGCCGGCGCTGCCCGCCCATTCGACATCAGCTGGTTCATCCCGGCGCTGGTCAAGTATCGCAAGCCGCTCAGGGACGTGTTGATCGCCTCCTTCTTCCTCCAGCTGATGGGGCTGGTCTCCCCGATCTTCTTCCAGCTGATCATCGACAAGGTGCTCGTCCACCAGTCGCTGACCACGCTGGACGTGCTGGCGTTCGGCCTGGCGGTGGTGCTGATCTGGGAAACGGCCCTTTCCGGCCTCCGCAACTGGCTGTTCGCGCACAGCACGAACCGGGTGGACGCGGAGCTCAGCGCCCGAATGTTCCGGCACCTGCTCAACCTGCCGCTCTCCTATTTCGAGGCACGGCGGGTCGGCGACAGCATCGCCCGCGTTCGCGAGCTCGAAAGCATCCGCGACTTCCTAACCTCGAACGCGGTCACCGTGGTCATCGACCTCTTCTTCACCGTCGTCTTCTTCGCGGTGATGTACATGTACAGCCCGATGCTGACGCTCGTCGTCCTGCTGTCCATTCCTCTCTACGTCGCGGTATCCCTCTTCATCACGCCGCCGCTGCGCGAGCGGCTCGACGAGAAATTCCGGCGGGGCGCGGAGAACCAGTCCTTCCTGGTCGAGACGGTCACCGGTATCGGAACCCTGAAGGCGATGGCGGTCGAGCCGCAGATGCGCGACCGATGGGAGAAGCAGTTCGCGGGCTACACGCAGACCGGCTTCCAGGTGACCAAGCTCGCCAACTGGGGCAACCACCTCATCCAGGGCATCTCGAAGCTGACCACGGTCGCGATCCTCTATTTCGGGGCGAAGGCGGTGATTGCCGGCGATCTCAGCGTCGGAGCGCTCGTGGCCTTCAACATGCTCGCGGGGCGGGTCTCGCAGCCCATACTTCGGCTTTCGCAGCTCTGGCAGGACTTCCAGCAGGTGCGGATCTCGGTCGACCGGCTGGGCGACGTGCTCAACGCGCCCGCGGAACCCGAGCACAACCCGAACCGGGCGAGCCTGCCCGCGATCCGGGGCGAGATCGAGTTCGACAAGGTGCGCTTCCGCTACCGGCCCGACGCGCCGGAGGCGCTGCGGGGCATCAACCTGGCCATCGGGGCCGGCGAGATGCTCGGCATCGTCGGCCCGTCGGGCTCCGGCAAGTCGACCCTGACCAAGCTGGTCCAGCGCCTCTACGTGCCGGAGCAGGGGCGGGTGCTGGTCGACGGAGTCGACCTCGCCCTGGTCGATCCCGCCTGGCTTCGCCGCCAGGTCGGAGTGGTGCTCCAGGAGAACATCCTGTTCAACCGGAGCGTCCGCGAGAACATCTCGCTGGTCGACCCGACCCGGCCGATGGAGGCGGTGATGGCCGCCGCGGAGCTGGCCGGAGCGCACGAGTTCATCGTCGGCCTCGCCCACGGCTACGACACGATCATCGACGAGCGCGGCGCCAACCTGTCCGGCGGCCAGCGCCAGCGCATCGCCATCGCCCGGGCGCTTATCAACGACCCTCGGATCCTCATCCTCGACGAGGCCACCTCGGCGCTTGACGCGGAGAGCGAGGAGATCATCCAGCGCAACCTCAGGATGATCAGCCACGGGCGGACCGTGATCATCATCGCCCACCGCCTCTCCGCCGTTCGCCAGTGCCACCGGATCATCACCGTCGAGGCGGGCGAGATCACCGAGGAAGGGGATCACGCCACGCTGCTCGGGAAAGGCGGCCGCTACAGCGCCCTGTACAGCAAGCAGATGGGAGTGGCGGCATGAGCGCGATCGCCGAACGATTCCCGACCCTGTCCCGCCACCTGGCCGTGCTTCGCGAGGCATGGGCCCGGCAGAACGAGACCGACCGGACGAAGAAGCCGACCGTCGAGCACGAATTCCTGCCCGCGGCGCTCGAGATCATGGAGAAGCCCCCGAGCCCCGGCCTTCGCCTGCTGATGCTCAGCCTGTGCACGCTCTTCGCTCTCGCGCTCGCCTGGTCCTTCCTCGGCAAGGTCGATGTCGTCGCCGTGGCCAGCGGCAAGACCCTTCCGGCGGCCAACGTCAAGCTGATCCAGCCGATGGAGATCGGCGCCGTCCGCGCCATCCACGTCCGCAACGGCCAGAGGGTGCGCAAGGGGCAGCTCCTGATCGAGCTCGACCCGACCGTCGCCGGTGCCGAGGAAGCCCAGGCCAGCCGCGGCCTTCTCACCGCCCGGATCGCCGAGGCCCGCAACGACGCCCTCCTCGCCCACCTCGCCGGCCGCCCGGCGCTGTTCCGGGCGCCGGAGGGCACGCCTCCCGAGACCGTCGAGACCCAGAACCAGATGATCCGCAGCGCCGTCGCCGAATATGAGGCCCAGCGCGCCTCGCTCGCCCAGAGCCGGGCGGAGCGCTCGGCCGAGCTCGCGGCGACGTCGGCGGAGATCGCCAAGCTGCGCCAGACCCTGCCGCTGGTCGACCGGCAGCTCGAGGCTCGCCGGGACCTCACCGAGCGCGGCCATTTCTCGAAGCTCAAGCTGCTCGAATATGAGCAGATGCGGGTCGAGCACATGCGCAACATCGACGTGCAGGAGAGCCATGCCGCCAAGTCGCGCGCCGCGATCGCCAACATCGACGCCCAGCTTCGCCAGCTCCGCGAGGAATTCGCCCGGAAGGCTGCGACCGACCTCTCCGCCGCCGAGGACGAATCGGGCATTCGAAGCGAGGAGGTCCGCAAGTCCGAGCGCCGCCGCCTCTACCAGCAGATCCGCTCACCGGTCGACGGCATCGTCCAGCAGCTCGCCGTCCACACGATAGGCGGTATCGTCCAGCCCGCCCAGCCGCTGATGGTCATCGTCCCCGCCGGAAGCGAGGTCGAGGTCGAGGCGCAGATCATCAACCGCGACATCGGCTTCGTGCGCGAAGGCCAGAAGGTCCGGGTCAAGCTGGAAGCTTATCCGTTCACCGATTACGGCCTCGTCGAGGGGGTCGTCGAGACGATCAGCCGCGACGCCGTCCAGCAGGAGGCGCAGCCGGGAGGCGAGGGCGGCAAGGGGCAGCCGGGCGGCCTCATGTACTCGGCCCGGATCAGGCTGTCGCGAGGCTGGATCCAGATCGGCGGACGCCGCCAGCCGATCGGCCCGGGCCTCGCCGTCCAGGCCGAGATCAAGACCGGCGAGCGCCGCATCATCCAGTATCTGCTGTCGCCCATATCGCAGGCGATGGACGAGGCCGGCCGTGAGCGGTGATCCGGCCGCCCGGCGCCCGGCGGTGGGGGCCCACTGGACGGCCGCTCCGCGCCGTCCCCAGCGCGATCCGCGCGCCGCGGCCGCGGCCGGGGCCCCGGTCGCGGCCCGGCGGCTGGTCGAGCTGACCGAGGAGCTCGGCCGGCTGGCCGGGGAGATCGCCCAGGTCGAGGCCGCGGCTCCGGCCCCGGCGCTGGACTCCGCGTTCGTGCAAGGGCTCATCCGGCAGAGGCGGAGTCGCTCGGCCGCCTTCGGCGCCGACCTGTTCGCCGATCCGGTCTGGGACATGATGCTGGACCTGCTCGCCGCCCGACTCGAAGGCCGCGCCGTCCGCACCTCCAGCCTGTGCATCGCCGCCGGGGTCCCGACCACGAGCGCCCTGCGCTGGATCCGCGAGCTCACCGAGCGCGGCCTCTTCGTCCGCATCCCCGACCCGAACGACCGCCGCGGAGTGCTGATCGAGCTTTCCGACCAGGCGGCGGAGCGGCTGATGGAGCATCTGGCCGCGGGCGTGCAGGGCCCGCCGGGCTGATCGGGAAATCCTCGATCCGGATGGCGCCGCGGAGGCGGCAACGGCTGGACGCCCAAAGGCGTTCCATTGATTCGCCGTCGCCGGCGCAGCGATCAGGACCGCCCGATAGCCGCCGATTTGGCGCGAATTGGAGGACGTTACGGATGCGCATTTATCGAGCATTTCGGCCACTCGCCAAACTATTGATTCCACAGTGGAACTATCTGCGTTTCGAGCTTGCTCGCCGGTCCGGCCGAAGGCAGCGAGGAAACGGGGACGGGTCACTGTCTTTGCCGCGCGTGAAGGCGGGCGGCGCATTGGAAATGATTTGGGGAAGGGGAGCCCGAGAGGTGCTTCGAGGGGGTTGGGCCAGGGCGGGGTACAAGGTGCGTGCGGGGCTGGGCCTCGCCGCGGCGCCGCTGGCGTTCGCCGCCTGTGCCTCGCCGCAGACCTACTCTTTCATTCCCCTTGCGCCCGGCGCGGCCGATCCCGCTCTCCAGACGCTGGCCCGCCGTGCCGGCGCGGGCGACAAGCAGGCTCAACTGGAGCTTGGCATTCGATACGAGGAGGGCAGGGGAGTCTCCCGGGACTTCGCGAGGGCCGAGAAACTCTACCGGGCGGCGGCCAGGGAGAGCGGCGGAGTCACAATCGTCTACAACCCGCCCGCGACGAAAGGTGGGGCTGGAAGCCTGCAACGCCTCGACCACGGCCCTGCCAAGCCAGGCCTGACGGAGGCGCGCGAGCGGCTGGAGCGCTTGCGACGCCAGCGGAAGACGATCAGGGAAACCCCCGGTCTATCGATCCGACTGGAGGAATCGTCATGAGTTCATTCAACCGCCACATCGACGTCCCGGGCGACGCGCTTCTGCCGCCGTCCCGCACCCCGCTTATCCCGAACGACATCAAGGATGGCGAGCGGGTCCTGGTCCGGCCGCCGGTCGCGCCTGCACAAGACGATAACCGCTACTGGGTGCTGATCGACGGCTTCCGCCAGCACCCCACCGATGCGACCTTCGGCTGGCGCAACGAGCCGCCACACGGTCCCTACGGCATGGGGCGCGGCGTTGATTTGCTGCCTGTCCCGTCCACTTTTCAATTCAAGCCGAAGGCTCGAAAGAATGGGCTTCCAGACTTCTGGCAAGCCTACGGTCTCCTGGTGATGAGCACCCGGTTGCTCGACCTGGTCCTCGAAACGGACCCCCAAGCGATCGTCCACAAACCTATCGTGATGATGGATCTTGAGGGCAACGTCTTCGACGAGGACCATCATTTCGTCGACGTCATCCGGGCGGCTGAAGCCGTCGATTACGCGAATTCGTTCGTCGTCTACCAGGGCGGCGAGGATTATGAGGGCCGCCGCATCGAGCCGCGGCCCGCTTCCTATTACTCGGTGCGGATTCTCGAGGACATCGATCCGAGCTGGCACTTATTCAGGCACGATCACCGCAGTCCGATCGTGTCGAACCATCTCCACCAAAAGATCAAGCGCATGAAGCCGGCGGTCAGCAACGTCGGCTTCAATGCGCCTGCATCGGGCATCTAGAAGCGAGAGGCTCAATGGCCAATCCGTACGTCCCCAGCAGCCGCTTCGACAGGTTCCTTCCGCCTGTTGCAGGTTATGAGCGCCAGCACGTCATCCCCAAGGAGCTATGGGGCCATCCGGCGATCCGGCAGCTGCTGCGCGACGACGTTCGCCAAATTTACGATCCGGGCTCCGCCGCGAGCAACGGCCAGTATCTGCCGCGGTCAATGCATCATGGCTCGCATCCGGCCTATACCGCTCAAATCCTCCAAAACCTGGACGAGATTCTCGGCCAGACGTGGTTTCAGAACCTTGCAAACCAGACTTCGAACGACCCGGCCGCCGCCCGACGGCAGCTGGCCGAGGCGGTGCGCGGGGTCACCGACGACGCCCGGGTGCGCAGCTCCGGCATCCTGATGGACGATGTCAACCCTGACGGAACGACCAAGCCCGGCGGCCTGGGCCGCTACCTGATGAACGGCAGCGACGTCGGAGTCACCCAGTCCCCACACTGGAACGCGGCGCATGCCGCCACCCTATCGGGCGACGACCTCGCGAATTACCGTCGCGAGACGGTTGCCACTCATAATACAGCCCTGCGCACGACTCCGCTGACGACCGTGCAGAACGAGCGCGCGATCGTCGCGAAGGCCATGGGCGGCGACACGCTCGTCAACTCGGCGCGCGATCCCGGAATCCGCAACGTTATCGACGAGACCCGAGCCGAGGCGGCCCGCCGCGGGATTCCCATCGACGAGACATTCAATCCAAGGCATCTCCCCCAGGAAGCGCTCGAACAGGTTGCCGAACGGGTCGACCGGGACGGCGCATTCTCGCTGGTGCGCTGGGGCCTTCAGAACCCGAAGGCGCTCGGCTCGGCGGTGCTCAGGCGCCTGCTTCCCAAGCTCATCCCCGGCGTCAACATCGTCAGCACCGCGATCGACATCTACGACGTCGCGAAGCTCCTCTACGATCACCGTGCCGAAATTGCCCAGTTCGGCACCGACGTCTACAATTTCTACGGGTCGGTATACCGGCAGATCACCACCGATCCGGCGGTCCCGCAGGGCGTTACCCAGACGAAGCTTTACACGGTGATGGGCCCCCACGGCATCGATATTCAGGCGACGCCGGGATTGGGCAGGTTCGCTTCCAACGACCAAATACTCTTCGTCCTCTACGGTCAGTCCGGGGACGATCGAGTCGTGACCGAGGTTGATCGCCTCGAGAGTGAAGGCGTCCTTACCTGGGAAAATCTGGCTCGGGATCGGTGGCCGCCCTTTCTGAATGAAGCCTACGACCGGTCGATGGAGATATTCGACCGCCTCTTCTGGCAGCCCGCGGCGGAAGGGGGGATGGAATACTCCGATCTCACCTGGATGGAACCCGATGGCAAGATTTCCCTCAATCCCGAGGGACTCGCTGCATTCCGACGCGCCTATAACGCACGGCCGGCGGCCGAGAATGGCGATATCGTCATCACCGGAAGGCGCGCCAGCACCCTGACCTCGGTTCAGCGGGAAACCGCGGACGGCGTGGCCACCGAGAACACCGCGAGGCTGAGCGTCGGCGACAGCGCGCGGCCGCTGACCGACAGCGCCGGCCCGTCCTTCATGGACGCCGAGGCCCCGTTCGATCTCGAGGGGGACGATGCGGTGATCGAGATCAGCCAGCGCACGATCCAGGGACTCAGCGGGCCGATAATCGAAGAGCCGAAAATCCGTCTTTTCACCAAGGGCAAGGCCAACGAAGAGATCAGCGGCGCCCACATCGCGCAGATCTTCGGCTCGAACCTGTCGCGTCTGTTCGGAATCGAGAACCCGCTCGCGGCGCGGGTAGTCAGCGTCACCGCGGGCGAGCTCGCCCGCAACCTCTTCCAGGAGGTGGACGACATCTTCGGCGACACCAGCACTATCGGCTTCGACGATTTCGACGTCGATATCAGGAACGCCGGCGTCGGCGCCATTTCTTCCGTCATCACGGCCGAGCTGATCGCTGCGATCGGAATCGACGGGCTCGCCGGCGAAGCCGCCAACGTTGTCGTGGGCAGCGTCGTCGGCAATATCGCCACCAAGCTTGCGGCCGGTGCGAGCACCGCGAACGCGTTATCCGGCGCGATCAATCTGAGCCAGATCGGCAATGCGTTCGGCAGCTTCGTAGGAAGCACGCTGGCGGCCGAGGTGGTGAATTTCGAAACGGTCGGCGGCCAGATCGGCTCGGCCATCGGCTCGGCCCTCGGGGGGTATGCCCTCGGAGCCCTGTTCGCTCAGAAGTTCGGAGCGCTCGGCCTCGCCGCGGGGCCCCTCGGTGCCGCCGTCGGTGCTTTCCTGGGATTCATCGTCGGAGGTCTCATCGGATCCGTCTTCGGCGGCACTCCGCGTTCGGGCGCGGACGCTGTGTGGGACGAACAGAAGGGCGAGTTCACCGTTGCGAACGCTTATTCGAAAAAAGGCGGCTCGAAGGACGCGGCGGTCAGCGTCGCAACAGCGGTAGCCACGTCTCTGAACGGGGTGCTCGCGGCCACCGGCGGCCAGCTGACCAATTCCGGGGCCGTGCAGTCCGGCAATTACGGCATGCGCAAGTCCGACTTCGTGTATCGACCCGTCTCAACTCGCGACAAGCACGCGATCACGCGCCGATTCCACGGAGACAATGCGCCGGTGCAGATCACCAATTACGGTGTCTGGCAGGCGCTGTCGGACCCCGATTTCCAGATCACCGGCGGCGACATCTACGCCAAGCGCGCCCTCGGCGGGATAATAGCCATCGCGCGCGAGACCGGCCAAACCGATGAAAATTTCTCGCTTACAGGGCTGTTCGGCGACCTGACGGTTGCGCAGGACTACGCGTTCTACGCTGCGAACAGCCAGATCATGAACGGAATTTTCGCCCTTTTTCCGGATAATGCTTTCAGTATCGGCTGGGCGGCAACGGCGGCGCGCGGCCTGGAGCTCGGACTGAACCGACGCGCGGCTTCCGACTGGGCGGGCGGATATGGCAGCTGGCTGGACCTGCTCGGCGACGGCCAGATCGGAGGCGCTTCCCTAAGCACCGACCGGGTTCGCCAGGGCTATGACCAGGAGACGGGTGAACGTTGGTGGGAGATTGTACGAGCCGACGGCGGTGGCTCGTACGTGCTAGATGGCGTCAACTCGGCCGACATCACTCACATCGCCGGCACGGAAGGTGCCGACCGTGTCGTGCTGGCCCATACGGATCGTCCGGACGGCCGGTTTCGAGTGGGCGGGGCGGACGTGCTCGCGTCCGCTGCGGGCTTCACTGTCAACGGTGAGGCAGGCTCGGCCGGGCCGCTCACCGTCGATGTCACTGCAGCGATCGATGCCGGTGGCGGTGACGATGAGGTCCACGTTGGCGACATGGGCAATACCGCCTTCGGCGGAGCGGGCAACGACCATTTGTTCGGCGGGAAGCTCGACGATTGGCTCATCGGCGGGGAAGGAGACGATCGGCTCTATTCCGGCGACGGAACGATCGGCGGCGCACCAGTGGGCCTAGGCGGCGACGGCAATTATCTGGATGGCGGCGCCGGCAATGACCACGTCTACGGCCGCGAAGGGTCCGACTGGCTCGAAGGCGGCGACGGCACCGACTTCCTAGAGGGCGGCGACGGGGACGATATCCTCGCCGGCGGCGGGGGCCTCGACACTCTGAGGGGCGGGCGCGGCAACGACCAGTATCTGGTTCGCCTCGGCGACGGATCGGACCGGGCCGAGGAAGGCTCGCAGGTCGTGGTCGGCTCGCAGGGGCTGGCGCCGAGCTCGCGGGTCGCCTGGCTCGCCGCCAATCCCGGCAAGCGCAACTGGCTCGGCGACATCGCCGACATCGCGGAGGCCATCGACCGGCGCGGGAACGGCGAGACCAACGTCGTCGCGGCCGTCGAGGCCGGATGGGACGATGCGATCGTGTTCGGTGAAGGGATCACGCTCAGCGACGTCGCCATCAAGCGGGTCGAAAGCGATCTCGAGATCGGCCTTACCGACGGCACCAAGATGGTCGTCGCCGGATGGTTCGCCGATCCGTTCAAGCGCATCGAATGGCTGAAGTTCGCCGACGGCGAGGAGCTCCGGCTCGCCGACCTCGACACCTTCACCGTCGGCGGCGCCGGCGACGACGTGCTCGAGGGCGACGAGCAGCGCAACTTCATCCACGGCGGCGCCGGCGACGACTATATCCGGCTCCACGCCAATGACGACGTGGGAGTCGGCGGCTCGGGCAGCGACGCCCTGTTCGGCGACGAGGACGACGACCTCCTCGTCGGCGGCACCGGCCACGACAAGGTGTTCGGCGGCATCGGCCACGACAGGCTTTCGGGCGACCTCGGCGACGATGCGCTGGTCGGCGAGCAGGGCGACGACGTGCTTGCCGGCGGCCGCGGCGACGACACCCTCTCGGGCGGCACCGGAAGCAACGTCTTCCGCTTCTCGCGCGGCGACGGCCGCGACCGGATCATCGCGCCGGTCGCCCCGTCAGCGCCGGCCGCTTCCGCCGGGTTCGCACCGGCCGGCGACGACGCCGACGGTGCGGCCGTCGAACAGAATTTCGTCAACCCGCAGCTGATCTACGACGGCATCGAGCAGGCGATGGACGTGTCGCTGTTCGGCGCCAATTACCTGCAGGGCGGCTTCGCGTTCACGAAGAGCGCCGTCCAGGGCACCACCAAGTACAAGGTGACCCAGTCGGTGGCGCCGCCGCCCTCCGGCGAGACGACGTCGGACACGGTGGAGTTCGCCGTCGGCATCAATATCCAGGACATCGTCTTCTCGCTGAGCGGCGGCGACCTGGTGGCGACCGTCTCGTCCGAGAACTCGACCGCGGCGGGATCGGATTCGATCACCTTCGAAGGCTGGGACGGGATCGCGGCGAATCACATCGCCGCCTTCACCTTCTACCAGACGGGCCGGCTCGAGGTGGGCGGGGACAAGACCGTGATCCGCGCCGGCGGCGACGGCGTCGACATTCTGAACGGCGACCACCGCGGCGACTGGATGACCAGCGGCGCCGGCGACGACGAGCTCGATGGCGCCGGCGGCGCGGACATTCTCAACGGCGGTGGCGGCAACGACAGGATCGACGGCGGCGACGGCAACGACGTCCTCTACGGCGGGGCCGGGCAGGACCGGATCGCGGGCGGGCTGGGCGCGGACGTGATCAGCGGCGGCGCCGGAACCGATACGGCCTCCTACGCCCAGAGCAGCGGCGGCGTGACGGCCCGGCTCTCCGGCTCGGCCACCAACGACGGGGAAGCCCAGGGCGACACCTATGCCGGCATCGAGAACCTCACCGGCGGCGGCGGAGACGACCGGCTCGGCGGCGACGAGCTCGACAACGTCCTGGAGGGCGGGGCCGGCGCCGACATTCTGTCCGGCCTGGAAGGCGACGACAGCTACGACTGGAAACGCGGCCACGGCAACGACGTCATCGCCGACACGGCCGTGGAGATCATCCGCGCCGACGGCAGCTTCAATCCCTTCTACAAGGTCGACTGGAGCTTCGCGACCCGCAACACCAATTCCAATTCCGCGTCCGGGCCGGGCCAATATGTCAACCCGCAGGTCGGCTCGGGCGGCGAGCCGGAAATCGAATATACGTGGCGGGCGACGGTCACGGGCGCGGACGGCGCGGTCGTCTTCGACGGCGGCAGCTGGGTTACCTCGGACTCCGAGCCGCCCGTCCAGGCATTGCTCGCGACCACGGCGTGGACGAACGGCTATGCCCGCACCGGCAACGGCCAGCAGGTCGCGCGTGCGTGGAGCGCGGACGAAACCGGCGGAGTCGACACGCTCGCGCTGGGCGAGGGCATCAGCCTCAGCGACCTCGAATTCGCCTGGTCCGGCGACGATCTCCTCATCACGGTCGACGGAAGCGACGATTCGATCATCACCCTGCGCGACCAGAGGGGCCCCAACGCCGCGAAGACGCGGATCGAGACGCTGCAGCTTCACGACGGCCAGGCGGTCAACCTCGCCAGCGTCATGCACGGCGCGGGAGGCCAGGAGTCCGATCTCGTCGCCGGGAACGAGCAGGCCCAGGCGATGAGCGGCGGCGCCGGGAACGACGTCCTGTGGGGCGGCGGCGGCGGCGATTCGCTGTCAGGCGGCGAAGGTGACGACGTCTTCGAGAGCGGCGTGGATGCCGAGCGCTTCTTCGGCGGCGCCGAAGGCGTGGATTCGGGCGACAACGACACGGTCCGCTACGTCCGCTCGGGCGCGGGCGTGACCGTCGACCTCGCTCTACAAACGGCTCAGGTGTCGCAGGGAAGCGCCTCGGGCGACCTGCTGCACGGGATCGAGAACGTCACCGGATCGATCTTCGGCGACCGGTTGACCGGGGACTCGAAGGCGAACCGGCTCATCGGCCTCGCAGGCGACAACATCCTCACCGGCAATGACGGCGACGACGTCCTCACCGCCCTCGGCGGCGCCGACGTGCTCGACGGCGGCGAAGGCGAGGACGCGCTCGCTGGCGGCGACGGCAACGACACCCTGCGCGGCGGCGCAGGCAAGGACTTCCTCGACGGCGGCGACGGCAACGACACGCTGCAGGCCGGAGCGGGCGACGACCAGCTTCACGGCGGCGACGGCGGCGGAACTCTGGACGGCGGCGGCGGCGACGACCTCATCGTCGGCGGGATCGGCGACGACACGATGCTCGGCGGCGACGGCGACGACCGGTTCGTCATCGAGGCGGGCAGCGGCACCGACACCATCACCGATGATTTGGGGAAGAATGCGATCGTCTTCGGCGAGGGCGTCGACCGCAGCCGGCTCTGGTTCACCAAGGATGGCGACCAGCTTCGGATCGGGGTGATCGGATCCGATCAGGTCGTGAAGGTCGAAGGCTTCTTCGCGACCCCGAACATTCCGGCGAACGTCGAACTGATCGAGGCCGGCGGATACTCGCTCTACCTCAACGGGACCCGCGCCCAGACCCTCATCCAGCGCATGATCAACGCCCATCCGGGGGTCGCCCCCACGGCGATGGACAGCGCCATCGGCAGCGACCTCGATCTCTACTGGAGCAGGGGGAATTCGGCCCCTGAGAACCTCGCACTGGAGACGCCGGGGCCGATCACGGTGGTCGAAGGCACCAGCGCCCTGAGCGCCGGCGGCTCGACGCCCCGATTCGTCGCCACCGATCCGGAAGGCGAGTCGATCACCTGGAGCCTCTTGGACGACCTGGACGGCCGCTTCGGCATCGACGCCCAGACCGGCGTCCTGTCGGTTCGCGACCCCGCCAAGCTCGATTATGAGACCGCGACGAGCCACAGCCTGACCATCAGGGCGACCGATGCGCAGGGGGCGTTTACCGACCATAGCGCCACCGTGGCCGTCACCGACCGGGTCGACGTCCTCGCCGGCGACGACGGCGACAACGTGCTCAAGGGCCAGTCCGGTCAGGATCTCCTCCTCGGCCATGGCGGCAACGACGTGCTGGAAGGCGGCCCGGGGGCCGACACGCTCGATGGGGGCGACGGCACGGACATCGCGCGCTACGCGGGAGCGGCCGGATCGGTTTGGGCGGATCTGGAGGCGAAGACCGGCAGAGCGGAAGGCGCGGTCGATACGCTGATTTCGATCGAGGGGGTCGAAGGCTCCGCCTACGGCGACATGCTGCTCGGCTCCAGCGCCGCGGATATCCTGCGCGGCGGCGCGGGCGACGACAGCCTCGACGGGCGGGCCGGCGCCGACCAGATGGCCGGCGGCGCGGGAAGCGACGTGTATTTCGTGGACGACCTCGCCGACGCCGTCACGGAGCTCCCCGGCGAGGGCGCCGACGAGGTGCGCACGGGGCTCGCTGACTATACTCTGGCGGCGGGCGTCGAGAAGCTCACCGGCCTATCGACGGCGGCGGGCCAGACCCTCCGCGACAACGGTCTCGACAACATCGTCACCGGGACGGCCGCGGCGGATGCCATCTATCTGCGCGGCGGCGGCAGCGACACGGCGTTCGGCGGCGACGGCAACGACGGCTTCTACATGGGCGGAACGCTGGATTCGTCCGACCGCATCGACGGAGGAGCCAACCCCGCCGGCAAGCTCGATTTCATGATCCTCCAGGGCAACACGAACCTCGTTCTGACCGGGGAGATGCTCCGCGGCATCGAGTGGCTCTATCCCTACACCGGATCGAAAGCCGAATTCGGCGACAGCGGCCTCAACCGCTACAGCTACGTCCTGGCGGCCGCGGATTCTCTCGTCGCGGCGGGAGCCACCTTCATCGTGGATGGCGCGACCCTGCTCGAGGGCGAGAGCCTGAGCTTCGACGGCTCGGCGGAAACGGACGGCATCTTCCAAGTCTACGGCGGTAATGGAGTCGACACCCTCATCGGCGGAGCCGGGGGCGATATGTTCACCTTCGATCCCGGCCGCTTCGCGGCGGGCGACACGGTCGTCGGGGGGGCAGGTTTCGATACGTTGCGGTTCTACGGAGGGCTCACCGCCACCTTCGCGGCGAACAGCTTCAGGGGGATTGACTCGATGACGCTGGCCGCTGGCCGCGGAACGACGCTCTCCAACTACAATCTGACCACCGCGGACTCGAACGTGGCGGCTGGCCAGACGCTCGTCGTGGACGCCGGGACCCTGCGCGCGACGGAAACCGTGACGTTCAACGGCGCGGCCGAAACCGACGGCGCGTTCGCGATTACCGGCGGGGCCGGCAACGACGTCCTGACGGGCGGCGCCGGCGCCGACACGCTGGCCGGCGGCCTCGGCGACGATAGCCTGACCGGCGGCGCCGGCGCCGACCAGATGGCGGGCGGAGCGGGTAACGACGTCTATTTCGTCGTCGAAAGTGCGGGGGATTCCATCACGGAGCATGCCGACGAGGGGACGGACGAGGTCCGGACGGCTCTTGCCGCCTACACTCTGTCCGCCAATGTCGAGAACCTCACCTTTAGCGGCACCGGCACGTTCAGGGGCACTGGCAACGCTTCCGACAATATCATCCGGGGCGGCTCGTCCAACGATTATTTCTACCTGCGCGACGGCGGCAACGACACCGTCTACGGCGACGCCGGCAACGACTGGATCTACGTCGGCAAGGCCCTGAGCGCTGGCGACGTGTTCGACGGAGGCGCGGGAATCAGCGACCAGTTGGCCCTGCAGGGCAATTACCTCGTCACCCTCACCGCCCAGCAGCTGACGAACGTCGAGTACCTCTACGTGATGTCGGGAACCGACACCTTCGGTCAGGACATGAGCAACAGCCGCTACTCCTATGACGTGACCACGGTCGACGCGAACGTCGCTGCCGGCGCCCGGCTCAACGTCGACGGTTGGTATCTCGTCGCGGGGGAGAACTTCACCTTCAACGGCTCAGCGGAGACCGACGGCAGCTTCCTGATCTACGGCGGGCGAGGCGCCGACAAGCTGACCGGCGGCGCCGGGAACGACATCTTGTCGTTCGAAGAAGGCCGCTGGCAGTCGGGCGACAAGGTTGCGGGCGGCGCCGGCGCCGATACGATGAAGCTGAAGGGCGGCTACACGATCGCCTTCGCGGCCGATTCCATGTCGGGTATCGAGACTCTCCAGCTCTCCGTCGGAACCCCGCTCACCAGCTATCTCTATGCGCTGACCATGAACGACGGCAACGTCGCGGCCGGCCAGACACTGAAGGTCGACGGGAGCACCCTGCGAGCCACCGAAACCTTGACCTTCGACGGCAGCGCGGAAACCGACGGCAGCTTCCAGGTTCTCGGCGGAGCGGCCGCGGACAGCCTGGTTGGCGGTTCGGGCGCCGACTCCCTCACCGGCGGCGCCGGTAACGATGTAATCGACGGCCGCGCGGGCGCCGACGCCATGGACGGCGGCGCGGGCGACGACCTGTTCTTCGTCGACAACGGGGCCGACGCGATCACCGAGCGGGCCGCGGAAGGCATGGACGAGGTGCGCACGGCGATCGCCGACTACACGCTCGCCGCCAATGTCGAGAAGCTGACCGCCACCTCGACCACGGCGGGGCAGACGCTGCGGGCGAACGCGGGCCACAATATCGTCACCGGCACCGCCTTCAACGACTGGTTCTACCTGGGCACCGGCGGTGACGACACGGCCACCGGCGGCGCCGGCACCGACGTTTTCCTGATGGGTGCGAGCTTCACCTCCGCCGACCGTATCGATGGTGGCGCGGGAATCGATCAGATCGCCTTTCAAGGCAATTACGCGCTGTCGGTGGGCGCGGCGGCGGCGGCCGGAATCGAATCCTTCGCGATCCTGTCCGGTTCGGATGTGCGGTTCGGCGACAGCGGCCTCAACCGGTACAATTACGTCCTGACGACGCAGGACGATCTCATCGGCTCCGGAGCCCAGACGACCTTCAACGCTTCGGGCCTACTCGCCAACGAGAGCTTCACCCTCAACGGCTCGGCGGAGACCGACGGGCGCTTCCTGATCTGGGCGGGCCTCGGCACCGACTCCCTGACGGGCGGCGGCGGGGCCGACACGTTCAACTTCGCAGAGGATCGCTGGCAGGCGGCCGACAAGGTCGTGGGCGGCGAGGGCATCGACACGGTGATGCTGCGCGGCAACCACAGCATCACCTTCGCGCAGACCGCGCTCAGCGGAGTGGAGATCCTGTCGCTCGCCTCCGGCCCAAGCCGCAACACAACCTTCGCCTACAATCTGACCATGCATAACGGCAACGTCGCGGCAGGCCAGGCGCTGACGGTCGACGGCTCGAACCTCGCAGGGGTCGACGCTTTCACCTTCGACGGCCGCGCCGAGAAGGACGGCAGCTTCGTCATCAAAGGCGGCGCGAGCAACGACGTGCTGACCGGCGGCGAAGGCAACGACACGATCGACGGCGGCGCCGGCGACGACGTGCTCGACGGGATCGCGGGCAGCGACAAGCTGACCGGCGGCGAGGGCAACGACATCATCTACGGCGGCGCCGGCATCGACACGCTCGAAGGCGGCATCGGCAACGACAAGCTCTATGCGGAGGGCGACGACGACACGCTGGACGGCGGCGCGGGCAAGGACCTGATGAGCGGCCATACCGGCAGCGACGTCTTCATCATGACCCGCTCGTCGGAGCAGGACACGGTCGAGAACTACAACCCGAGCGGCAGCGACCAGGACGTGCTCGCGTTCCGCGGCACCCACGGCAGCATCGTCCGCGAGGATCTGTGGTTCGAGCGGGTCAACGACCAGGGCGTCAAGGACTCCGCCGGCCTCCACCTCAGGATCAGCGTCATCGGCTCGACCGCGACCGCCACGGTCAGCCGCTGGTTCGCCGACGCCAATCCGAATCCCTATCGCATCAAGCTGATCACGACCGAGATGCATTTCTCCACGGACGTCAACGTCACGGAGATGGTGGCGCTGATGGGGGATCTCGCCAAGCCGGCAAGCGCCGCGGAGGCCCAGGCCCATCTTTCCGACCCGGTCTACAAGGACAAATGGGCAGGCGCCTGGTACATCAACAAAGCGCCCGTCCTCACCGACATCACTGCGAAAACCGTGGCGTCCGGCTCGACCCTGCCGGTAACCGTCCATGCCACCGACGACATCACCCCGGCGACGGCGATCACCCCGGATTTCCTGGTGGTGGGCGGGGACGGCGTGATCGCCGGCCATAGCTGGGGCCTGGCCAACGCCGCCGGCGAGCGGACCCTCAACATCGCCACCATCGCCACCAAGGAGGGCACGGCCGAGGTCGAGGTGACCGTCATGGACGCCGGCGGACGCAAGATCAGCGACCGCTTCACGGTCACCGCCATCGGCGTCCCCGACATGCCCACGATCGGTAACTTCGCAGGAGCCGGCACCTCGGGCCAGGCCGGCGGAGTCCCGCTCGAGCTCGCCATCAGCTTCCCCGACAAGGACGGCTCGGAAGTGCAGGAGATCGCGATCGCCGGCGTCCCGGCCGGGGTAACGCTGAGCGCCGGGACCCGCGACTCCGCCACCGGCATCTGGAAGCTGACCCTGGCCGCGACCGAGGGCCTCAAGATCAACGCACCGGCCGGCTGGAGCCAGGATCTCACGCTCACGGTGACAGCCAAGGCAACCGAGAACGGGTCGAGCGCCACCGCCACGAAGACGGCCGTGATCGTCCTCAATGCGCCGCCGACCGACGCGACGCTGAGCGGCTCGGTCGACGAGAATGCGACCGTCGGCACCGCCGTCGGCACCGTCACCGGGACGGATCCCGATCCGGGCGACAAGCTGAGCTACAAGCTGCTCGACTCGGCCGGCGGCCGGTTCGCGCTGATCGGCGACGCCCTTGTCGTCTCCGACGGAGCCCTTCTGAACTTCGAGGCGGCGACCTCGCACAACATCACCGTGGAGGTGAAGGATCCGTCCGGCCAGACCCTCAACAAGGTCATCGCCGTGCCGGTCAACAACGTCAACGAGGCGAACAGCCTGCCGGCAACCTATGCCATGGGCGTCAACGAGAACGTCGCGGTGGGAACCACCGTGGGGAGCGTGACCGCAACCGACGTCGACTCGGCCGCGACCGCGCTCGGCCAGCAGCGTTACTCCTTCTGGAACGGCAGCGCGCCGGTCTCCACCTCGACCGACGGCCGCTACACGATCGATCCGGTCAGCGGTGCGATCAAGACCGCCGTGGCGATGGACTTCGAGTCGATGACGGCACCGGTCGATTACGCCGTGATCGCCCGGGACAACGCCGGCAACGCGCCCTATTTCCAGGCGCAGACGACGGTCACGATCACCGTCGGCGACGTCAACGAGAAGAACAGCTTCCCGTCGCCCTACGCTTTCAGCGTCGCTGAGAACCTCGCCGCCGGGTCGCCGGTCGGGACGATCAAGGCGAATGACCTTGATCGGCCGGGAACGTTGAACGCCCAGCAGCGCTACTTCTTCTGGAACGGTAGCGCCGGCGTCGCGACGAGCTCGGACGGCCGCTACGCGATCAACGAGGCGACTGGGGCGATCACGACCCTTCAGGGGCTCGACCGCGAGACCATGAACCCAACGACCTACCGGGTCGTCGCTTTCGACGGCGGCACGCCTTCGTTCGGCGCGGGAGGAGACGTCACGATCACCGTGAGCGACGTCAACGAGCGTCCAAACGCCCTCGCGCTTCAGTCGCAGACGCTCCATTCGGAGACTCTGGCCGGCGAATCCGGCCATTCCGGCAGGACGATCGCAAGCTTCGGCCTTTCGGATCCGGACGGCATCGTGCCTTCGCTGGCGATCGTGGGAGGAAACCCCCACGGCTGGTTCACCACGGGAGGCGGCGACCTCAGATTCAACCACGCCGATTTCTCGGCCCACTGGCTCCGCTCCACCTTGGGCAGCTACGGTCAGGATTCGGGCTGGTATCACGACTCCGACGGCGACGGCCTGAAGGAGATCAGGGTCGCTACCCTCACCCTGGCGGCGGTCGACGCCGGCGGGCTTCAGGGCGACCCCTTCACCTACAACGTCCTGATCGAGGACAGGAACGAGGCTCCGGCCTGGTCCGCCGGCTACACCTTCGGGATCAACGAAAACCCGGCGAGCTACGCCTGGGTGGGCACCGTCACCGGAAGCGACGTCGACGGCCCGGCGGGCGAGCTTCGCTACGGCTTCTCCGACTGGAGCATCTATCATGACGGCAACATCGGCTATGTCAGCCGGTCGCCGGACGGGCGCTTCCTGATCAACAACCAGAACGGGAACGTCTATCTGAACGGCACGCAGGCGATGGACTATGAGGCCGGTCAGAGGAGCTTCAGCTACGCGACCACGATCCGCGACCGCGCGGCCGGACCGCACTCGCTTTCCCAGGCCGGCACGCTCACCATCAACCTCCAGAACGTCAACGAGGCCCATTCCCTCGGCGCCCATGCGATCACGGTGAACGAAAATCATTCTCCGTCGGCCTACGTTCCGGTGGCGACGACCGCCGGGGTCAACGACCCGGCCGCCGTCATGCTCTCCGACCCGGAAGGCGGGGCGATGCGCTGGCAGTTCGCCAACGGAACCACGGCGGACGGCCCGTGGAGGATCGACGCCTCTACCGGCAAGATCTGGCAGGGCGATCCGGTCGACTACGAGGCGCTGACCCGCCAGACGACCTACGAGTCCCACTGGAACGGCTACGAGGAGGTCACCTACCCGGTCACCACCTTCGATCCGAGCCGGGCGGTCTTCAACCTCGCGGTCCAGGCGGTCGACGACGGCATCGGCTATGCGGCGACCTCGAACCTCCAGGTGACCGTGGCGGACGTCAACGAGCCGGTGACGGTGACTTCCGCGGGGATCTACCGCTCGGGCGGCGGCGCGGTGGTAATGAACACCTACACCGATTACTACGTCCGCTCGGACCGCAACAACGGCTCGATCGTCAACATCTACGCGAACGATCCCGAGGGCCGGGGCCTCACCTATTCGATCGGCAACCAGGTCACCCGCGAGATCAACGTCACCTACGGGGGCGCCGACGAGATCGACGGCGGCTATCCGGTGCTGACCATGGACTCCTACGGAACCCTCGGCTTCACGGTCTATGGCGATCCGGACTGGGAGGGCGGCACCAAGATCAACAGCCAGCGCCGCACGCTCAGCATCGAATACAGCTTCGACCTCTACGTAACGGACTCGGCCGGCCTGACCACGACGGTGCCCTACAAGGTCACCTTCCTGCGCCGCAACTCGACCGTTCCGCCCGTCGTGCTCGACCTCGACGGCGACGGGATCGAGCTTGTCTCCTACAACGGCTCGACCGTGAAGTTCGACATGGACGCGGACGGTGTGAAGGACTCGACCGGCTGGGTCGGCGCGGACGACGGCCTTCTCGCCCTCGACCGCGACGGAGACGGCATGATCAACCAGATCAGCGAGATTTCCTTCGTCGGCGACGTCAGCGGCGCCACCTCGGACCTCGAGGGACTGAAGGCCTATGACAGCGACGGCGACGGCTCGCTCGACGCTGGCGACGCGCGCTACGGCGAGTTCAGAATCTGGCGCGACTCCAACCAGGACGGCGTGAGCCAGGCCGGCGAGCTGCGCTCGCTCGCCGAGGCCGGCGTGAGCTCCATCAACCTCGATCTGGTCCGGACCGGCCAGGAGCCGGCGGGCACCGACAACGTGCTCTACGCGACCACGCAGTGGACTGACGGAACGGGTGTGTCGCACGCGGTCGGCGACGTCTTCTTCGCCTACGATCCGTCCAACCTCGACACGATCGCCGCTCCGATCGTGATCGATTATGACGGCGACGGCTCGGGCCTGGTCTCGATCCGCGAGAGCGAGGCCCGCTTCGACATGGACGGCGACGGAGTCGCCGACCGCACCGGCTGGATCGCCCGCGGCGACGCCCTCCTCGCGCTCGACAGGAACGGCGACGGGATCGTGAACGATGTCGGCGAGATCTCCTTCACGGGCGACAAGCCCGGCGCCCAGACCGATCTCGAAGGGCTCGCCGGGTTCGACACCAACGCTGACGGTCTGTTCAGCGCCCTCGACGAACGATTTGGCGACTTCCGCCTGTGGTTCGACCGCAACGGCGACGGCACTTCGAACCGCGGTGAGCTGCGCACCCTCGAGCAGGCGGGGATCGCCTCGATTTCCCTGGGCGGCGAGAAGCTGGCCGGGGGCGGTCAGTCGAGCGGCTCCAACCTGATCTTCGCCAAAGGCAGCTTCACCCGTGACGACGGAAGCACGGGCGGCCTGCTCGACGCCGGCCTCGCCTATCTGCCGGGCGGAGGCGATTCGACGGTGGCTTTCTCGGGCTGGGACGGCGGCGCCGCGCCGGCCGGCCCGGCCGCGGAGCCGAAGGCGGCGGACCACAAGAACTTACGCAAGGATGGAACGATGATGATGGAAATACCGCAGGTCATGGAGGCGCAGAACGCCCCGGCCATGACCGGTGAGGGGGAGCCGGAGGATTCGCCGGCCGCCCGGAGCAGCGCCCAGGCGAAAGCCGATCTGGCGCCGCAGGCGGCCGAGCTTGCCAAGCGCAGCTTCGAAGGCCGTGAGGGCCGCTATTCGATGACGGCCTCCGGCGGCAGCCTGTTCGTCACCGGCAACAAGCCCGAAGGCGCGGTCGACAGCCGAGTGCAGGAGGTCCGCCCCGGATCGCTGCTGAGCTTCAGGAACGGCACGGTGGGCCTCGTCGCCCCTCTGGTCCTCGATCTCGACGGCGACGGGGTGGAGCTGACTCGGCGCGGCAAGTCGAAGGCCCGTTTCGACATGGACGGCAATGGCAGCCGCGACGATACCGGCTGGATCTCAAGGCAGGACGGCTTCCTGGTGGTCGACCTCGACGGCGACGGCCGGATCACCTCGCCCGCCGAGCTCTCGCTGCTCGGGCTCAAGCCCGATGCGAAGAGCGGGCTCGACGCCCTCGCCGCGCTCGACTCCGACAAGAACGGGTCGATCGACTCCAAGGACTCGCGCTTCGGCGAGCTGAAGATCTGGGTGGACGCCAACGGCAACGGAGTCACCGAGGCCGGCGAGCTTCAGTCGCTCGCCGACCGCGGCATCGCGTCGGTCGGGCTGGCGGCCCGCGCGGCGGCCGATACGACGGTGAAGATCGGCCGCAACGCACTGCTCGCCACCTCGACCTTCACCCGCGCCGACGGCTCGATCGGCAGCGTCGGCGACGCGGCCCTGGCCTTCCGTCCGGGCAAGCCGGCCGCGAGCGCGGCCTCGGCGATCCGGCAGGTGGCCGCGACCCTGCGCTCCGACCCGGCGACGGCCGCCCGCGCATTCGACGAACGGCTCAGCGGGAAGCTCGAGTCCCTGAGGGCCGGCCTCAACTCGCGGCCGTTCCTCTCACTCGCCGCCGACGGCGATTCGGCGTTCGAGCGCCACGATCGGGCCCAGGATGCGGTCGTGAAGCGGGAAACGAGCCTCGTCCAGATGGACGTTCCCGCCCTGCAGGTCCCGGTGAAGGAGGAAGAATCGGCGCAGGCCGAGGCGGCGGCCGCCACCGCCGTCGCCCCCGCCGACGAACTCCGTCTGGCGAGGATGGTGCAGGACATGGCGAGCTTCGGCTTGCGTTCCGGCGAAGGCGAGTGGAAGGGGCGGCACCAGGCGTCGCAGACCTTCGACTATTTCGCCTGACGGGAGGTTGGACATGGCATCACAAGGCGAATCGCCACAAGCGGCGGGCTCGGGCTCGGGCCCCGTCACGGTCAGCCATCTCCTGGGGGAGATGACGTGGCTGCTGACCCAGTCGCCGCTTCACCGGGGTTTCGCGATCGGCGATCTCGAATGGCTGATCATGCCGCCGCTGATCCATCAGCAATTCTATATTTTCCGGGACGGCGATCGCCCGATCGGCCTCGCCTTGTGGGCGCAATGCTCGCCGCAAACGGCCGGAAAGCTGGAGCGCGGAATGATCGAGCCGGAAAACCGGCTGACCCTCGAGGAGTGGAATGAAGGCGGCGAGATCTGGCTCGTCGACCTGGTGGCGCCGTTCGCCGATAGCCGGAACCGCCACCGCGAGATCATGATCGCGGATCTGATCTCCGGGCCGCTCGCGGGGCGCGCCTTCAAGTTCCACCAGACCGATCCCGCCACCGGAGAGCGCAAGGTCACGGCCGTCGATGCCGACGCGGGCGCGAAGCTCAAGGAAGCGATCGAAGCGGCCGCCGCGGACCTATAGTCGGAAGCTAGCCGGACGCTTTTTTCTGGATCCCGGGCGGTCCGGGCCTTGGCCGGCGCCGCAAGTGAAGTGGAGCAGCGCTCGCCTTTTTGCTGGATGTGACCTCGCGCCGCCGCAGCTTGAAAGAAGGGGCGGCTTGGCGTGAGATCGGCAGCCGGGTGGAGGCCCGAGCCGGAATCGAACCGGCGTGCAAGGATTTGCAGTCCTCTGCGTAACCACTCCGCCATCGGGCCGCCGGGCAGGACTTGTGCAGGATCGCTTCTCAAGTCAACCTCCTTTCCCGCTGTCCGCGCGCGGACGGACTTGTCCGCATCCGTACACCCGGCCCACGCCGGCCGCCCGCCGGCCTTGGGGGCGGATGCTGGCACGGCTCTTGCTGATCATGGCTGGGAGGGGACTAACCGCTTGGCGTGCCGAAGGCTTGCCGATAAAGCCTCGGTGACGAGCGAAGGTGTATTGCACCAATAAGACAGTTATGCCATGAGAGCGCGGAGATGACCGAGCACAATTTCGAACAGATGCGGCGCGCGATGATCGCAAGCCAGCTGCGGACGACGGGAACGAACGACCCGCGGGTTCTCGCCGTGATGGGCGAGGTGCCGCGGGAGCGGTTCGTGCCCGCGGGCCGGGCTCCGCTCGCTTATGCCGACGCGCTTGTCCCGCTGAAGCCCGGGCGCCATCTCAACAATCCGATGTCGCTCGGCCGTCTGTTGACCGAGGCGGCGCCGAGGCCCGGCGAGCGGGCGCTGGTGGTCGGCGCCGCGACCGGCTACGCCGCCGCCGTCCTGGCTCGGCTGGTGGGGTCGGTCGTGGCGGTCGAGGAGGATGCCGAGCTCGCCGCCGAGGCGCGCGCCAACCTCGCCGCGAGCGGCGTGAAGCTGGTCGAGGGGCCGCTGACCCAGGGTTTCGAAGAGGGAGCGCCCTACGATCTCATCCTGATCGACGGAGCGGTCGAATCCGTCCCGGACGCGCTTGTGGCGCAACTGGCGGACAAGGGCCGGCTCGCGGCCGGCCTGCTCGAGAACGGGGTGACCCGGCTTGCCATCGGCCGCCGGGCGGGCGAAGGGTTTGGAATGGCGGCATTTACCGATGTCGCGGCGGCGATCCTGCCGGGCTTCGCGAAGCCGCGGGCATTTACATTTTGAGAGCGGAGTAGGGTAGATGCGGGGAGGGTTGTTGGCCGCGGTTGCGGCCGGGGCATTGCTGGCGGGGGCCGGGGCAAGCGCCGAGACGCTGCGCGAGGCGCTCGTCGAAACCTACAGAACCAACCCCACGATCATGGCGCAGCGGGCGCAGCTTCGTTCGCTCGACGAGGATGTCGCGGTGGCTCGCTCGCAAGGGCGGCCGCAGGTCTCCGGAGTGGCGGGAGTCAACCAGAACATCATCCGGCGCGGCGCCGTGCCGGGCCGGAGCGTCAATGCCGGCGTCGACCTCAGCTATCCCCTGTTCAACGGCGGAAGGGTGCGCAACGCCATCCGCGCCGCCGACGAGCGGGTCCTCGCCGGGCGCGCCAATCTGCGGGCGACAGAGGGCGACATCTTCACCGAGGCGGTGGGCGCCTACATGGACGTGATCCGCGACCGCTCGATCGTCACCCTCAACCGCAATCAGGTGCGGGTGCTGGAGACGAACCTCCAGGCCAGCCGCGACCGCTTCGAGGTCGGCGATCTCACCCGAACCGACGTCGCCCAATCGGAGGCCCGGCTGGCGCTTGCCCAAAGCAGCCTCGCCACGGCGGAGGGCCGGCTCGAATCGAGCGAGGAGAATTACCGCCGGGTCATCGGCGAGCTGCCCGAAGAGCTCGCGCCGCCCGATCCGCTGCCGGCACTCCCCGGCACTCCTGACCAGGCCGTCGAGATCGCGCTCGCCAACAATTCGGACCTGCAGGCGATCGCCGCCCAGATCCGGGCCGCGGGACGGGACGTCTCGATCGCCCGTTCGGACCGGCTGCCCACGGTGTCCGCCGTCAGCAGCGGCGACACCATCAACTACCTGGGCTCGGCGCCGACCGGAATCGGTGGGACCGCGACCAGCGCAAGCGTCGGCCTTTCCGCCCGTATCCCGATCTATCAGGGCGGCCTCGTGGGAGCCCAGGTCCGCCGCGCCCAGGCGGTGCAGAGCCAGTTCCTGGAGCGCGGGGTGGAGATCGAGCGGCTGGTCGTGGCGAACGTCCGCGGCGCCTTCGCCACCTATCAGGCGGCCCTGGGCGCGATCGAATCGAACCAGGTGGCGGTCAACGCCAATACGCTGGCCCTCGAGGGCACGCGGGCGGAGCAGACGGTGGGCACCCGCAACGTGCTCGACGTGCTGAACGCGGAGCAGGAATTGCTCAACAGCCAGGTCGCGCTCGTCACGGCGCGGCGCGACGCCTATGTCGCCGGCTTCGCGCTGATCAACGCCATGGGCCGGGCCGAGGCGGAGGATCTGAACCTCGACGGCGGGGCGCTGTACGATCCCCTGGTCAATTACCGCCGGGTCTCTCGCCGCTCCAGCGACTGGTCCCAGGATCCGGCGCCGCAGCCGGTTTCCACCCGCACGGTTTCCGGACCTCCAAACACCCCCGTGACACCACGGTCGGAATAAGCGATAAAGTCCTCGCTATGGGGGAAATCAACCAGGAACCCTCGATGGAGGACATTCTCGCCTCCATCAAACGGGTGATCGCCGAGGACGCGCGCCCGGCCGCGCGTCCTGCCCGCGGATCCAGGCCTTCGGAAGCCCCTCGGCCGGCGCCGCCCGCCGACGACGACATATTGGAGCTGCAGGATCCGGTGGGCGAAGGCCCCGGCCTCGTCTCGGACGACGCGGCCATCGCGAGCCGTCAGTCGCTTGCCGCGCTGGCAACCCTTCGGGAGCGGGCGGAGGCGGCGCCGGCGGACGATGCCGCCCTGGGCGCCACGGTTCGCGAAATGCTGAAGCCTCTCCTCAAGGACTGGCTGGACCGCAACCTCCCGGACATGGTGGAGGAGCTGGTCACCCGCGAGATCGCCCGGATCACGGGAAAATCGCTTTAGCCCCGCCATCCTGGCGAAAGCCGGGACCTCAGGGCGAGAAGGCGCGGCGGGTCTCCCCGAGGTCCCGGCTTTCGCCGGGATGACGGATTGTCTAAGCGCCGTCCCATGACCGAGCTCGCCAAGACCTTCGACCCCGCCGAAATAGAATCACGCTGGTACGCGCACTGGGAAGAGCAGGGCCTGTTCCGGCCGGAGCGGCCGCAGGCCGAGCCTTTCACCATCGTGATCCCGCCGCCCAACGTCACCGGCTCCCTCCACATCGGTCACGCCCTCGACAATACGCTCCAGGACATCCTCGTCCGTCACGCCCGGCTTCAGGGCAAGGATTCGCTCTGGGTGGTGGGGATGGACCATGCCGGGATCGCCACTCAGATGGTGGTGGAGCGGCAGCTCGAGGAGCGGCAGGACAGGCGCACCAACTATACCCGCGAAGAGTTCGTAGCGAAGGTGTGGGAGTGGAAAGCCGAGAGCGGCGGCGAGATCACCCGCCAGCTGCGGCGCCTGGGCGCGTCCTGCGACTGGGCCAACGAGCGGTTCACGATGGACCCCGGCTTTTCCGCCGCCGTGCTCAAGGTCTTCGTCCAGCTCTACCGCGAAGGCTTGCTCTACCGCGACAAGCGGCTGGTCAACTGGGATCCCAGGTTCGGCACGGCCATCTCCGATCTCGAGGTCGAGACCCGGGAGGTGCAGGGGCAATTCTGGCATATCAGATATCCGCTCGAGGACGGCAGCGGCTTCGTCCACGTCGCCACCACCCGGCCGGAGACGATGCTCGCCGACATGGCCGTGGCGGTGCATCCGGACGATGCGCGCTATTCGGCCCTCGTCGGCAAGAGCGTCAGGCTTCCGCTCACCGGCCGGCTCATCCCGATCATCCGCGACGAGCATGCCGATCCCGAGCTCGGCTCGGGAGCGGTCAAGATCACGCCCGGCCACGATTTCAACGATTTCGAGGTCGGGCGGCGCGCCGGCTTCAAGGCCGCCGAGATGCTCAACATGCTGGGTCCCGACGCGACGATCGTGCAGACCCGGGACGGGCTGGTGCCGGAGGCGCTTCTCGGGCTCGACCGTTTCGAGGCGAGGAAGAGGGTCGTCGAGCTGCTCGAGGCGCAGGGTTTCCTGGAGCGGGTCGAGGACCGGACGATCCAGACGCCTTATGGCGACCGGTCGGGCGTGGTGATCGAGCCGTGGCTGACCGACCAATGGTATGTGGATGCGAAGACGCTCGCGGCTCCGGCCATCGAGGCGGTGCGCTCAAGCGACATCCGGGTGGTGCCGAAGACCTGGGAGAAGACCTGGTTCAACTGGCTAGAGAACATCCAGCCCTGGTGCGTCTCGCGCCAGCTCTGGTGGGGGCACCAGATTCCGGCCTGGTACGACGAGCGCGGCGACGTGCATGTGGCGGAGACCGAGGCCGAGGCGCAGGCCGCGGCCGGGGAGGGGGTGCGCCTGCGCCGCGATCCCGACGTGCTCGACACCTGGTTCTCCTCGGCGCTCTGGCCGTTCGCCACGCTGGGCTGGCCGGAGGATGCTGAAGCAACCCTCTCCCCGGGGGGAGAGGGGGTGAAGTGGCGTGCCAGGCCCGGCTCCGAGCTCGCGCGCCATTACCCCAACGACGTCCTCATCTCGGGCTTCGACATCATCTTCTTCTGGGACGCCCGGATGGCGATGCAGGGCTTCCACTTCATGGGCGGGAAGCCCTGGAAGACGCTCTACCTCCACGGCCTGGTGCGCGATTCCAAGGGCCAGAAGATGTCCAAGTCGAAGGGCAATACGGTCGATCCGCTCGGCCTCATCGACCGCTACGGCGCCGATGCCCTCCGCTTCACCCTCGCCGCGATGGAAAGCCAGGGGCGGGACATCAAGCTCGATGAGAAGAGGGTCGAAGGCTATCGCAACTTCGCCACCAAATTGTGGAACGCCGCCCGCTTCTGCCAGGCCAACGGAATCGGCGCGAGCGCGGGCCTGGAGCCGCCGCGGGCGAGCCTTCCCGTCAACCGCTGGATCGTCGGCGAGACGGTGAAGACGGTGCAGGCGCTCGACCTCAGCCTGGCCGAATTCCGCTTCGACGAGAGCGCCAACACCCTCTACCATTTCGTCTGGGCGACTTTCTGCGACTGGTATCTGGAGCTGATCAAGCCTGTCTCGATCGGAGACGAGAGAGGCCGGATCGACGAGGAGACGAAGGCGGTCGCCGCCTGGGTGCTCGATCAGATACTGGTCATGCTCCACCCGTTCATGCCCTTCATCACCGAGGAATTGTGGAACGCCAACGCTCGGCCCTACCCGCTGATCGTGGCCCGGTGGCCGATGCCGGACGCGCGCGCGCTCGATCCGGAGGCGGGGCCGGAGATCGACTGGCTGATCAGGCTGGTGAGCGGGATTCGCGCCGCGCGGGCGGAGCTGAACGTGCCCCCGGGCGCGAGATTGCCGCTGCACGTCAGGGAGGGCGGCGACCTCACCCTGGCTCGGCTTGAGCGCCACGAGGCCGCGCTTCGCCGACTGGCACGGGTCGAAAGCGTCTCCTTCGGGGAGGCTTCGGGCGGAGCGGCGCAGGTGGTCGTCGACGAGGCGACCTATGTCATCCCGCTCGAGGGCGTGATCGACGTCGAGGCGGAGCGGGCCCGCCTCTCCAAGGCGCTGCAGGCGGCCGAAAAGGAGCGGGATTCGCTGGCGGGCCGCCTCGGCAACCCGAGCTTCGTCGAGCGGGCGAAGCCCGAGGCGGTGGAAAAGGCGCGGGCCGACCATGCCGAGAAGGCTTCCGACGCGGAGAAGTACCGGGCGGCGCTGGCGAGGCTGGGTTGACCGGTGACGTCCGGGGCACCTCCATTCCCTCTCCCGCTTTCCGCGGGAGAGGAGGGGCCAAAGCGAAGCTTGGGAGGTGAGGGTCTGTACACCGGACTCAGCAAGACCCTCACCTCCCACCGCTTCGCGGCGGGGCCCTCCTCTCCCGTGAAGGACGGGAGAGGGGCGTGAGCAGCGAGGAGCGTTCGGGATCGGCCCGCCCAGGCCACCGCGACCTCATTTCCGGCCCCATCGGTCCGACCCTGCTCGCCTTCGCGCTTCCCACGCTCGGCTCCTCGATCCTGCAGTCGCTGAACGGCTCGATCAACGCCGTCTGGGTCGGCCGCTTCCTCGGCGAGGAGGCGCTCGCCGCCACTTCCAACGCCAACATCGTCATGTTCCTGCTGACGGCCTTCGTCTTCGGCTTCAGCATGGCCACCACCATCCTCATCGGCCAGAGGTTCGGCGGCGGCGACATCGACGGAGCGCGCCGGGTGATCGGAACCGGCACCGGCGCCTTCGCGCTGGTCGCGGCGGCCGGCGCCGGCGCCGGGTGGCTGTTCGCGCCGGCGATCCTCGACATGCTGGGAACGCCGCCGGAATCGGCGCCGCTCGCGCTCGCCTACCTTCGAGTGATCTTCATCGCGATGCCGCCGGCGCTGGTCATGGTCTCCTGGATGATGGCTCTGAGGGGCAGCGGCGACTCGCTGACGCCCCTGTGGTTCATGATCCTCGCGGTGGCGCTCGACAGCGGCCTCAATCCGGTCTTCATCCTCGGGCTCGGCCCCGCTCCAAGGCTCGGGATCGCGGGAGCGGCGACGGCGACCGTGATCGCCAATTACGTCAGCCTCGCCTCGCTTCTCGCCTACGTCTACTGGCGGGACCTGCCGCTTCGGCTGCGCGGCGCCGAGCTGCGCTATCTCAAGCCCGATCCGACGCTGCTCGCGACGATCCTTCGCAAGGGCCTTCCGATGGGGCTCCAGATGATCGTCATCTCGGCCTCCGCGCTGGCACTGATCGGGCTCGTCAACCGGGAGGGCGTGCATACGGCGGCGGCGTTCGGAGTGGCGATGCAGCTTTGGACCTATCTGCAGATGCCGGCGATGGCGCTCGGCGCCGCGGTGAGCGCGATGGTCGCCCAGAATATCGGGGCCGGCCGCTGGGACCGGGTGAGCGCCATCACCCGCTCGGGAGTGACGTTCGCGCTCGCGATCACCGCGGGGCTGGTCGTCCTGCTCGCGCTCGCCGACCGGCCCGCCCTGGCGCTGTTCCTGGGAAGCGACAGCGAGGCGCTGCCGATCGCCCGCCACATCCAGATCCTCGCCACCTGGAGCTTCCTGCTGTTCGGCGTGACTCTGGTCCTGTTCGGAACCGTCCGGGCGAACGGCGCGGTCATCTGGCCGCTGATCATCCTGTTCGTCGGGCTGGTGCCGATCCGGCTCGGCTTCGCCCTCGGCGCCTATCCCTGGTTGGGGGCCGACGCCTTGTGGCTCAGCTTCCCGGTCAGCTCCTTCGCCAACATGGCGATGGCCATCGCCTTCTACCTGCACGGCGGGTGGCGGAAGAGCCGCATGGAGCCGCCGCCGGGTCCGGAGGAATGCGTGGAAGAGGCACAGGCGGCTGCCGAGCCGGGCGGACGGCTCAATCCTACCGGCTAACTCGCTGTTCTAACTGGGAAAACAGGAGAACCGCTCTCGCCAGTTCGAATCTCGAGGAAGTGGTCGGAAGTGGTCGGAAGTGATGGAATCGCCTCATTACGCTTCAATTCGCCACTTTCTGGCTGTCCATGCACCGTGGAGACGGAAACGGCTTCAGGATCACGAACAAGGAACGCCGCAGTCGGTGCGGCGGAAACGATCTCGAATTTTCAAAGAGCTTCCGAACATAGCATGAACATAGCCGCCCGATCAAGCGCGACTTTCAGGCCGGCACCACGACCTCGATGGCGTGCTCGGCGACCTGGGCGACGACCGGAGTCCTGGCCAGCACCTCCCCGTCGATCGAGATCCGCTGGCGGGGCCGAGTCTCGATGGTGAGCCGGGTTCCGTGGAATTCGCGCGTGGTCCGGTTGCGGGTGGGAAGCTTGAAATATTTGGCGAACCAGTCCCAGACCAGGCTCGAGGCCCGCCGGCCGACGACGGCCTGGACGATGATCTGGCCGCTGTCGAGCTCGGCGCTCTCGATCAGCTCCACGCCGCCATGATGCCCGCCGTTGGCGATCCGGACCTCGGTCGCCCAAAGGGTCTCGTCGATCCCGTCGCCGCGCACGGTGAGCCTGAAGGCGTGGAAGCGGATCAGGCACCAGACGGCCCAGATCAGATAGCCGACCCGGCCGAGATAGCGCTTGAGGTTGTGCGGAACGCCCTCGCCAATCATCGGGGAGAGGCCCATCGCCGCGCAATTGGCGAAATAATCGTCGTTGATCATCCCGAGATCGATGCGCCGCCGCTGCCCGGTCGCGATGGTGGCGATCGCCCCGTCGAGGTCGAGCGGGATTCCGAGCGTCCGGGCGAAGCTGTTGGCGGTCCCGAGCGGGAGAAGGGCGAAGACGCATTCCCGGCCCACCACCTCGTCGACGGTGTAGGAAAGCGAGCCGTCGCCGCCGCCGACGATCACCATCGGAGCGCCGCCGCGGACCGCCTCCTTGACGGTCGGAACCAGCTTGCGTGGGTCGCGAAGCGCGTGGGCGGCGATCAGGGTCACGCCGGCCGCCTTGAGCTTGTCCACGGCTTCGCGGAACAGCGCCTGCCCCTTCCGGGAGGCGGCGTTGACGACGAGGACGGCTTCTTTGGGAACGGGACGGGTCAAGGGCACAAGGTGGCAACGCGTGTGAGGAGTGCAAGTGCCCTTGGCCAATTCCTCCCCGAGGCAAGCTCGGGGAGGGGGACCATGCGAAGCATGGTGGAGGGGCAATTCTGCGTCCGCTTTGCCCCTCCACCACGGCGCTTCGCGCCGCGGTCCCCCTCCCCGAGGCAAGCTCGGGGAGGAATTCCGGCGCTAGAGCGTCGTATCGGCCAGGTTCGACTTGTATCTGGTGTTGGTCTGCCGGTCCAAAATCTCGATATAGATGTAGCTCGGCGGCACGGTGCCGTCCTCCGTCGAGAACCAGATCTTGCCGAGATTGGCCGGATCGCCGAGCGCGCAGAAGCCCTGGAGGCGCGTGCCCTGGGAATCGAAGACGTCCACCCAGCTGCGCGACGAATTGGTGTTGCTTCCGCAGGGCGGCAGCGACGGCGCCGCCGCGAACATGGCGGCCGGATACTGATCCTTGTTCATCACGTCGTAGCGGTGCCGGACCCAGTTCTTCCCGTTCGCGGAATAATATTCGAGGCCGGTGAGATAGAGGACGGGATTGGGAGGCGCCGCCTGCGCGGGACCTGTTCCCGCGGCCATGGCCGCCGCCGCGACCGCCATTCGCAGAGCCGATTTCCTGGCGAACTTCATCGACTGCCCCCTTTCATCCCCATGAGCGAGCTTCGAATAATGCGGTTCGCACAGGAAGATGCCATCGTTTCGGCGCCGGGACAAGGAAGCGCGGCCGGCCCGGCCCGCGCTTTGCAGGCGGAGCAAGCCGCGTTACAGCCGCGGCCATGAGCAACGCCGCCTTCCCCGCGCTCCGGCTTCGCCGCACCCGCGCCGCCGCCTGGAGCCGCGCCCTGTATGCGGAGACGGTGCTGACTCCGGCGGATCTCATCTGGCCCCTTTTCATCGCCGACGGCGAAGGTTCCGAGGAGCCGATCTCCACCCTTCCCGGCGTATCGCGCTGGTCGATCGACCGCATCGCCGGCAAGGCGCGCGAGGCCCGCGACCTCGGCATTCCCTGCATCGCCCTCTTCCCCAACACCCCGAGCGAGCGGCGGACCGAGGATGCCCGGGAGGCGCTCAACCGCGACAACCTCATCTGCCGGGCGGTTCGGGCGGTGAAGTCGGCGGCGCCCGAGATCGGGGTCCTCACCGACGTCGCGCTCGACCCCTATACGGCCCACGGCCATGACGGGCTGGTGGATTCCGAAGGCTATGTGCTCAACGATCCGACCAGCCAGATGCTGGCCGAGCAGGCCCTGGTGCAGGCGGAAGCCGGGGCGGACATCGTGGCGCCCTCGGACATGATGGACGGCCGGGTCGGCGCGATCCGGGCGGCGCTCGAGCGCGAGGGCCATTTCAACGTCCAGATCATGGCCTATGCGGCCAAATATGCGAGCGCCTTCTACGGCCCCTTCCGAGACGCGGTGGGCTCGCGCGGACTGCTCAAGGGCGACAAGAAATCCTACCAGATGGACCCGGCCAATGCCGAGGAGGCGCTGCGCGAGGTCGCGCTCGACCTTAGCGAGGGCGCCGACAGCGTGATGGTCAAGCCCGGCCTTCCCTATCTGGACATCGTCCGGCGGGTGAAGGAGCGGTTCGAGGTCCCGGTCTTCGCCTACCAGGTGTCCGGCGAATATGCGATGATCGAGGCGGCGGCTGCGGCCGGCGCCGGCGACCGCGACGCCCTGGTGATCGAGACCCTGACGGCGTTCAAGCGGGCGGGCTGTTCCGGCGTGCTCACCTACCACGCGCCGGTGGCGGCGAAGCTGCTCGGCGCATGAGCGACACGGCGCGCGCCGAGATCCTCAGGCTGCAGACGGTGGCGGAGCCGCTCGAGCCGGGCGCGGAACGGCGCGGCGCGCTGGCCGCCGCCGCCTTCGCTCATGCCGAGCGCTTCCTGACGGATCTGCCGGAAGGCCCGTCCTACCGCCCGGCCAGCGGGGCGTTCGCCGAGGCGCTCGATCCCGAATTCCCGGAGGAGGGGCGGGAGGCGGAGGCCGTGCTCGCCTATCTGGACCGCTGCGTCGACCGTCCGGGCATCGCCACCGCGTCGCCGCGCTTCATGGGCTATGTGCCGGGCGGCGGCCTCTTCCACTCGGCGATCGGCGATTTCCTGGCGGCGGCGTCGAACAAATATGCCGGCTTCGCCTCGGCGGCGCCCGGAGCGGTTCGGCTGGAGAACGCGACCACCGCCTGGCTCGCCCGGGCGATCGGCTTTCCGGCAACCGCCGCCGGCACCCTGACCTCCGGCGGAAGCCTGGCCAATCTGACCGCCATCGTCGCCGCCCGCGAAGCGCTCGACGAGGAGGGCGGCGGCGCCGTCTACATGAGCCGCACCGCCCATCATTGCATCGACAAGGCGCTTCGGATCGCCGGCCGGGCGCGGGCGCCGCGGCGGCTGATCGCGACGGACGAGCGCCACCGGATGCGCCCCGACGCCCTTGCCGAGGCGCTGGAGCGGGACCGGGCGGAGGGCGTCCGCCCCTGGCTGGTCGTCGCCTCCGCCGGCACGGTCGACACCGGCGCGGTCGATCCGCTCGAGGACATCGCCGATCTTTGCGAGCGGCACGGCGCCTGGTTCCACGTCGACGGCGCCTATGGCGGGCTGTTCATGCTGTGCGAGGAAGGGCGAGGGGCCCTGGCCGGGATCGAGCGCGCGGATACCGTCGCTCTCGACCCGCACAAGACCCTGTTCCTCCCCTACGGCACCGGCGCCGTCGTGGCCCGCGACGGACGGACGTTGCTCGACGCGTTCAGCGCCAGCGCCGATTACATCCAGCCGTTCGGGGAGACGCAGGCCGGGCCTTCCCCGGGCGATCTCTCACCGGAGCTGACCCGCCACTTTCGGGCGCTGAGGCTGTGGCTTCCGCTGCAGCTCGCCGGGGTCGGGGCGTTCCGGGCCGCGCAGTCCGAAAAGCTGGCGCTCGCCCGCTATTTTCACCGGCGGCTGACGGCGCTGCCCGGCTGGGAGACGGGGCCGGCGCCGGACCTGTCGATCGTCGCCTTCCGCTACCGCCCCTCTTCGGGCGACGACGACGGCTTCAACCGGCGGCTGCTCCAGCGGCTTCAGGAGGAGGGCAGGGTGTTCCTCAGCGGCACCCGGATCGGCGGCGCGGACTGGCTGCGCTGCGCGATCCTCTCGTTCCGCACGCATCTGGCGCAGGTCGACGAGACGGTCGAAGTTCTGAGCCGCCTTGCCGCCGCCCTGGAGGACGAATGAACCAGGTCCTCGAGATGAGCCGCAATCGCGAGCGCTTCGCCAAGCCGCTTTTCCTGATCACGGTGCTGACGGGCTCGTTCCTGCTCTTCCTCACCCAGCCGATGATCGCCCGGATGGCGCTGCCGCGGCTGGGCGGGGCGCCGGCGGTCTGGAACAGCGCGATGCTGGTCTATCAGGGACTGCTGCTGGCCGGTTACGCCTACGCCCATTTCCTGACCCGGCTGAGGCCGCGGCGGCAGGCGGGGGTGCATCTGGCGCTGTTCGCGCTCGCCGCCTTGTGGCTGCCGATCGGAGTGTCGAGCGCGGTGCTCCCCGCCGACGCCGTTCCGGCCCTGTGGGCGCCCTGGTTCCTGGCCAGCTCGATCGGCCCGCTCTTCTTCATCGTCTCGGCCCAGGCGCCGCTGATGCAGCGCTGGTACGCGCTGGAGGGCGCCCGGGGCGATCCCTATCCGCTCTATGCCGCGTCCAACCTCGGAAGCTTCGCGGGCCTGCTTTCCTATCCGCTGCTGGTCGAGCCCCTGCTGACCCTCGAGCAGCAGAGCCTGGTCTGGAGCGCGGGCTACGCACTGCTCGTCCTGATGGTCGGCGCCTGCGCCCTCACCGTGCCGGCGGCGGCCGTCGAGGCGATGCCCGAGGCGGCGGATCCGGCGCCGTCATGGCGGCGCCTGCTTCACTGGACCCTGCTCGCCGCGATCCCTTCGGGGCTGATGCTTTCGACCACGACCCATCTTACGACCGACATCGTCGCCGTGCCGCTGCTTTGGGTGCTTCCGCTGGCGCTCTATCTGCTCAGCTTCGTCATCGCCTTCGCCCACCGCCGCAAGCCCGCCGACATCGTCGTCTCCGTCGCGCCCCTGTTCCTCCTGGTGGCCGGTGGCTTCGCCTTCAGCGGCGGGTCCAATTCCCCCTTCATCACCGCGACCCTCGGGCTGGCGCTGCTCTTCATCATCGCCGTCGCGCTTCACGCGGAGATGTACCGGCGGCGGCCGGAGCCGGCGCATCTCACCGCCTTCTACCTGGCGATGGCGGTGGGCGGCGTGCTTGGCGGGGCCTTCTGCGCGATCCTCGCTCCGACCCTGTTCGACTGGGCCTATGAGCATCCGCTGCTGATCGTGGCGGCGGCGCTGCTGGTTCCGCAGTCGCCGTTCATCCCCTGGGCGGCCGACATTCCGGCCCGGCTTCGCTGGCTTCTGGTCGCCGGCCTGCTGCTCCTCTCCTGGGCGGTCGACCAGGGTCTGGGACCGTTCACCAGCGCCGGCGCCGCTTTGGCCGGAAGCGTCCTCATCTCGCTGGTGGCGCTGGCCTTCATCGGCTTCCGCTGGGCGTTCGCCGGGGGCCTCCTCGCCCTGATGATGAGCTACGGCGGCTGGACCAAGGTGGAGGAGAGCGGCGAGGGCATCCGCACCCGAAGCTATTTCGGGGTCTACACCGTCACCACCCGGCGCCAGCCGCCGTCGCGCCAGCTCACCCACGGCACGACCCTGCACGGAGTCCAGAACCTCACTCCGGGCGGCGAGACCGAGCCGACCTCTTATTATGCGCGCCGCTCCGGAGTGGGCTATGCGCTCGCCTCGCTTCCCATCTTCCACGATGCGCGCGCGGCGGTGGGAGTCGTCGGCCTCGGCACCGGAACGCTCTCCTGCTATGCGCAGCCGGGACAGGACTGGCGCTTCTTCGAGATCGATCCCGCCATGGTCCGGATCGCGAGCGATCCGTCCCTGTTCAGCTTCCTGACGCGCTGCGCTCCCGCCGCCCGGGTGGTGCTTGGCGACGCCCGGCTAAGCCTCGCCCGCGAGGCGCCCGGCCGGCTCGACCTGCTCGCCGTCGACGCCTTCTCCTCGGACGCGATCCCGATCCACCTCCTCACCCGCGAGGCGCTCCAGGTCTACCGCCGGGCCCTCAAGCCGGACGGGCTGCTGCTCATCCACATCTCCAACCGCTATCTCGACCTGGAGCCGGTGCTCGCCGCGGCCGCCGAGCGCGACGGCTGGCGGGCGGCCGCCTTCGATTATTCTCCGCTGCCCGAGGAGGAGGGGCGCAATTTGTCGCGCTCGATCTGGGTGGCCATGACCAGGAACGAAGAGACTATGATGACGCTCAGGATCGCGAGCGCGGAGGACGCCCACCTCTGGCGGCCGCTGCGCGGGCGGCCGGGCTTTCCGGGCTGGACGGACGATTATGCGAGCATCCTGCCACTGCTCGAGGAGTGGCCCGCCTGGCTGCCGGGAGTGCTGAGGCCGTGACCGTCGAAACGCCCAGGCTCCGGCTGCGCGACTGGCGCGAGGCCGATATCGAACCCTTCATCCGCCACCTCAACGTCGAGCCGGTGATGCGCTGGCTGGGCGGGGTCAGGACCGCCGAGCAGCAGTCGGCGGCGGTGCGCGAGCGCTTCATGGCCTGGCAGGAGGAGCGCGGCTTCACCTTCTGGGCGGTCGAGCGGAAGGAGGACGGCGCGCTTCTCGGCTTTTGCGGCCTTAAGATCGCCGACGATCCCGAAAGCCCGGTCGAGGGCGAGTATGAGATCGGCTGGCGGCTGCGCGAGGATGCCTGGGGCAAAGGCTATGCGAAGGAGGCGGCGATCGCGTCGCTCGATTTCGCCTTCGGCCGGCTTGGAGCGGAGCGGGTCGTCGCGCTCACGGTGGAGGGCAACGCGCCGAGCTGGGGGCTGATGCTCCGGCTCGGGATGACCCGGCGGGCCGATCTCGACTACGACACGGCGCAGTGGGCCGACGGAATGGTCATCGTCTACGAGATGAGGCGCGAGCAATGGCGAAGCTGATCCCCTTCGGCGGCAAGTCTCCCCGGATCCATTCCTCGGCCTTCGTCGCTCCCGGCGCCGTCCTGATCGGCGACATCGAGATCGGGCCGGAAGCCAGCGTCTGGTACAATTGCGTGCTCAGGGGCGACGTCAACCATATCCGGATCGGCGCCCGCACCAACATCCAGGACGGGTGCGTCCTTCATGTCGATTCGCCCCGGCCCGGGAACGATGCGGGCCTGCCGACGATCATCGGCGAGGATGTGCTGATCGGCCATATGGCGATGGTCCACGGCTGCCTCCTTCACGACCGCGCCTTCGTCGGGCTGGGCGCGATCGTCATGGACGGCTGCGAGATCGAAAGCGGCGCGATGCTCGCCGCCGGCGCACTGCTCACGCCCGGGCGGCGGATCCCGGCGGGACAGCTGTGGGCGGGGCGGCCCGCCAAATATGTGCGGGACCTCGGCGAGGAAGAGCTTGCCGGCCAGCGGGCGGGGGTCGCCCATTACGTCGCCCTGGCGAAGCTCCACGCCGAAGCCGTTCGGGCCGGTTGACCCCAAAATTGGTGCCAGGCACCATTTTGTAAGGCGTTGTTTTCCTTGAGCCGAGCCCCCAGGCCCGCGATCAGAGGCGGATGAGGCTCTCGCCGAGGCGCTGAAGGCGATCGGCCTGGGCGTCCGCCAGGGACTGGATTTGCGCGGTGGCGGCGCGCAGCCGTTCGGAATCGCCCTCGCCGAGCGTTCCGGCGCCCGCCCGCTCCACCGCCAGCCGGTCGAGATCGGCGAGCGCCGCGGTGGTCCGGGCCCTGGCCGTCTCCAGCCTCGAGAGGGCCTGCTGGGCCTCGAGCCAGGAATCGCTTCCACCGCCGCCCGCCCGCGCCGCCGCCGCCCGCGCCGCCGGGAAGGCGGTCTCGAAATCGGCGGCGCCGGCCCGTGCGGCCGCGACCAGTCGGTCGATCTCGCCGGCGAGCGCCGGATCGTCCGGCTGAGGCGTCGGCTTCCGCTCCTCCGCGTCTTGCGCATAGGCCTTTTCGGCGGGGCGCGGAGCAAGCGAAGGGTAGGGGCCCGGCGCCGCGCAGCCCGCCGCGGCGAGAAGCGGAACGAGGATTGCCGGAAATGCTCTGAGGGCGGCCATGGCCCCTCCTAGGCGGAGCGCCGGGGCCCGGCAACACCGGCCTGGCGCCGGCGCGGGCGGGGTTGCGCGCCGCGGCCCTTGCCCCTATGTCCCCGTCTCCCGCGCGCCCATAGCTCAGCTGGATAGAGCACCAGACTACGAATCTGGGGGCCGGAGGTTCGAATCCTTCTGGGCGCGCCAATTTTCTCAAAGACTTAGCCCTGCGGGGCGTCCCGGCGATCCAAGGCTGAGATTCGGCGAGCAATCGCCAGACAATCAGCAGAACCAGTCTTCTTCTGCCTTACGCAGCGTCCAGCACATCTCTGAGGTGCATGGATTCGCCTCGTCCGGAGACCGCGGCCCAGGCGGCCCTGAACGTGTTTCCGGGAATACGGCGTCCCGCGATCTCGTTGCAGGCTGCGGCAAGCTGGTGCGGCCAGGGTGAGCGCAAGGTGATCAGCCGACTCCGCTCGAGAGGTTGAACGGGGCCAAGTACTAGGCCGCCGTCGACGATGGCGTGGACGGGCTGGCCACGCCAGATAGCATTCTTTCGCCAGCCTCCGCCGGGCGCCCGTAGGGGGGCTGCCGGATCGGGGTCGCAGCCGGCCGCGAAGTCTCGGAAATCTGCCAGCTCGACATGTGCACCGGCCATTATCTCGACGAATTCGCCGGAACGCTTGATGCACAGGTGGCTGGGCCCACGGCCGCTCAGGGGCGTGCTCCAGACGGACTCCAGTTCCAACGGCGAGGTGTCGAAGTCGGGGTCGTCGGCGACGAAATCGCCAGTCGGCGGATCGAAGCCTTCGGCGAGCGATCCGTCGGGCAGGAAGAAGGTGCAGGTCTGCTCGCTCCAGACGATGCAGTAATACGCCTTCGACGTTCGGGCGCGCTCGGATACAGCGCGGATCAGGTTGCGTCTGCCGACCGCGGTCGGGGCTCCGCTGGGGCCGACGCTGCCGCTGCCGGTGACGAGCCAGGTGCCGTCGTTGGGATCTTCCACCGGCTCGTTGCACATGATGACGCGCCAGCGGTGGTTTCTGCGGGCGCCGACGCTTGAGATGATGTGCGGGTACGGACGGTTCGAGGCGCGATAGCCGGCGGTCGCTGCTTTCATCGGTTTCTCCTTTTCAGGAAACGAAGCCTATCTCCAATCGACCTGTGGCCGTGTGCGGGGAGGAGCTCGAAGAATTCGGCTAGATCGAACAGATCGTGGGGCAGGAGATTCAGACCACCCGAGGGCCGCCGAAGGCCTGGTTATCGATCAAGACGGCTTGCCTGACGAGTATCTTCAGGACGTAGCGGCTCTCATGAGGATAGCTAAGCGCCGTCTCCTAGCGTTCGCTGTCCAGGGTTAAGGAGCAATAATTCGCACAACGACGGCATCCGGTTTAGGTGTCCGTCAGTATGCCGCGGCACGGCGAGCAGCTAAGGAGACCCGGTGGCGACTATCCAAACTTATGCTACCCCGACCTGGCTGTATCGCTACCGGTCGCTGAGACCGCGCGGCGCCGATGGCAATGGAAGGGCCGATCGCATCAGGCTTGAGCGCGAACTTGAAGCGATCGAGCAGGGCTACATCTGGTGCGGAACATTCAATCAGATGAACGATCCGATGGAAGGCTTTTATCGCTCCAATCAACCTTCGGACCACGATTTCGACTACGATCAATTCTCCGAGGCCGTTCGCTCCGAGAAGCTCGGACTGGGCATCGCATCCCTTTCAGAGACGTGGAACAACGAGCTGATGTGGGCGCATTACGCCGATGGATTCCGCGGTATATGTATCGCCTATCCGCTGACTCGACTCCTGAATGGACTCGCTGAAGATTATGCGTTGGCTCGCGTTGTCTATGGCGACCGGCCACACTACCTGAACCTTCGCGCCATGCTCGACACGGAGCTGCGGTCACGGGCGATACTTTCTACCAAAAACCTGAAATGGTCGTATGAACGTGAATGGCGGCTATTCTCGCCGCAACCGGGGCGGGCGCTGCATGGGAATGGCGCGGTCGCAACGGTCTATCTCGGCATGCGCATGGAAGAAGCTGATCGACGGTTGATCCGGCGACGCATGCGGGTCGCGGGAGTGAGAGTCCGGCGAACTCTGGTCGACGGCTATTCGGTGAAATGCTGGCGTCCTGAATCTCACGACTAGCTCGCATCCGACGATCCTGGGTCGACCGGCGCCTGCCTGTTGATTGGGGCATGCCCAAGTTGGGCGAGACCGCCATCCCACAACACAACATTAAACGATTCAGGTAGGCCTGCCGGATTGGTCGCGAATGCGCCGTGCAGTGCGCAAGAGCGCGATTAGGTTGTCTGCCCCTTCCTGCGTCTCATCCCATGCGGCGATGACCTCGGACTGAAGGCGCGCAGCCGATTGCGACCCGCCGCCGATAGGGAGGCGCAGGTCGTCGCTAGGTGGAGCTACCTCCAACGCGCGGCAGATCTTCAGCACGTTGGCGCTCAGCGTCACAAACTGGCCGTTGCAAATTCTCATTGCCTGAGCGGTGTCGATACCGGCTGCACGAGCAAGCTCGGCATAGGACAGGCCTCTTCCCCTCCGAGCCGCTTCAAGGTCGACCGCTAGCGTAGCGCGATGAGAATACGGCTTGGCCATAGATAATTAACATGACATATGTATTGTGAATTATCAACGTTGGACACCGCCATGCTCGTCGACTTCGAAACCTGGACGAATGGCCGTAGGGTCGCGTCGCTCGGCACGAATGCAGGGGCGCCGGTGCTGCCCTTCCAGAAGTGGCGTCACTTCAAGGAGGCGTTCGCCCCCGAGATTGTGGAGCAGGCCATCACCTCCAGTCCGTCTTCGGTCAGGTCCTGCCTTGACCCGTTTGGAGGGTCGGGCACCACCGCACTGGCATGCCAGTTCCTGGGCGTTCGGCCGGTGACGATGGAGGTGAACCCCTATCTCGCCGACCTGATAGAGGCGAAGCTCGCCAGCTACGATGTGCCCTCACTGATTTCCACTCTCGGTGGGCTGCTACGCTCGATCGACAGTTTTGAGCCGGCGACCGATGCGCCAATGGCCGGTTTACCGCCGACTTTTCTTGAGCCCGGCGTTTCGGGGCGGTGGATATTCGACGAGCCGGTCGGGCGGCGGCTCCTGGCTTTCCGGCTAGCCATCGAGAGCCTGCCCGACGCGGCCGCACGTCGCCTTTTCACTGTGCTGCTCGGTGGCATTATGATCGGCGTGAGCAATGCTGTCGTCAACGGCAAGGGTCGCCGTTATCGGCGGGGCTGGGACGCGCACCGACGCGTCGGCGCGGATGTCGATGCCGCATTCGCTGAGGCCGCGACTGCAGCTATCACAGAAATCGACAAGTTCGCGCGCCGTCGTGAATCCGGATACGAGATCGTCCGGGGAGATTGCCGCGGCGCGCTTGCCGTCTGTGGGAGCTGCGACATCGCGATCTTCTCGCCGCCTTATCCCAATTCCTTCGACTACACAGACGTTTACAACATCGAACTCTGGATGCTCGGGTATCTGACCGACGCTGAGGGCAACCGGCGTCTGCGCCAATCGACCGTTTCTTCCCACGTTCAAGTCGATCGCGCCTTCGCCGCGGCGCCAAC
This sequence comes from Allosphingosinicella sp., assembly GCA_036387555.1. Classification (GTDB taxonomy): domain Bacteria; phylum Pseudomonadota; class Alphaproteobacteria; order Sphingomonadales; family Sphingomonadaceae; genus Allosphingosinicella. The sequence continues at coordinate 20,229 of DASVTN010000014.1, read as the reverse complement.
GGGATCGGTGCTGCTCGACGAGACGATGGCCGCGCTTGAGAGCGCCCGGGCCAAGCTCTGGAACCGTCGAATTCCTGAGATGGTCGGCTCCTACTTCAATGACATGGGTGGCGTGATCAGCGAAGTAGCTGCGGCACTGGCGCCCCAGGGAACGATCTGGATGGTGGTTGGAGACAGCCGGTATGCAAACATACCAGTGCCCGTGGCCGAGATCCTCACTGAGTTGGCACCGGTCTTAGGCCTCGAGGTCGATCGCCTCGAAGTGCTGCGCGACATGCGAGCATCGGCGCAGCAGGGGGGTCAACGGCAGTTGGCTGAGAGTCTGGTCGTGCTCCGTCGGCCCTGATCTAACCGTCTTCGTCCCCACCATATTCGGTGAGCCGCAACGCATCGGAGCTATTGTAGAGAAAACGGCGAAACATCACGACGTTGTGATCGGCTGCGCGCTGCCTCGTGGTAGCTGGGCAGAAATCCTCCTCGAGGTCGTTTGCCCGCATGTCGATGCAGCACAGCATACCATGTTCAGCGCCGCGCTCATCTCGATAAGCGGCTGCCTGCCTGATACCGTGGCCGATCCAACGGTGAACCGAAGGCTCCGTTCGCTTGCGCCCCGTTGAGCCTCGCTCGCGCAACACCTTAACTTCGATCTCCATAGGTCGGATCCACCTCGGTGGATCATCGTCGGTGGGCTGCTCGATTTCGATGTCGACCCGGCCTCGTCCCATCGACTGTTCGTGGCGTATTACACAGTCGACCAACGCGACCGCGAGCGCCGTTTTGATATGAGATTGGACGATCTTTTCGGCCTCGCTTTTCGCCCAGTATTTCGCCGGGTCCGCCCAGACTCCCGAGCCTTTGTCGATCTGCGCGTCGGGGGTGCGGAAGCTATTCTGCCACATGCGATCCAAGATTGCCTCGACCCGTTCAACCGTCACGGCCATGTTGGTGATCTCAATGACCTCGACGTCGTGCTCTGCGGCAAGCCCCTTCTGGTAGAAGCGAAGGGTCGGAGGCTGAACGGTGGGATTGAAAACAACTGCCGGATAGTTGCCACAGCCGATCGCTTCGACATGGTCGAACACGTCGCCATCTGAGGTTGACGGGGGCTCGATGAAGCGTCCGGACTGTGCTGTGGCGCCGACGAACCAAATCCTGCCGGCCACCTCGATCCCTCCGTCGCCGAGCAATGGTTCGCGGACGGCATCGGACCCAGGCGATCCCTCCGGCCGTAGAATGAAGACGCTGATCGCATCCGTTCTCATCGTCGCTCCCGCCAGGCGCCGACGTTTTACGATCAGCTTTCCGACGCCCCGCGCGAAGCGAAGCGCGTCGGGCAGGTCGTCATCGGCGCCGACGCCGCCGTAGGCGGCTACCGTTTCTCCGAGTTTGGCCCCCCTCCACGGCCCTAGATCAGCGTGCGCCATTCAGCCTCGCGCGTAGATGCCGAACATAGAGATGCACCTTCTCACCGGCGCCAACGACCGCCTTGGTGGGAACTAGGTTACCGATCGCCCGAGCTGCATTGGCAGTGTAGTTGAGATCGCGCACCTCATGAAATTCGATGACGTTTTTGTTGCCAATCTTCCGATTGGAATAGGTGGCGTCCTGTTCGAAGGCGCGGTCGATATCGTCGTCGGACATCGACGAAAGCGCTAAGGTCAGCTCGCGCATGAACGCTGTCGGCTCCTCCTCCTGCGGCAGCAAAGGGAGCAGGTCGAGAACCGGACCGGCAAGCTCACGATTGATCGAGTAGTGCGCGTCGATGCGGGCTCGGTCGACGCCCACGGATACATGCGTTATGCGCTCGACATTCACCATACCGCGGCCGACGAGCCGATCCAAGTCGTGCTGGAGCTCGGGATAGAACGGTCCTTGGGACCGTTTATAGACTTCTCCTTCGTAGGGAATGAGATTCCAGACCGGCGATAGCACGTCGGACATGTAGGCGATGATGTGCAGGCGCATCACCGGAATCGGCGATAAGCCCGCTGCACAAACTGCATCGAGGAGGACCAGCAGACGGACCTGCTGGCGTAGCTTGGTGCCGGCGTCGATTGACCGCAGCTCGGTCACGATAGCTCTGGTCCGAGAAGCTTCAAGCGCACATCCGCATAAGCTTGCGGCTCAGCAAGCACGGCTGCTGTGGGCCTGGCTAGTGCAAACAGATCGACGAGCCGCTGGCGTGGTTCGGGATATCGCTTGAGGCCATCTGCAAGGGTGGGAATCAGGCTTCCTTCGACCAGATTCGAAGTGATGATCAGACTGTTACCTTCGCCATCGGCGAAACGAATCAGGATGTCGCCTGCACGTTTGGCAAACACGGCGTCGAGCGACGACTCCGGTGTGTCGATAACAAGGCTCGCTGAACCATCTGCGCTGGCCGCCCGCATCATCGCCATTCGAAATGCGAGATCGATGAATTCGCGCTGGCTTTCCGACACATCATTCGGCCCAGCCCGGCGAACGCTGGCACCAAAGTCGCTTCCCGACATCTCGAGATCGAACGCTGGAAACTCAATCAGGTCGCCCGTCTGACCCAGCCGCGCTCGATATGACGACCAGGTCAGAGAAATCTGCTCTGACAGAAAACCGGACGCATACTCGCCGAAATAGGTTGAGATGTTGCCGGCCTGTTGCATCAAGTCGTCACGTCGCTCGGCGACGAACGCGGCGAATGCCCGCCGTAGGTCGGCCAACTCACCCTTGCGGGCCTCAAGCAGGCCTCGCAGCCGCGAGAGATCGTCACGTTGCTCGCGCATGGCCAGTTCGCTCGGCGGCAGTGCATCGACGATCGCATTGATCCTCGAAGCTCGCTCGGCGATATCCGCCTCCAGCCGTGCAACGGTGCGCCAGTGGGCATCGAATTCGCTTTCAGCGGCGTGCCTTGCTGCTGTCGCACCCAACAGCGTCTTATCGGCGGCCTCCAGCGCCCGGACGCGCTTTGACACGCGCTCGTCCGCCACCGTACGTTGCTCGACTATCCCCTCGACTGTTGCAAGCGGCGTCGAGCATACGACGCAAAGGTCTTTCTCGATCCGCTCCGCATAAGCCGCTGCCGCCGCGTCGTTGTGCGTTCCGCATACAAGGCATTCGTGGTCGGTCATCAGCTGCGCTAAAATGTAGCGGCCGGTCGAGGCTACTTCCGGGAAGCGCGCTTGGATCGCCAACAGCTTCGCCTCTTCAAGGGAGCGGAAGCGGCTCTCGCGATCCTGCTGCGCTTCGAGATGTGCTGCGCGCGCCTGTTGTCTTGCGTTGTCGAGGTCGGCCGTGAATGCGCTGATGTCCTGAAGGCGCTGTCGGTCGTTTTCCTGAACGCCCTCGAGCGACCCCAGCTCCGCGCGCAGCGCGGTCGCGCTCTGCGACTTTCTCACGTTCTTGGTGAGTTCCCGCTCCTCCTTGCCGACTACGGCCTGGAAGTTGCGCACGTCGCTGTCCTTGGTGAGGATCACGCGCTCATGCGCAGTCCACTCCTGCGCCTGAGCTGGGGGAAGGAAAAGCATTCGCAGCAGCTGACGCTGCGCCGTCTGGTCCCAGACCAGTGCGCGCCGATCCTCGAAGTAAAAGACGAGGTATCGCAGCATGAGGAGAAGATCGCCAAAAGACCCCACGCCAGCTGCATCGCAGATCATCGTTTGGTAGGCATCTTCCCCAATCGCCTCGCGCTCCCCGGAGTTGACCGATACTGCAGCCAGAGACAGGTTCGACAAGTTCCGAGTGATTATGAAATGTTTGTCGCCGAACACGAGCGACAGGGTCGCTGTGGCCGATGCTGCACGGTCGGCAACGCGCGCGGCGAACATCGTTCGTTCGTAAGGTGGCAGCTGCGTTGCTTCCAGCCGACGGTTGCCCAATTCCTCGCCTGCGGCGAGACTAGGAATGTCATATGGGCCGCCGATCATGCGGTAGATCAGCTTGATTAGTGTAGTTTTGCCCAGGCCGTTCGCTCCAATAATAAGCGAAAGACCGTTTCCAAACTCCGCGTGAAGGCCAGTGCTCTCGCCGGCCGTATTAGGGATGCCTGGGTAGAGGCCGTATCCTTCGACATCGAGGCGATCCAATCTAGGGACGCTGATCATCAGGCGTGGCGCTCTGTTTCGAAGCCACAAATGTTAATAGCGGCACTCGTGCACTTCGGCAGAACGATCCTGATCAAGCCTGACAACGCGGGACCTCCTCGATTCTCAATGTTCTAGCTTCACCGGACTCGGGCTCCGCCGCAAGAGATTCCTATGGTTTGATCGCTCCAATGTCCGATTGGAGAGCGAATGCTTGGCGGGGTGCCGGTTGGGCCTATTTTCCTTGCAGCCGCCAGATCATCGCGCAGACGCTCTCGGCGGTCGTCACCGAAAGGGCAATGGTCGCCTGGTGAGCCCATGCGGGTATGAGCATCTGCCTCAACGGGTTGCAGTCTTGCGTTTCTGGCGGGAAGCTGGCTTATTCTCCGGGCCCCTCGCGAGAGCGGGAGGGTAGGGGCGTTGAATCCCCTGCTGTGACAGCTGGCAAGCGGCCTTCTTTGGGTCGACCGGATGGCGGACGCGTATGTCCAGGCCACCCGGCTAAAGGCGTTCGCGCCTGTGTCACAGCAGGATTCAAACATCCGGTTCCAAGGGCCGGCATCGCCTCAAATTTCGGGAGATGCCGCCGGCTGTCCGCCGTCGGCGCAGCGATGGGAACCGTGGGATGAGAATAGCGGCAACGACATTACTGGCACTGCTCGTCGCGAGTGGGTCGTCGGCCCAAGTGCCTTCGGGTGCGAGAACGGCAGCCGTTCCGACGGCGCCGTGGAAGATTTCGGGTGTGGGACTCGGGATGACGCCGGCAGAGGTTGCCGCAGCGCTGAAGGAGGACGGCTTCCAACTCTCCTTTCGCTCAAAAGGGCGCTCATGGCAGGGCGAAGTCGCGAACCAGGTATCGAACCTCAGGTCCGCGCGTACTCCGGCGGGTGCTGAGGTGACAGCGAGGGAGGATTACCGGGTCGGGCAGGAGCAGGTGCAAGTCACCTATACGCCGGGAAGACTGGGCCCCTATGTTTCTCGGGTCCATTACAAGATCCAATTCGGCGCGATCGAGGCTGAGAGCTTTCAGCGCGCTGTGCTGAGCCGCTATGGGCGGCCGTCTCTCGAATGGCGGTTTGAGAGCTTATATTGCTCCCCTAGGGAGCCGCGCTGCTCCCGCACCGGTTCTCTGGTCGAGAACGACCTCCCCAGCCTCACCGTTCGCGTCATGGACGTGATGAATCGCAGCCTCGAGCTTCGTCAGGGGCAACGGGCGGACCGGGCGCACGAGGCGGCGGTCAGGGCGGAGGCCGAGCGACTCTACCCGAAGATGAACAAGCCGTCGTTCTGAGGGGCGGCCAGGAGATCGCACCGATCTTCGTCGATCCTACAGAACCCAAGACTTCCCCCGCCGTTGGACTTCCTCTCCGGCGGGGGCGGGGCCGGAGCGTTTCAACACAGGGGCTCCGGCCCCCTCGCCCTGAAGAAGGGACAAATTACCCCTGTTTCAGTCCTCTTTCGCGAGTTCGCGCAGTTGGTCGTTGAAGTCGCCGAAGGCATGCCCGGGGAAGATGGCCGCGGCGTGCCTCCCTTGGGTTCGAAAGGCTGCGCAGGCCCGTTCAACGGCCGCTCGGCCTGCTTTGTCGTTGTCGCCGGCGACGAGGACGCGCTTGATGCCTGGCGGCAGGATCATGTTCGGCATGTTGCCGGTTCCCAGCGCGACCCACACGGGTGTCGAGGGCAGCAGCTCGTGGATTGTGAGCCCGTCTTCGGGGCCTTCGCAGACGATGACCTCGCTTGCCTCGGGCCCCAGGCGAACGGCTCCGCCCCGGATCTGTCCCAGGCTCTGCTTGGGAGAGCGGACTTCGGCGAGCTGGCCGTCGGCTCGAAGCAGGGTCTTGTGGATGCCCGTGACGCGGCCGCTGACGTCCTGGCACCCTGCGACGAGCGCGTGGTTCATCGGGCCCTTCTTGCCGGTCCTGGGGTCGACCCACAGCGGTACCCGTCCGTATTTCAGCATTGGCGGGATTGAGCCCTCTATGCCTCGCCGGCGCAGGTATCGCTCGGCCGGCGTGCCTTCGATCGGCACCGAATCCTGCCACTGGAAGCGAGCGTAGTTCATGGTCATGACGAGATGAGCTCGGTCGAGCTTTTTGGTGCGTTCGCGGTTGCGGGCGACGGAGAGGGCCGGAAGCGTTCCGCAGATATGCTTCACGGCATCGAGGAAGCCGCAGCGGTGGATTGCGCGCACGAAGTCGATGACGTCGCCGGTGGCGTGGCATCCGTGGCAATAATAGAGGCCGATGTCGTCGGTGACGACAAAGCTGGGATTGCGATCGTCGTGAAAGGGGCAGCAGCCGCTGCGGCTTCGGCCGGAGGGCCTGAGCTTGACGTGTTGAGAGACGACGTCGCTGAGGCGAATGCTGTCCTTCAGACGCTGGACGTCGATCGGCGGGTGTCGCTGCGGCGATCGGTTTTCGGAGTGGGGTTGGGTCACATGCACCTCGCGGCCTTGTCGAGGAGCAAGGCCGCGGATTTTCCTCCCGGCTCTTGCTCACTCGACTATGGCATCTCGGAATCTACGGCGATTGCCGGGCTCAGGCGGCTTTCCAGTGCTCGCTGGTGGAGGCGGCGCTGTTCTTCTCGATCCAGGCGTCGAGCTCGTCGATATTATAGCGGACGGCGCGGCCGTACTTGGAGAATCGGGGCCCCCCTCCGTAGAGGCGCATCTTCTCGAGCGTGTTCTTGGCTAGACCGAGGTAAGCCGCTGCGGTGGCTGTATCGATCATCCGGGGGCTGATGAAGATGCGGTCGACATCGTTGGGTACTTCGATGATCACGGGTGGGTCCTTTTCTGCTGTTGGCCGGGATTGGCTGCAGAAGGACTGTGTACCCTGGTCACGGCAGATAAATTTCGGGCGGCGCGGGGCCGTTAGGAAATGCCTTGCGCAATTTTCGGCGAATTAATCTCGAATTGTCGGATCGTCTTTTGGCGGTCGCCCCCGTTTGGAGAAATGAGGGAACTTCGCCTGGGCATATCTGTAGGCCCGCTTGAAATTGCTTTCGTTGTAACGCTCGCCGAAGCGGTCGGTGGCGGCATTGGCAAAGCGTTCGTATCTCCAATTCTGGTGGCGCCAGGGGGTGCCTTCGGGCGGCTTCTCCATCATGCCGCTCAGCCAGTCGAGTAGCTCTTTGACGAAGGCGTCCTCCTCGTCCCTGGTGAGGGTGCTTCCGCAGAGGGCAGGGATAGGGTTTATTTTCCGATCGGGAGGGAGCGACGCCAGCTCGCGTTGCAGGTCCTCCTCCTCGACGAAGATATGGTGCGTTGGCGGGAGGCTATGGGTGAACGGGTCGTCGAGGTTGAGGGCGCAGGTTGCAATTCGGATCCGCGCATTGAGCTCCCACAGCGATGTCGCCATCGGCTGAGGCTGGCCGCCTTCAAGGGGCCGGACGAAGGTTCGGACTCGCCCGGAGACGACAAGTTCGCCGAGAAGGCGGCTGACGTCGGCGATCACCTTTTCGGCAAATTCGCGTTCGTGCGCCTGTTCGTATGACATCCGGACCGCCTCCTCCCAATGGGGGCGGGTGATTTCTTCGTCCTCTTCGAGCTCCCAGCGGAGGATCACGGTGGGCGGAACTTCTTCCTCGAAGAGTGCGCGGTATTCCGCGGCCGTGATAATCTTTCGGATGTGGGGCGCGAACCTGGCGTGGATCCCATGTATCGGGGTATCGCGGTCGAAGGCTTCGTCTGCGTCGGGCAGTTTCGGCACCTTCGGGTGCGCCAGCCATCCCGGGAGGTCGTTGTCCCATAGGTCCCAGAGCGCGGCGCCGGCCCGGCTGACCGCCTCCGCCAGAAAAAGCTTGGCGGAGGTGGGCCACTCGGACCGGCGGGCATGGATGGACCAGTCGAGTTGATGCTCAGCCGCTGCCGCCGGATTTTCCTTCACTCTTGGCCCCCTTTGGCCAGGTCGCGCGTAGCGCTGCGGTCCTGGTGGTCATTTCCTCTTTGCTCAGGGGCTGCAAATGACGGCCTCCTGGCCACGCGTCTTGGTCTGCCATGAGTTCGTTGAGGTATCTGTTCCATGTGATCAAAGCATCTGCGACTTCTTCAACGCCTTCGTCCAGTTGGTAAGTCTTCATGAGCGGTGTCCTGCCGGTCGTGTGATGGAGCAGAGCCTCGATTACGTATGGAGGTAACCTGAAGGGCTTGCGCTGAAGGGTTGTGGCTCCAGCTCGGCGCAGGTCATGGATCACGTATGGGGCGACAGCGTTCATCGGCCGCCCGGCTTGTCCTGCCAGTTCGATTCGCCGGTGCATATACGCGTCGATGGTGTCCTTCATCTTGCCGCCGAGGGTCACTGGGCTCTTGCCGTCCAGGGAGAAGACGAAACCGCGGCGGGCCGAGGCGTCGGGCTGCTGCCGCTCGATCAACTCGACGACGGCCGAGGGAAGTAAGATCGTCTGGGGTTCGTAATTCTTGGAGCGTTCGGCTGGCAGCACCCAGGTTCGGGAGTCGAGATCGAGTTCTTTCCATTCCATCCGGGCGACCTCGTTCACTCGCTTGACGAGCCGGAGGATGCACAGGAAGGCATCTCCGCGGGCGCCGCCGAGGTCGTGAGCTGCTTCGATGAAGCGTCGGATCTCGCGAGGCTGCAGCATGCGGCTGCGCGATTTGGTCTTCTCGGGCTTTAGGATGTCGATGGCGACGCGGTCGATTTTGCCCAGGGTTCGTGCGTAGGCGAGCATGGCCTTGAGTTGGACCAAAGCGGAGCGAGCGGCGCTGGGTGAGCGCAGTCTGAGCTGGGCGAGCATCTTCTGGGTCTTTGCGACGTCGATGTTCGCGAGCGGCACCTCACCCAGGTGAGGACAGATGTCGTTGATGATGGTGGCGCGAACGGTTGGGGCTGATCTGAGCTTGGGCTCGTCCACTCGCACCTTCAGGTATTCGAGCGCGAAGTTTTTGAGCAGCAGGGCTTCGTCGACTTCGCGCTTTTTCTGCAGCTGCCGCCGTTCCTCCACGGGGTTGATCCCGTTGGCGACCTTGAGGGCTGCGGTGGCTGCGATCGAGCGGGCTTGGTCGGGTGTTAGGGAGCCAAGCTTGCCGATCGTGAGCCGCTCCGTGGAGCGGCTCGCGTGCATTCGAAACTGGTAGACGAAGACGACGGCGCCTGTGCTGTTTCGGTAGGCGCCGAACTTTCTGACTTCGGTGTCCCAGAGGAAGACGCGCTTGCGGCCTTTGCAGCTGGAGGACAAAGACTTGAGGGCTGAGAGGGTGATTCGACCTTGCACTTGGGTACTCCTTGAGCAATCAGGGAGTAACCCATTTGTAGCAACTAGATGCCAGCGTCGACCAACAGCATCCAACTCGCGTCCGGTCCTAAGTCGCTGCTAAAGCAACGTAATCCAATGTTATCCAGCTACAGGAAACAGCGGCCTATTGATTACGAATCCGGAGACTTAGACTACGAATCTGGGGGCCGGAGGTTCGAATCCTTCTGGGCGCGCCAATTCCTTTCACCTCGGGCGGCCGCACCCGATCCAGCCGGGCGACGCGCCCTTCGAGAGCGTTCCCGGCTTCAGTTCCCAAGCCCGTCCTCGAACCTCCCGTCGATCAGGACGAAGGCGATCCGCGCGTTTGCGCCGGAGCGGTTGGCCCAGGCGTGGCTGGTGCCGCGCTGGACGATTATGTCGCCGGCCCGAACCACCGTCTCGCTCTCGTCGAGGATGAGGACGAGCTCGCCTTCGAGGACGATGCCGTAGTCCACGGTCTCGGTGCGGTGCATGAGCGGGTGGGGCGGGTCCTCCGGAAGCGTGTGGCCGGCGCCGATCGCCTCGAACAGCGCCTTCACCGCCTCGCGGGGCAAGGCGGCGACGGCGCCGTCGTCCGGGGGGATGTCGAGCACGCGGATCCGGCTCCCGCCGGTGGGCGGAAGCAGCGAGATGCCGGGCTCGGCCGGTTCGCCCGAGGCGCGGCCGATCGGGGCAGGGGTGGAGCGCGTGTTCCACACTTCGTGGAAGGTGGTGCCGCTTTCGCCGCCGAGCGTGACCACCCGCGCCGGCGAGCCGTCCTCCTGAACGACGGAGCGGCCGCGCTCATCGTGGCCGGTGACTATCCTTCGAACCGTCCTTCCCATCGCATTCTCCCGTCGGCAGCGTCTTCACGCGGTGTGGGAAAGCGCGCGGCGTTGCAAGGCGGCGCCCGCGCGACTATCCGATCAGCGCTGCCGGCACGCCGGTTTTCGGGTGCAGGGATTCCCGCATCCGGGGAAAATCAGGAGACGAAGCATGAAGACGTACCTCGCGGCGGCCGCGCTCGCCCTCGCATTCTCCGCCGCCGCCCATGCGGAGGCCGCGCCGGACCCGGCCCCCAAGGCGGAGAAGAAGTGCTGCTGCGAAATGATGGGCCGCAAGATGGAATGCTGCGAGGAGCACAAGAAGGACAAGGGCCATGACGGCCATGGGGAATCCGGCGCTCACAAGGGCCACCAGGGCAGCCATTGAGCGGCGGCGGCCGGCGACGGCCTTGCCGGCCGCGCTTCCACGGCGGAGCAAGGCGATGAGATTCCCGTTGAGCGCGGGGCTGTCGGCTTTGGCGCTCGCGGCCTCCCCCGCGGCGGCGCAGCATGACGGCCATGCCGCGCCCGAGCGCCCGGCCGACGTCGCGGCGGAGCCCGGGCACGACGGACACGCGCCGCCGGTCCAGGCCGAGACGCAGGATTCGCACGCGATGACCGGCGCGCTCGGGCCGCATCCGGCGCGGCGGGAGGCTTCCGGCACCGCCTGGCAGCCGGATTCCTCTCCGCACGGCGGCGTGCACCTCGCCGCCGGCGAGTGGACCCTGATGGGGCACGTCTCGCTCCACGCCGTCTACGACCGGCAGGCGGGAGCGCGCGGCGGCGAGATGGGGTTCGTGACCGGAATGGTGATGGGGATGGCGCGGCGGCCGCTGGGGGCGGGAACGCTCCAGCTTCGCGCCAGCCTCAGCCCCGATCCCTTGATGGGGCGCCGCGGCTATCCGCTGCTTCTCGCCGCGGGCGAGACGGCGAACGGCGTCGATCCCCTGGTCGACCGCCAGCACCCCCACGACCTCTTCATGGAGCTATCGGCCAGCTACAGCCTGCCGCTGTCGGCGCGAGCGAATCTCTACCTCTATGCCGGGCTTCCGGGCGAACCCGCTTTCGGGCCGCCGCCCTTCATGCACCGGGCCTCCGCCATGGCTTCGCCGGAAGCGCCGATCAGCCATCATTGGCTGGATTCCACCCACATCGTGTTCGGGGTCGTCACCGCCGGCCTGGCGGCGGGGGACGTCAAGCTGGAGGCCTCGCGCTTCAACGGCCGGGAGCCGGACCAGCGTCGCTTCGACATCGAGACCGGGCCGCTGGATTCGACGGCGGCGCGGCTTTCCTGGAACCCCGCCCGGTCGCTGTCCCTGCAGGCGAGCTGGACGCGCCTCATCGCCCCCGAGCAGCTCGAGCCGGGCGAGAACGAGACCCGCTGGTCGGCCAGCGCCATCCACACCCGCCCGATCGGCGACAAGGGCTGGTGGTCGACGACCTTCGCCTGGGGCCGCCGAGTGAAGGCGCATGAACGGCTGGACGCCTTCGTGCTCGAAAGCGCCGTGGCGCTTGACCGCTGGACCCTGTTCGGCCGGGCCGAGCGGATCGAGACGGACGAGCTGACCCGCGTCGGCGGCCATCACGGTCCGGTCTACGACGTCGCCAAGGCATCGGCCGGAGCGGTCCACGACTGGCCGGTGGGGGGCCGGGCGAAGCTCGGCCTCGGCGGGCTGTGGGCCTTGAACTTCCTCCCGCCGGCCCTGGAGCCGGCTTATTCCGGCGATCCAGGCGGTGCGATGCTCTTCGTTCGGCTGAAGATAGAGTGAGCCGATGAGCCTGCCGCGCCGCCTGATCCGGACGGTCTTCACCTTCCTCCACGGCCTGCGCCGGGCGGCGCGCAAGGCGGCCGGGGCCGGAGGCGGCGGAGTCCATGCGGTGCCGCTCACCGAAGCGGGCAAGGTCGTGCTGGTCCTTCTCACCTATGCGCCGGGGTGGCGGCTGCCGGGCGGAGGCGTGAAGCGCGGCGAAGCGGCGGAGGAAGCGATGCTCCGGGAGCTTCGCGAGGAGATCGGCCTCATGGCCCACGGCGCCGTCGAGCGGCTCGAGGATCCGGGCGCCGCCTCCGGTCCCCGGGACGGCTCCGCTTTGTTCGTGGTGAGGGACGTCGTCTACCGCCCCCGCCGAAACCTGGAGGTGGAGTCGGTCCGCGAGTTCGATCCGGACAAGCTCCCGGCCGACACCGCGCCCTGGACCGCCGGACTCCTTGCCCGAGGGACGGGACTTAGGCCGCTGGCCGCTCCGCCTCGCCTCGGGTGAGGCAATCGGCGAGGCAGGCGAAGGGCAGTGGCCGTTCGAACGAGATGCCGGCCTGCCCGTCGCGGCACCACAGGATCCGGCCGGCGACGGGAGGCATGCCCGGGACGATCACCCGCGCCTCGCGGCCGACATAGCCGGGATCGGCCAGCTCGACCTTGATCCCGCCTTCGGAGACGTCCCTCGCGCGGGCGGTGATGCAGCTTTCCCCCAGCCGAAGCAGGACGTCCGCGCACAGCTCCAGCCGCGGCGCCCGGTAGGGATGAGCGCGGTCGCGGGAGGCCAGCGTTTCCCGGACGGACTCCCGATCCTCGAACTCCAGGCCGGCGAGATCGCCGCTGGTCCATTCCACCCGCGCCGCGAAGCGGTGATGGGAGTTGACCTCCAGCTCCAGCCGGGCCTCCTCATGAAGGCTTTGGCCGGTCCGGACGATCGCGCCGCTCTCCGCCAGTGCCAGTATCTCGACCTGGAACCGGGCGCTCTCCCCCGCCAGGGTGCCGAGCCGGAAGAAGAACAGGCTCCGAGGCTCGGCCCAGATCGGGGCGAGGGGGCGCGCTTCGTCCGCCTGCTCCTCGGCGGGCCCGGGCGATTGCGTCGATAGGTCCATGTTCGCCTCCGCTGTCATGCATTCGCAGATGCGGCCCCGGCTGCTCACGGGCGGTGAACAGCTAAGGTGAAGGCGCCGTTAACCGGCACGAATTGAGCTTCGGCCTCAGCCGCTTACGCGCTCCGGCTTGCCCTTTCGCGGCGTCGAGGCGAGCTCCTCGAGCGCCTTCTCGCTCATCGAGGAGGCCATCTGCTTGGACGCGCCCTGAAGCTTGCTCCCGGGCGTATCTCCGCGCTTTGCGGACAATGCGGCCCCGGCGGCCTTCTGCTGCGCTTTCGATTTGGCAGGCATGGTTTGTCTCCCTAAGGCGGTCGCGGCTGGAACGGGCTTCGCGTCGCGAGGGTTCCTTGCCCCTTCTGAACGGAGAAAGTGACGGCATGGACGAGATCGAATGGTGGGAGTTCGACACCGCCAAGGAAATGGCGGCGCAGGCGGCGGGGGACATCGGCTTCGTCATCGAACGCGCGGTCGAGGCGCATAAGGGCGCTCGGCTCGCCCTCGCCGGCGGCTCGACTTCGGACCTGATCTTCGCCCAGCTGGCAAAATCGAAGTCCGTCGACTGGTCGAAGGTGACGATCATGCCCACCGACGACAGGCTGGTCGCGCTCGGCGATCCGCTCAGCAACTACCGCAAGCTCGAAGGCTGGTTCGACGCGAAGGGCGCCAGCCTCGTCTCGCTGGTCGACGAGGCGGCGCTCGGCGACCGCCAGGAGGCGGGCCGGCTCGCCGACGCCCGGCTGTCGCTGATCGGCTGGCCGCTGGACCTCGCCTGCCTCGGCATGGGCGTCGACGGACACACCGCCGGAATCTTTCCCGGCGCAGATCTCGAGCGCGCCGTCGCCGGCCCGCGCGAGCGCCGGGCCGTCGGAGTCCGGCCGGATCCGATGCCGCAGGACGCGCCGGTGGACCGGGTCACGCTGACCGCGCCTGCCCTGACCTCGGCGCGCGCGATCATGATCGTCATCGCCGGCGACGAGAAGCGCCGGGTGCTCGAGCAGGCGGTCAAGGAAGGCCCGCTTTCCGGGGCGCCCATCGGCCGGGTTCTGGCTGCGGTGGACGCGCCGATCGACATCTTCTGGAGCGCGGAGGCCTAGGGGCGACGGGCGTTGGCTCAGGGGAAGAGCGGCTTCGCTTCCACATCCTCGGGAGCGCAAAGGTAGAGTTCCTCCCCCAGCTCGTCTGGGGGAGGGGGACCGCGACGCGAAGCGTCGGGGTGGAGGGGCGATCTCGGAGATCGTACTTCCCCTCCACCGCGCTTCGCGCGGTCCCCCTCCCCGAGCAAGCTCGTGGAGGAATTCAGATCAGCTCCTCCAGATCCAGCATCGCCAGAAGAGCGGCTCGGGCGCTCTCCATTCGGGCCCACAGCGCCGGATCGAGAAGGTCCTCCGGCTCGATACGCTCCGGCCACTCGGCCTCCACGAGGGCGGCGAGGCGGTTCAGCTTCGGCTCGTCGGCCATGAAGCGCGGGTCCACCGCTTCCGGCTCGGCGACCACTCTCAGCCTCAGGCAGGCGGGGCCGCCGCCATTGGCCATGGACTGGCGGACGTCGACCACGAACAGCTCGCGGATCGGGCCGTTGCCGGCGATCATCGACTGGAGCCAGGCCCAGACCGACGGCGTCTCGCGCGCCTCTTCGGGAAGGATGAGCGCCATCGCTCCGGAGGGAAGGGTGACCAGCTGGGCGTTGAACAAATAGCTTCGGATCGCGTCCTCGAGGCTGACCGCGCCGGCCGGGACCTCGACGATCTCCACCTCCGGCAGCAGCCGCCTGAGCTCCGCGTAGAAGGCCGGACGATCCTCGAACGCCTGCTCGTGGGCGAAGAGGACGTGGCCGTTGGCGACGGCGACGACGTCGTTGTGGAAGGCGCCGGCGGCGATCGCCTGTTCCGACTGGGCAACGAACAAGGCCCGGTCCGGATCGAGGCCGTGGAGGCGGGCCACGGCGCGGCTGGCCTCGTCGTGCTGGCGGACCGGGAAGGCGCCGCCGCGGAGGCCGTAGACGAACACCTCGACGCCCGGCGCATCGTGGGCGGCGCAGAGCCGCATGTGGTTGGCCGCGCCTTCGTCGCCGAAGGCGCTCGGCACCGGCGGATGGACGGCGAAACGCGCCGCGTCGGCGAAGGCCAGGCGAAGCTGGGCGAGGGTCTCGGGCCATTCGTGGCTGCGGTGGGCCATGGTCCTGAGGTTGGCGACGGTGAGGTGGCAGCGGCCGTCGGCGGTGTCGGGGGCAGGAGAGACGGTGGCGGCGTTGGCCGCCCACATCGCCGATGCGGAGAAGGCGGCGGGACGGAGCGAGGCGGGCACGTCCTCCACCGCGGTGCCGAGCTCGGCGAGCCAGCCGCGGTCGGGGCGGCGGTGGGGGAGGAGCAGCCCCTGGGGCAGGCCGAGGCGAAGATTGTGGCGCATCTTCGCAAGCCCCTGAAGAGCCGCGCCGCGCGGGTGGGAGACGAGCCCCTTGTTGGTCGCCGAGGCGATGTTGCCGAGGCTGAGGCCGGAATAATTGTGGCTCGGGCCGATTATTCCGTCGAAATTGATCTCCCGAAGCGGCATCAGCGCCCCATTGCGAGGAAGGTGTCGCCGGGCGCGATGCCGAGCAAGGCGGCCGTCTCGCGGCTGACGGTGGCGGTTTCGTCCGGGGAGATCGAGACGTCGCCGCAGCAGGCCGCGAAGTCCTCCAGCCGGCCGCGGGCGAGCATCATGTTCGTCCCCTCGACCGAGTCGTCGACCGATTCCAGCACCAGCTCGCGCGATTCGCGGATGGTGCGGACCTGGTCGGTGGGCGCGGTCATGGTCGGGCCGCCGTCGAAGATGTCGATGTAGCAGTCGAACTGGAAGCCTTCCCGTTCGAGCATCTTCATCGCCGCGCGCCCCGACGGGTGGGGGACGCCCATCACCGCCCGGGCGGTTTCCGGAAGCATCGCGGTGTAGATGGGCGTCTTGGGCATGAGATCGGCGATGAACTGGGTGCCGTGGGCGCCGTTGAACTCGTCCGCCTCCTGGAAGGTCATTCCGAAGAAGCGGCCGGCGATCGAATCCCAGAAAGGCGAGCCGCCCTTCTCGTCGATGACTCCGCGAAGCTCGGCGATGACCCGCCGGGCGAAGCGCTCGCGGTGGAGCTTCATGAACAGGTAGCGGCTCCGGGCGAGCAGCATTCCAAGGCCGCCGGCCCGCTCGCCGGGATGGAGGAACAGGCCCCCCACCTCCGACGAGCCTTCGAGATCGGTGGTGAGGGTCACCATTTCGTTGCGGAACGTCTGGGCGAGCGCCTTGGAGGTCTGGGTGAGGGTGCTGATCCGGTAGCTGTAGAAAGGCGCGTCGCGGCCCACCATTCCGAAGACCTGGCAGGTGCCGCGGATCTGGCCGGTGTCTGCATTCTCGAGCATGAAGACGTAAAGCTCGTCGCCCGGCTCCGTCACCTGCGCCGCGAACCCCTGCTCGGACCGGATCAGCTTGTCGACGAGCGCTCCGCGATCGGCCGGCAGGTTGGTGAAGCCGCCGCCGGTCAGCTTCGCCATCTCGTAGAGCGCCTGGAAATCGTCGTTGCGCGCGGGGCGTATGCGAAAGCTCACAAATCCTCCCCACGAGCCAGCCTGAGGATCGTCAGGGCCGACAACCGCGCCCGTTCGGCCAGGCTCTCGACGATCAGATATTCCAGATCCGAATGGATGGAGCCGCCGCGCACGCCCATCGTATCGACCACCGGGACCCCGCAGGCGGCGATGTTGTTGCCGTCGCACACTCCCCCGGAATCCCGCCACCCGATCGGCTGGCCGAGATCGGCGCCGCAGCGCCCGACCAGGGCGAACAGATTCTCGGTGGCCGGATCGAGGGGCTTGGGCGGCCGGCCCCACCCCCCGTGCATGGTTATGCATAGGTCCCGCCGCTCCGCAACGCCGGCGATCGCCTCTTCGAGGGCGGACTGCGCCCGTTCCTGATCGGCCCGGGTGGCG
Source organism: Allosphingosinicella sp. (assembly GCA_036387555.1). GTDB lineage: Bacteria > Pseudomonadota > Alphaproteobacteria > Sphingomonadales > Sphingomonadaceae > Allosphingosinicella. Next base: position 3,308 of record DASVTN010000014.1, on the reverse strand, counting down.
GGGCGCATATTTATTCGCAAAATTGCATGATCGGGGACCACGTTGTTGGGTCCGCCGCCGTCGATCCGGGCGGGGTTGACGCTGAGCCCTTCGCCCTTCGCCTGGTCCAGGAGAAGCGCAAGCTCGGCCGCGGCGAGCAGGGCGTTTCGCCCCTCCTCGGGATTGCGGCCGGCATGGGCGCTTCGGCCCCGGACGATCAGCGAGAAATTGCCGCTTCCGGGGCGGGCGCCGGCGAGGGTGCCGTCGGGCAGTGCGGAAGGCTCGTAGGTGAGCGCCGCCTTCTTGCCCCTTGCGGCGGCGGCGAGCAGCGCGGACGAGCCGGGCGAGCCGACCTCCTCGTCCGAGTTGATCACGACCTCGTAGCCCAGCGAGCCGGCGAGCGGGGAGCGCTCGACCGCCTTCAGCGCCGCGAGCAGGACGGCAAGCCCGCCCTTCATGTCCGCGACTCCGGGGCCGCCGAGGATCCCTTCGTCCCGCCACAAAACGCCCTGGAAGGGATGATCGGCGGCGAAAACCGTGTCCATATGGCCGGTGAAGAGCAGCTGCACCGGCGCCTGCGGGCGGACGGCGAGATGGAGGTTGCGGCCGTGGCGGACGGGAAGGCGCTCGCCGGCGGCGGTCACCGAGTCGACCAGGCCGGGCTCGCGAAGGGTGAGCTCGCCCGGCAGGGCCGCGAACGCGTCGGCGAGGATCCCGGCGATCTCCGCCAGGCCGGCGAGGTTGTGCGAGCCGCTGTTGACCGCCGCCCAGGATTCGACCTGAGCCAGCATCGGCTCTCCGGCCGAGCGCTCGACCGCCGCCGCTTCGTCTTTCGTCAGGCCCCGCATCGGGAGGGCTCTAGCCGGAGAAAGGGGTCCAGCCAACACCGTCTCAGCCCGTCATCCCGGCGAAAGCCGGGACCTCGGGGAGACCCGCCGAGACTTCTTGTCCTCGGATCCCGGCTTTCGCCGGGATGACGGGAACCGCTCAAAGCTGGTCCCGGAACGCCGCCACCACATCCTCGTACAGCTTCTTCTTGAAGGGCACGATCATCGCCGGCAGGTCCGCCGGGTCGGCCCATTTCCAGGCTCGGAACTCCGGCTCCGGCGTGTCGATGCGGACGTCCGAATCCGAGCCGAGGAAGCGGGCCAGGAACCAGGTCTGACGCTGTCCCCGCCAGCGGCCCTTCCAGAGCTTGCCGACCAGCTCTTCGGGCAGATCGTAACAGAGCTCCTCGCCGTGGCGGGCGACGATCGCCACCTTGTCGCGGCCGATCCCCGTTTCCTCTTCAAGCTCGCGCAGGGCGCCTTCCTCGGCCTCCTCGCCCTTGTCCAGCCCGCCTTGCGGCATCTGCCACGCCTCAAGGGTGCTATCCAGCCGCTGGCCGACCCAGACCTTGCCCTCGGCGTTGAGCAGCATCACGCCCACGGCGGGGCGGTAGGGAAGGTCGTTCATGCCGGCTTCTCCGTCATCGGGAGCCCTTCGGCGCCGCCTGCGGCGGCGCTCAGGATAAACTGCTGCTGCGCAGCAGCGAAGCAGTCCGGATTTGCCCTCGTGGCGGGCTCGGCATCTGGATTGCCGCGTCGCTTCGCTCCTCGCAACGAGGGGATCATGTCGCTTTCGCCTCCTTCAAGATCAGCTTCAGAGCCTCGATCCCGCCGGCGATGTCCTGGGCGGAGGAGGGGATGGCCCGCCTGAAGTTGATGAAGCCGTGGATCGTCCCGACCGCCTCGATGAACACGACCGGCACCCCCGCCTTGGCACAGGCGGAGGCGTAGGCCCGGCCCTGGTCGCGGATCGGGTCCAGGCTCGCGGTCTGGACCAGTGTCGGGGGCATTCCGGCCTGGCTCTTGAGCAGTGGCGAGTAGCGCCAGTCGGCCGGATCGGGGCGGTAGCAGCCGTCGAACCAGCGCATCGCGTCATGGCTGAGGAAATAGCCCTCTCCGAAATCCTCGAAGGAGGGATAGCCCTGGGCTGGATCGGCGGCCGGGTAGATCGGCCATTGCGCGATGATCGGCACCCGGGCGGGCTCGTCCCTCAGGGCAAGGCCCACGACGATGGTGAAATTGCCCCCGGCGCTGTCGCCGGCGGTGACGAGGCCGGTGACTTCCCGATCGAGCGCCGCCGGGCTCGCGGCCGCCCAGCGCGCCGCGGCGATGCAATCCTCGGCGCCCGCGGGGAAGGGGTGCTCGGGGGCGAGCCGGTAGTCGACCGCCAGCACCGGCAGGTCGAGCTGCCTCGCCACCTCGGCGCAGAAGGGCTCATGGGTATCGAGGTCGCCGAAGACGAAGCCGCCGCCGTGGAAGAAGAGGAGCAGGGGCCCGGCTTCGCGCGTTTCACGGGCGTCGTAGAGCCGGAGCGGTATGTCGCCCTCCGGCCCGGGGCAGGCGAGATCGCGGATCAGCGCCAGCGGCCCCACCTCGGCGTCGGCGACATGGCGCGAGGCGAGGATCATCGTCCGCGCCTGGTTCGGCCCGACCTCGTGGGCGCGCGGGCCCGGCAGGTTGTTGTAATAGTCGAGGAAGAGGCGGACGTCCGGCCGAACATAAGGGTCGCTCATCGTCTCTCCCGCGCTTGCGCCTCCCCCTTATTGCCGCCGCTTCGATCCGTCATCCAGGAAAGCCCATCCGTAATCCCGGCGAAGGCCGGGACCTCAGGACGAGAAGTCTCGGCGGGTCTCCCCGAGGTCCCGGCTTTCGCCGGGATGACGGGGGCCACTTGGCGAGTTGTCGCCCCGGCCCGCTGCGGCTAGTGATAATCGCGCAAACCGCTACGAAGGAAGCGAGATTGGCGAGCGCCACCCATTATCTGACGCCCGAGGAAGCCGGAGCCGATACGGCGTGCGAGGCGGTGGTCGTCCGCTTCGCCGGCGACAGCGGCGACGGAATGCAGCTGACCGGCGGGCAATTCACCTTGTCGACCGCCCTCGCGGGCAACGACCTCGCCACCTTTCCCGATTTTCCGGCCGAGATCAGGGCGCCGCAGGGGACGACCTTCGGGGTTTCCGCCTTCCAGATCAATTTCGGCTCCGCCGCGATCGAGACCGCGGGCGATTCGCCCGACGTCCTGATCGCGATGAACCCGGCGGCGCTGAAGACCAATGTCGACGATTTGAAGCCCGGCGGCCTGATCATCGCCGACGAGGGCGAGTTCGGAGCGCGCAACCTCGCCAAGGCCGGCTACGGGGCCAATCCGCTCGACGACGGAAGCCTGGGCAAGTGGCAGGTGATCCGGTTCAACATCTCGCAGCTCACCCTGGACGCGGTGAAGCCCTTCGGCCTCGGCAACAAGGAGGCGCTGCGCTGCAAGAACATGTGGACGCTGGGCCT
>DASVTN010000013.1:0-12348 GCA_036387555.1 Allosphingosinicella sp. | reverse complement strand
GCTTGACGAGCCTCTTGACCGATCCCCACCCTATACGCGTACGCGTGAAGGATCCCCATGAAGCTTGTCGTCGTCGAATCGCCCGCCAAGGCGAAAACCATCGAGAAATATCTGGGCACCGGCTACCGGGTGCTCGCCTCCTATGGCCATGTCCGCGACCTTCCCCCCAAGGACGGCTCGGTCGATCCGGATTCCGGCTTCGCGATGGAGTGGGAAACCTATGCCGACAAGGCGAAGCAGCTCAAGGCGATCACCGACGAGGCCAAGAAGGCGACCTCGCTGATCCTGGCCACCGACCCGGACCGGGAAGGCGAGGCGATCAGCTGGCACGTCCAGGAGGTTCTGAGGAAGCGCAAGGCGCTCCCGGCGGACGTCGAGCGGGTCACGTTCAACGCCATCACCAAGGCGACGGTGACGGAAGCGATGAAGCATCCCCGCGCCCTCGACGAGGATCTGATCGACGCCTACCGCGCCCGCCGGGCGCTCGACTATCTGGTCGGCTTCACCCTCTCGCCCGTGCTGTGGCGCAAGCTTCCGGGCGCCAAGTCCGCCGGCCGGGTGCAGTCCGTCGCCCTCCGCCTCGTCGTCGACCGCGAGCGCGAGATCGAGCTGTTCCGGGCCCAGGAATATTGGAGCGTCGCGGCGCTGATGGAATCGGACGGGCAGGAGTTCCTCGCCCGTCTCGTCCGCTTCAAGGGCGAGAAGCTCGACCGCCTGTCGATCGCCGACCGCGGCACCGCCGAAGCCGCCAAGGCCGCGGTCGAGGCCGGCCGCTTCTCCGTCGCCTCCGTCGAGACCAAGCCGCTCAGCCGCAACCCGCCGCCGCCCTTCACCACCTCGACCCTGCAGCAGGAGGCGGCCCGCAAGCTCGGTTTCGCCGCAAGCCATACGATGCGGGTCGCCCAGGCGCTCTACGAGGACGGCTCGATCACCTATATGCGGACCGACGGGGTCCAGATGGTGCCGGAAGCCATTTCGGAGGCGCGCCGAGCCGTGGCGAACCGCTTCGATGCCGGCTACGTCCCGGACAAGCCGCGCCATTACGAGACCAAGGCCAAGAACGCCCAGGAAGCGCATGAGGCGATCCGGCCGACCGATTTCGGCCGCGACCGCGCCGGCTCGGGCGATCACGGCCGGCTCTACGAGCTGATCTGGAAGCGCGCCCTCGCCAGCCAGATGGCCTCGGCCCGGCTGGAGCGGACCACGGCGGAGCTTACCGACGGCACCGGCCAGACCGGGCTTCGCGCCACCGGCCAGGTCGTCCTCTTCCCCGGCTTCCTCGCCCTCTACGAGGAAGGCCGCGACGATGCCGAGGACGACGAATCGCGCCGCCTGCCGCGGCTTCGCGAGGGCGACGCGCCGGCCAAGAAGAAGGTCACGGCAGAGCAGCATTCCACCCAGCCGCCGCCGCGTTATTCCGAAGCCAGCCTCGTCAAGAAGATGGAGGAGCTGGGGATCGGCCGCCCCTCCACTTACGCCGCCATCCTCCAGACGCTGAAGGACCGCGGTTATGTCGAGCTGGAGAAGAACCGCTTCATCCCACAGGAGAGCGGGCGGCTCCTGACCGCCTTCCTGGAGCGTTTCTTCGAGCGCTACGTCTCGTTCGACTTCACCGCCCGGCTTGAGGACGAGCTCGACGACATCAGCGGCGGACGGGCCGAATGGCAGGCCGTGCTCGAAGCCTTCTGGAAGGACTTCAAGCCGAAGACGGCCGAGATCATGGAGCAGCAGCCCTCCGCGATCACCGCGGCCCTGGACGAGTTCCTCGCGCCCTGGCTGTTCCCCGACAAGGAGGACGGCTCCGACGCCCGTCTCTGTCCCGCCTGCGGGGAGGGGCGACTCGCGCTTCGCGGCGGCCGTTTCGGCGCCTTCGTCGCCTGCTCCAACTATCCCGAGTGCAGGTTCACCCGCCGCTTCGGCCAGGGCGGCGAGGAGGGCGCTGCGGACGAGGGGCCGGAGATCCTGGGCAAGCATCCCGAAACCGGGGAGGACATCACCCGCAAGACCGGGCGCTTCGGCCCCTATATCGAGATGGGGGAGGGCAAGGAGGCCAAGCGGGCGTCGATCCCCAAGGACGCCGGCGAGCTCGACCTCGACCTTGCGATCCGCCTTCTGTCGCTTCCGCGCACCGTTGGCGCTCATCCGGAAAGCGGCAAGCCGATCACCGCCTCGATCGGCCGCTACGGCCCCTATCTCGCCCATGACGGCAAATATGCGAAGCTCGGCTCCACAACCGAGGTGTTCGAGACCGGAATGAACGCGGCGGTGGTGAAGCTGGCCGAGGCGGTCGCGGGGGGCGGTCGGGCGCGCGGCGCGCGCGAGCCGCTCAAGGTGCTCGGCGCGCATCCGCGCACGGAGCTCGAGATCAAGCTGATGGAGGGCCGCTTCGGCCCCTACGTCACCGATGGAACCACCAACGCCACCCTGCCCAAGTCGCTTGCGCCGGACGAGCTCACGCTGGAGGAAGCCGCACAGCTGATCGACGAGCGCGCCGCCAAGGGTCCGCCGGCCAAGAAGGGGCGGGGTCGCAAGCCCGCCGCCACCAAGAAGGCTCCCGCCAAGAAGGCGCCGGCCAAGAAGGCGCCGGCGAAGAAGGGCTGATGCGGCGGAGCTGGACCGCGGCCGGAATCGCGGTCACTGCGGAGGTTCCGGCCGTGGCCCTCTGGACCTTCTCCGGCGCCTACGCCGTCCTCTTCTGGCCGTTCGTGCTGCTTTCGCTGGTCGCTGGCCTGGGCGGCGCCTGGATCGTCGTCGCCACCCTCTTCGACCTCACCTTCCACCCGCCGCGCGGCGAGCGGCTTCGGCCGCTTCGCACCTTCGATCTGGTGCTCGGCGCAAGCCTGTTCGTCCTCGCCTCGCTTCAGCTGCGCTACGCGCTCGGCCAGTTGCCGGCCTGAAGGGCGCCGTCATCCCGGCGAAGGCCGGGATCCATGGACACCGGAATCCGAGATTTCATGCGGCCGTGTTCATGGATTTCGGCCTTCGCCGGAATGACGGCCGGGCCTCAAGGTCCGCAGGTGCGGCAGCCCGGGTCCTTGACGATCTTCAGGGTGCGCATGGAGGGCGCGAGCCCGTCGAAGACATGGACCTTGCCCGCCGCCTCGTCGCCGAAGCCGGCGATCTGCCGGATCGCTTCCAGGGCCGCCCAGCTTCCCGCGATCCCCGCCATCGCGCCGAGGACCCCAAGCTCCGCGCAGGTGTCGCAATCCTCCGCGTCGAAGGCGTCGCCGACGAAACAGCGGTAGCAGGGCCGGTCCGGCTCCCAGCCGCGCCAGGTGCCGACCTGGATCTGGAACTGGCCGATCGCCGCCGAGACGAGCGGGATGCGCAGCTTCGTGCAGGTGTCGGAGACGGTGAGGCGGGTCGCGAAATTGTCGCTTCCGTCGAGGACGATGTCCGCGCCCTCGAGCAAGGCGGCGGCGTTGCCCGGACCGATGCGCTCGCCCCTCCCTTGGAAGCGAATGTCGGGGTTGAGCCGGGCGGCCGCCTCGCCCGCCGCCTCGATCTTGGAACGGCCGACGTCCGAGGTGCCGTACAATATCTGGCGCTGGAGATTGTCCAGGGAGACGACGTCGTCGTCGACGACGGTCAACCGGCCCAGCCCCGCCGCGGCGAGATATTGGATCGCCGGCGATCCGATCCCGCCCGCGCCGATCAGCAAGGCGTGGGCGCCGAGCAGCCTGAGCTGCCCCTCGCCGCCTATTTCCTTGAGGACGATGTGCCGCGAGTAGCGGTCGAGCTGCTCGTCGCTCAGCCTCACTGCAGGTTGAAGTTGAGCTCGCTCGCGAACCACCGCGCCTTGGCTTCGCGCGTCGGCTGGAAATCGCCTTCGCGGGCCATCGCCGTGACGATGATCCCGACGAAGGTTTCCAGCTCCGCGCATCCGGTTTCGGCGACGACGACCCGCCTGGCCTTGCCGTCCGGCTCGACGAGGACCGCATAAGGGATGGTGATGTCGAACTTCTTCGCGGTCTGGCCCTGGAGCTTGCAGGCGCCCGTCTCGAGCATCGTCTCGACCCTGTCGACCATGTCGGTCGAGGGAAGCACCCGCTCCACCGCCTTGAGCGGCGGGAGCGTGGACCAGTTGGCGCGGCCGACGTCGACCTGGATGGGGCCGCTGACGGAGGCGAGAAGCAGGGCGGTGGCGATCGGTCCCAGCATGGTCATTCCCCTTGAAAGAGGCTCATCTTCCTCTCCTCCGGCGCCGAGAGCAAGGGGTCTCTCGAATCAGCGCCCCGTGGAGCCGAAGCCTCCCCGGCCCCGATCGGTCGAGTCCAGCTCGTCCACCTCCCGGAAAGCCGCCCGCTGCACCGGCGCCGGCACAAGCTGGGCGATCCGTTCGCCCCGGCGCACCTCGAAGGCCTCGGAGCCGAGATTGGCGAGGATCACCTTCACCTCGCCCCGATAGTCGCTGTCGATCGTCCCGGGAGTGTTGAGGCAGGTGATGCCGTGCCTCAGCGCAAGACCGGAGCGCGGCCGGACCTGGACCTCATACCCTTCCGGAATGGCGAAGGCGATGCCGGTCGCCACCGCGTGGCGGGCCCCGGGTGCGAGGATCACGTCCTCCGCGGCGACCACGTCCAGGCCCGCCGCTCCGGCGCTGGCGTAGGAGGGGAGGGGAAGGCCCTCACCGTTGGAAAGCCGTTTTACCTCTATGTCGATCATGTCGATCATCGCGCCTCTCGATCCATTGGTCGATCGAGTAGCGGCCGGCCCCTCGGGTTGCAAACAGCAGCCCGAGGAAGATCAGGATCAGGGCCGGCCACCAGCCCGGGAAATCCTGCGCCCAGTGCACCATCCATACCGCCACGACGAAGACGAAGGCGGTGACGAGCCCGGCCCAGCGGGTGAGGAGCCCCAGGATGAAGGCGATCCCGCACAGGAATTGAGCCCACACGCAGAGCGGCGCCAGGATTCCAGGCATCGGAAAGCCGAACTGGAGGAGGAACTTCTCGAACTCCGCCATCCGCTCGGCGCTCAGCACGTTGTCGTGGCTCTGGTAGACGAGGAACGCTCCGGTCACCAAGCGCAGGAGCAGCAGGGCGACATCAGCGAGCCTCGCCAATGGGGTCAGGAGCAGAAGGTCGGTGCGCATCTTCGTCCCCCAGTGCGGCGGCGATCCGGCCGGCGAGGCGCCGCCCGATTTCGCTCTTCTCGCCTTCGTCCCAGCTCTCGACGCCGGCGGCGGTGATCAGGTGGACCCGGTTGCGGTCCCCGCCCATCACGTCTCCCGATACATCATTGGCGACGATCCAGTCGCACCCCTTGGTTGCTCGTTTCGCTTGCGCAACGTTTACGACGTCACCTGTCTCCGCGGCGAACCCCACCAGGAGCCGGGGCCGCCGCGGGTTTCGGGCGAGACCGGCGAGGATGTCCGGATTGGCGATCCAGTCGAGCCTCGGCGCGCCGGCCGACTTCTTCAGCTTGGAAGGGGATTGCTCGACCCGCCAGTCGGCGACGGCGGCCACCAGCACCGCCGCGTCGGCCGGGAGCGCGGCGTCGACGGCGGCTTCCATCTCCCGAGCCGTCTCCACATCGACCCTCTCGACCCCGACCGGCGCCGGCAGCGCCACCGGCCCCGCCACCAGAGTCACCCTGGCGCCAAGATCGGCCAGCGCCGCCGCGATCGCGAAGCCCTGCTTGCCCGACGACCGGTTGGCGATCACCCGCACCGGATCGACCGGCTCGTGGGTCGGCCCGGCGGTGACGACGACGTGGCGGCCGGCAAGCGGCCCATCGGACGCGAAATGCGAGCGGATCGCGCCGAGGATCCGCTCCGGCTCCGGAAGCCGTCCCGGCCCATATTCGCCGCAAGCCATCGCGCCCTCGTCCGGCTCAAGGACGGTCACCCCGTCCGCCCGAAGCCGCTCGACGTTGCGGCGCGTCGCCTCGTGCTCCCACATCCTCACGTTCATCGCCGGAGCGGCCAGCACCTTCTTGTCGGTGGCGAGCAGGAGCGTGGTGGCGAGATCGTCCGCGATCCCCGCCGCCATCTTCGCCATCAGGTCGGCCGTCGCCGGGCAGATCACCACCAGGTCGGCCTCGCGGCTGAGCTGGATATGCCCCATCTCGACCTCGTCCTTGAGGTCCCAAAGGCTGGCATGGACCGGCTGCTCGGAAAGCGCCGCCAGAGTCATCGCCGTGACGAACTGCGCCCCGCCCGCCGTCAGAACGCAGCGCACGCTCCCGCCCGCCTTGCGGATCAGCCGGACGAGCTCGCAAGCCTTGTACGCCGCGATCCCGCCGCCGACGATGAGGAGGATGCGCTTGCCCTGCATCGTCAGTAGCCGGTCAGGAGCATGTCGAAGGCGTTCATCATCGTCATATGATCGTTCGCCAGAGATCCCACCACATCACCCAAAGCCCGTGTCGGGACGGCCGAAGCGAAATGCGTCATCATCACCACATTGTCTTCGCCGACGCGAAGGATTGGATCCAGCCTTCGCGATGGCGGAGGAGCATAATCGGGAGGCAGGAGGGGCACCACCAAACGGGTCGTCAGCCCCGACAGAGCGCCCGATTGGCAATCGAGAAGATAGCCAGGCTCCCCGACGTTCCGGTAAACGTCGAATTGAGGCATCAGAATTGGCGGTACTTCGCCAGTGGCAGGCCGTGTCTCTCGACCCAGGCATTCGATGCTTCGATCGCCTCGCGATTCTCCTTCATCCAGGCTTCCCGCACCGCGTGCCGAACCTGGTCCTCGGAGCGGCCATCGATGTCGACCTTGAGCCTGAGCGCCTCGTCGAGCAGCTTTTGCGGAAGGGTGGGGCCTTCGGCTTTGGGAGCGGTGGCAGCCATGGTGCTAAGCTATGCTCATGGCGCCCGGTGTCAACCGAGCCACAGCATCGCCGCCGCTCCGGCCGCGGCCGAGAGGGCGCCGGTCAGCACGTACCGCCAATACCGCCGCGGCTTCACCACCACAACGTCGGCGAGCGGCGGGTCGGGCGGGGCCGCGCCCGGCGGCGGGTAGTAATAGTCGATCCGGCGGATCAGCTCGGGGATCTTCGCGAAGGTGCGGAAGTCGCGCACGATCCTGTCCGCCAGCGCCGCTTCCGGCCCGAGTTCGCCGCGCACCCATTCCCGCAGGAAAGGCTCGGCCGTCTCCCACATGTTGATGTCGGGATCGAGCGCGTGAGCGACTCCTTCCTCCATCACCATCGTCTTCTGGAGGAGGAGGAGGTGAGGCTGGACCGGCATCTCGAAGTCGCGGGTGATGGTGAACAATCCGTCGAGCATCTGTCCGATCGAGATGTCCTTGACCGGAAGCCCCCGGATCGGCTCCCCGACCGCCCTCAGCGCGGTCGCGAACTCGTCGATGTCGTGGTGGGAGGGGACGTATTGCGCCTCGAAATGGATCTCCGCGACCCGGCGGTAATTGCCGGTGAGGAGGCCGTAGAGGATCTCGGCGAGCCACACGCGCGACTGGCGGTCGATCCGGCCCATGATCCCGAAGTCGATCGCCGCGAGCCGGCCGTCGGGAAGGGCGAAGAGATTGCCCTGGTGGAGATCGGCGTGGAAGAAGCCGTCGATCACCGACTGGCGAAGGAAGGCGCGCACCAGGATCGCGGCGAGCGCCTTGAGATCGTGCCCGGCCTCGACCAGCGCGTCGCGGTCGGTGAGCTTGATCCCGTCGATCCACTCCAGCGTCAGTACCCGCCGCGAAGTCCGGCTCCAGTCGATCGCGGGCACGTAGAAGCCGCTTTCGGCGACCAGGTTCTCTCGAAGCTCCGAAGCCGAGGCGGCTTCGCGGCGGAGGTCGAGCTCGCGCGCAGTCCATTGCTTGAAATAGGCGATGACGGCGCGCGGGCGGAGGCGCGCGGCCTCGCCGCCCATATTCTCGACCTGCGCCGCCGCCCAGGCATAGGTGTCGAGCGCGCGGGCGAAATCCTCCTCGATGTTGGGGCGCAGGACCTTGACCGCGACAAGCTTGCCGTCGGTGGTGTGGGCGCGGTGGACCTGGGCGATGGAGGCGGCGCCCACGGGCTCCGGATCGATGTCCGAGAAAATCTCCTCGAGCGGCTTCTCCAGCCCTTGCTCGATCGCTTGGCGCACCTGCTCGAAGGGCGCCGGGGGGAGATTGTCCTGGAGCTGCTGGAGGTTGCGCGCCGCCTCGACCCCCACGAGGTCCGGCCGGGTCGCCAGCGCCTGGCCGAACTTGATCGCCGCCGGCCCAAGCTCGACGAACGCTTCGCCGTAAGCGGGGATTTCCGGGATCCGGGCTCCGAAGCGGGCGATCCGGGCGAGGCGGCGAACCGGAACCGGAGTGTTCGAGTCGCGCTCGATCCCGCGCAGCGCCCCGTGCCGGGCGAGGACCCGGCCCCATTTGAGCAGGCGCCAGATATGGACGACGGGCCGCGTCATGAGCACCCCCCGTCATCCCGGCGAAGGCCGGGATCTCTTGGAGACCCGCCGAGACTTCTCGTGCCGGGGTCCCGGCTTTCGCCGGGATGACGAGGGGGGGGCATCAGATCTTCCAGCCGCTGTGAATGGCCACCAGCCCGCCCAGGATGGGCTCGGCCCTCACCTGGGAGAAAGCCGCTTTGGCGATCATGGCGGCGAACTTCTCCATCGGCGGGAAGCGGCGGATCGATTCGACCAGATAGCGGTAGCTCTCCTCGTCTCCGGCCACCGCCCTTCCGATCCGGGGCACCGCGTGCATCGAATAGGCATCGTAGATCGACGCGAAGCCGGGCCAGCGGGTGGTCGAGAATTCCAGGCAGTAGAAGCGGCCGCCGGTCTTCAGCACCCGGTGCGCCTCGCCGAGCGCCGCCGCGATGTCGGTGACGTTCCGGATCCCGAAGGCGATCGTATAGGCGTCGAAGGCGGAATCGGGGAGGCTGAGGGTCTCGGCATTCTCGACGGCCCAGGTCAGCCCTTCGACCCGCCGCCTGACCGCGCGCTCGCGGCCGACCTCCAGCATGTCCGGATTGATGTCGGCGACCATGATCCGGGCGCCGTGCCCGGCGAGGCGGAAGGCGACGTCGCCGGTGCCGCCGGCCATGTCTAGGATCGATTCGCCCTTCCGCGGCCGAACCCGGCGGACGAACAGATCCTTCCACTGGCGGTGGAGGCCGCCCGACATGAGGTCGTTCATCAGGTCGTAGCGCCGGGCGACGCTCGTGAAGACGGCGCCGACCCGGCGAGTCTTCTCCTCGGGCGGGACTTCCTCGAAGCCGAAAGAAACCTTGTCCATCGCGCCCGCCTCTAGCAGGGGTTTCCGCGCATGTGCACTTATCAAAAGCCCCTCTCCTTCAGGGGAGGGGTTGGGGTGGGGGAGACGTAAGTGGAAGGCGAGGCCATCGAACTATTCTCCTGCACCGGCCCCACCCCGACCCCTCCCCTGAAGGGGAGGGGCTAAGACATGCCTGAGCTGCCCGAGGTCGAAACCACCGTTCGCGGACTTGTTCCGGTTCTGGAAGGCCGGCGGCTGGCGCGGGTCGAGACCCGGCGCGACGATCTTCGCCGCGCCTTCCCGCCCGACCTTCGCCAGCGCCTCACCGGGGCGACCGTCACCGGCCTCTCCCGACGCGCCAAATACGGGCTGATCGCCACCGACCGAGGCGACACGCTCGTCTTCCACCTCGGAATGTCCGGCCGCTGGCGGATCGATCCCGAAGAGCTCGGGCCGCACGACCATTTCCTGATCGAGACGGACGAGGGCCGGCGCCTGTCGCTGAACGATCCGCGCCGGTTCGGCTCCCTCGATCTCGTCCCCACCGGCGAGCTCGAAGGCACCGCTCCCTTCGCCGCCATGGGTCCCGAGCCGCTGGGCGGCGAATTCTCCGCCGGCTACCTTCTCGAAGCCCTTTCCGGGAGGGCCGCTCCCATCAAGGCGCTGCTCCTCGACCAGCGGATCGTCGCCGGGCTCGGCAACATCTATGTATGCGAGGCTCTGCACATGGCGGGCATCGCTCCGTCCCGCGCCGGCGGCCGGATATCGCGCCCGCGCCTCGAGCGGCTGGCCGGCGCAATCCGGACCGTCCTGGCCGCCGCGATCGAGGCCGGAGGCTCGACCCTTCGCGATTACGCCCGGCCATCGGGAGAGCTCGGCTATTTCTCGAAGCAGTGGCGGGTCTACGGGCGGGAAGGGGAGGCGTGCGACTGCGGAAACGAGATCAAAAGGCGCTCCGATTCGGGCCGCTCGACCTTTTTCTGCCCCCGCTGCCAGCGCTCTTGAGGTTGACCTTCCGGGCCTCCTTGCGTAGAGGCGCGGACGAGCGGGTGCGGTGGATTGGCCGCGCCCTTTTCATTTAGCGACAAGAGGCAGTCTCACGATGGCGAACACGCCGCAGGCAAAGAAGCGAATCCGCCGCAACCAGCGCCGGACCGAAATCAACCGGACCCGCGTCAGCCGGATCCGCACCTTCGTCAAGCAGGTCGAGGCCGCGATCGAGGCGGGCGACAAGGATCAGGCGCTGGCCGCCATCTCGAGGGTGCAGCCCGAGCTGGCCCGCGGAGTCGCGAAGGGCGTGTTCCACAAGAACACCGCGGCCCGGAAATTCTCGCGTTTGACGCGGCGTATCGCGGCTCTCGCCTAAGCCTCTCTAAAGCTTCGAAGTGGCCCGCCGGACGCGTTTCCGGCGGGCTTTTTCATGCCTTTTGGAACGTAACGCGAAACCTGAGGACTTCCGGCGATTCGCGGATGCTCCGCTTTGAAAAACGGCAGTTTTCCGCCGTTTTTCGCGTGAAGGGCGGAAATGCGATGTCAAGCATATTTCTTTTTCGTGACGCTCAATTTCGGCCTTGCATGCCCGGGCCGAGGCTTCCAAAACGGCTCTTCCGGCGGGGCGAATTCCCTTCGGACGCCACAGCAAGAACGATATTCCGAATCGGCGCGCCCGGGGGGGCCGCCGTGCAAGGGAGAGGTTTGCGCCAGTCAGGGCCCGTTTGAAAGAGGCCTGGTAAGAAGAGGGGGTGCGTTTCGTGACTGTGAAGACGGCGGGAGGCAGTTCTTCGGTGGACATGATGGAGCGAAGCGCGCTCCAGGCGGCCTGGGAGGCGATTCGCGCGGGCCTCAGGCGCGATTGCGGCGCTCGCACCTTCGACGGCTGGCTTCGTCCGATCGCTCTGGGCACCTTCGATTCCGACTCCGGCACCCTTAAGCTCGAGCTTCCCTCCCAGTTCATGGCCGACTGGGTGCAGACCCATTTTTCCGAGCGGCTGACGCTTGCCTGGCGCGCCGCCTGTCCGGCGATCCGCTACATCGCCGTCGGAGTCGGCGCCGCCGCTCCCAAGACCGCGGCCGTCGTCGAGATCCCGGCGCCTCCGGCCGCGGAGGAGCCCGCCGCCGGCGAGGCGCTCTACGCGGTCGCGCTCGAGCCCCGTTACCGGTTCGAGAATTTCGTCGTCGGAAAGGCCAATGAGGTCGCGTTCAGCGCCGCGACCACTCTGGCCACCGCCGACAACGTCGCCTTCAACCCGCTCTTCCTCCACGGCGGCACCGGGCGCGGCAAGACCCACCTCCTCCACGCTATCGGCCACGAATTCCACCGTCTCCGCCCGCGGGCGAAGATCATCTACATGTCGGCCGAGAAGTTCATGGTCGAGTTCGTCGCCGCCCTTCGCGCCAACGACACGATCAAGTTCAAGCAGCACCTGCGCGCCGCCGACCTCCTCATGATCGACGACGTCCAGTTCATCGCCGGCAAGGAATCGACCCAGGAAGAATTCTTCCACACGATGAACGAGATCATTTCGGCCGGCCGCCGACTCGTCATCTCGTCGGACCGGGCGCCGCAGGACCTGGACGGCATCGAGCCGCGCATCCTCTCGCGCCTGTCCTGGGGCCTGGTCGCCGACATCAACGCCGCCGACCTCGAGCTGCGGCTCAACATCATCCACAAGAAGCTCGAATCGCTCCCGGACGTGAAGGTGCCCGAGGACGTGATCGGCTTCCTCGCCCGGCGCATCAGCTCCAACGTGCGCGAGCTCGAAGGCGCGCTGAACCGCATCTCGGCTTATTCGATGATGCAGAACCGGCCGATCACGCTGGAATTCGTGGCCGAGGTGCTCGCCAACATCCTGCGCGCCAACCAGCGCCGCGTCTCGATCGACGAGATCCAGACCAAGGTGTCGGAGCATTACCGCATCCGCAAGGCCGAGATGACCAGCGCGCGCCGCGCCCGCGAAGTCGCCCGCCCGCGCCAGGTCGCCATGTATCTGTCCAAGCAGCTCACCCCCCGCTCGCTGCCCGAGATCGGCCGGCGCTTCGGCGGGCGCGACCACACCACGGTGATCCACGCCGTCCGCCGCATCGAGCAGCTGCGCTCGGAGGATACCGAGCTGGACAACGATATTCGTTTGTTGACCCGCCAGCTCGAGGGCTAGGCGATCCCCGCCTACGCCTCG
>DASVTN010000012.1:0-9660 GCA_036387555.1 Allosphingosinicella sp. | reverse complement strand
CTCGATCGTCACGGGTTGGTAGATCACGCGCTTCTGCTCGGGGTCGTAGCGCATTTCGACATAGCCCGAAATCGGGAAGTCCTTGCGGAACGGGTGGCCGATGAAGCCGTAGTCGGTCAGGATGCGGCGCAGGTCGCCGTGCCCGTCGAACAGGATGCCGTACAGGTCGAACGCTTCGCGCTCGTACCAGTTGGCGGCGCGCCAGATCGGCGTGATCGACTGCACGATCGGCATTTCGTCGTCTGGCGCGAAGGTACGCACGCGCACGCGCCAGTTATGTTCCAGCGACAGCAGGTGCACGACGACGGCATAACGCAGGCCGTCCCAGGTACCTTCCCCATATTGGGAATAGTCGACGCCGCACAAGTCGAGCATTTCTTCGAATTTGAGCGTGGGGTCGTCGCGCAGGGTCTGCATCGCCTGGATGTAGTCGGCGGCCTTGACCACCACGGTCACTTCGCCGAGCGCGGCCGAAATGGAAGCGCCCTCGCCCAGTGCTTTTTGCAGGGCGAGCTGGAGGACTTCAAGTTTTGTCGTCATGGTATTTCCGGCAGGTTTTAACGCGCGATGGTGTTGGTGCGCTTGATCTTGTTCTGCAGCTGCATGATGCCGTACAGCAGGGCTTCAGCAGTCGGCGGGCAACCCGGAACATACACGTCGACCGGCACGATGCGGTCGCACCCGCGCACCACCGAATACGAATAGTGGTAGTAGCCGCCGCCGTTGGCGCAGGAACCCATCGAGATGACCCAGCGCGGCTCGGGCATCTGGTCGTAGACCTTGCGCAGCGCCGGCGCCATCTTGTTGCACAAGGTGCCGGCGACGATCATCACGTCCGACTGCCGGGGGCTGGCGCGCGGCGCCACTCCGAACCGCTCCAGGTCGTAGCGCGGCATGTTGGCGTGGATCATCTCGACCGCGCAGCAGGCTAGCCCGAAGGTCATCCACCACATCGAGCCGGTCCGGGCCCATTGGAACAGATCCTCCGTCGACGTGACGAGGAAGCCCTTGTCCGCGACTTCGGAGCTCAGGTCGTTGAAGAAGGCGGGGTCCGGCTGCTGCAGGTCGGACGGACGCTGGTTCTCGTGGCGCGGGTCGAGGATCACTCCCATTCGAGGGCGCCTTTCTTCCAGGCATAAGCGAAGCCCAAGGTGAGCTCGACGAGGAAGATCATCATCGCCGCCCAGCCGGCGATCCCGATATAGCCCAGGGTCACCGCCCAGGGGAAAAGGAACGCGGCCTCCAGGTCGAAGACGATGAACAGGATCGCGACGAGGTAGAAGCGGACGTCGAACTGCGCCCGGCTGTCCTCGAAAGCGGGAAAGCCGCACTCATATTCCGCCAGCTTGTCCGCATAGGGATTGGCCGCCCCCGTGAGCTTCGAGACCATCATCGGAAGGACGACGAAGGACAGCGACAGCGAGAGCGCGACGGCCAGGAACAGCAGGATGGGCAGATATTCGGCGGCGGTGGACGCCATCGAGACTCTCCGAAGGGTGCGAAGTTGCGCGGCTTCTAGGGCAGCGGCCCGGCCATCGCAACCGCTTTGGGGCAATGGCGGCGGCACAAGACGAGCCGAGCCCGGCGAGCCGGCCGGAGTTCGATAAGGCAGGAAATCTAACGACTTGGCGCGGGGCCGCGGCCAGCTCCGCCACCGGAGTCCCCGAGGGCGAGGTTGCGGCCCAAATGGGGGGCGGTTGACAGCTTCGCCTGCTCCGCCCAGCCTCATCTTCCACCGGTGGGGAGACGCAAGGATGAGGCTTTTCAGTTTGACGATCGCGCTCGCGGCGGCCGCGCTGTCGCTTCCGGCGCACGCCCAGATGGTCAGCGCGAAAGATCCCAAGACCCTGGTCGCGGCGCTTCAGGCGAAAGGCTTTCAGGCCGAGCTCGGCACCACCCGCGGCGAGCCGTCGATCAGCAGCGGCGCCGGCGGCGTCAAGTTCAAGATCTTCTTCGAGAATTGCACCGGCGGCAAGGCCTGCACGACCGTAACCTTCTTCACCGGGTTCACCGATCTGGAAGTCACTCATGCGAAGGTGAACGAGTGGAACGGCAAGAACCGCTTCACCCGCGCCTACATCGATGCCGAGAACGACCCAGTCCTCGCAATGGATCTCGACCTCGACCACCAGGGCATCCCCAGGGGCAACTTCGGCGAGTATCTCGATATCTGGAGCTCGTCGGTCTCCAAATATTTGACCTTCCTTCGCGGAAGCTGAAATCCGGCGGCCTCAGCCGCGCAGCGCGCCCGCCACGAGCTTGTGAAGCTTCGAGTGGAGCTGGTCGTTGGCCGCCAGCACCTGCCCCTTCGCCAGCGCGGCGTCGGCGCCCCGGAAGTCGGTGACGAAGCCGCCCGCCTCGCGCACCAGCAGGATTCCCGCGGCGATGTCCCAGAAGTTCAGGTTTTCCTCCCAGAAGCCGTCGAAGCGGCCCGCCGCGACCCAGGCGAGATCCAGCGCCGCCGAGCCGAAACGGCGGATCCCGGCGACCTCGGGGGCGACCGCCTGGAGGACCTTCTGGAAAGGGTCCATCGCGCCACGCCCCATCCACGGGATACCGGTCGCGATCAGAGCGTCGGCGAGATCCCTTCGCGACGAGACCCGAAGCCGGCGCTCGTTCAGCCAGGCGCCCCTGCCCTTCTCGGCCCAGAAGCTCTCGTCGGTGAGCGGCTGATAGACGAGGGCCTGGGTAATTTCGGGCCGCCCTCCCGCGCCGCGCGGATCCTCGACGGCGATCGAGATCGCGAAATGGGGAAGGCCGTGGAGGAAGTTGGTGGTGCCGTCGAGCGGATCGACGATGAACCGCGGCTTGTCGGGATCGCCCTCGATCTCGCCGCCCTCCTCCAGCGTCAGCCGCCAGTCGGGGCGGGCGTGGCGAAGCTCCTCCAGGATCGTCCGCTCGGCCTGCTTGTCGGCCATCGAGACGAAGTCGGCGGGGCCCTTCCGGCTCACCTGGAGTTGCTCGACCTCGTTGAAGTCGCGCCGGAGCCGGGGCGCGGCCTTTCGCGCCGCCTTCTGCATGACCGTTATCAGGCCGGAATGGGAAACCATATTCTCTCCTTGAACGTCATCCCGGCGAAAGCCGGGACCTCGGGGAGACCCGCCGAGACTTCTCGTCCTGAGGTCCCGGGTTTCGCCGGGATGACGGTCCAGCACGCACAGCTGTCTCTCTCCCGCGCAGGAAGACGGAGCTCAGCTAGTCCGCGCGCCTCACATAGGTCTGCTCGTAGACATCGACGACGATCCGGGTGCCGGCGCCGATATGCGGCGGCACCATCACGCGCACCCCGTTCTCGAGGAGAGCCGGCTTGTAGCTGGAGGAGGCGGTCTGGCCCTTCACCACGGCGTCGGCCTCGACGATGGTGGCTTCGATCGTGTCCGGGAGCTGGACGGAGATGGGCCGCTCCTCCCAAAGCTCCATCACCACGTCCATTCCGTCCTGCAGGAAGGCGGCGGCATCGCCGAGCAGATCGGTGGGCAGGGTGATCTGCTCGTAGCTTTCCTTGTCCATGAAGGTCAGCATGTCGCCGTCCCGGAACAGGAACTGGAAGTCCTTGGTGTCGAGCCGGACCCGCTCCACCGTCTCGGCCGAGCGGAAGCGGACGTTGTTCTTGCGGCCATCGATGAGGTTCTTCATCTCGACCTGCATGTAGGCGCCGCCCTTGCCCGGCTGGGTGTGCTGGATCTTGACGGCGCGCCAGATGCCGCCCTCATATTCGATGATGTTGCCGGGACGGATGTCCACGCCGCTGATCTTCATGCCTGTCTCTCTGGAGATAGTGGAAAAGAGCCGCGCCGGGCCTTAGCGGGCACACGGTGGCGGGGCAAGGGAGCCCGAGTCCTCCCCTCCCTGGAAGGGAGGGGTCGGGGGTGGTAGGCGAGCGAAGCGAGACCGATACGAACTCGGAGTTTCGGCCGGCCTGCGGCCGGACCCACCCCTAGCCCCTCCCTTCCAGGGAGGGGAAACACTCACTTCCCCCCCGCCAGCAGCGGGTAGGGATTGATCGGAGTGCCGTCATGCCACTTCTCTCCAGCCGCCATCTTGTTGATGGCGAAGTGGAGGTGGGGCCCGGCCGGATTGGCGTTCCCGGTCGAGCCGACGGTCCCGATCGCATCGCCCTGCTTCACCGCCTGTCCTTCCTTCAGCCCGGGAGCATAGGCCTGGAGGTGGGCGTAGTAGAACATCCACCGGCCGTCCGGTGAGCGGACGTAAGCCGTGATCCCCCCCCCGCCCTTGCTGTTGAACAGCTTCTCGACCTTGCCCGGGGCCGCGGCGATGACCGGGGTTCCGTGCGGCGCCATGATATCGATGGCGTTGTGGACCCGGGCGCCGCCGGAACGCGATTGGGTGTAGGTATCCTGGAGCTCGCCGGCCGCCACGCCCGCCACCGGGACCGCCACGCCCGTCGGCCCGAGCACAAGCTCGGCCCGCGGGGTCGGGTCCGCGGGCGGAGTCGCGGTCGGCCCGGGCGCCGTGCTGGAAACGCTTACCCCGCTATAGGCCATGAACCAGAAAGCGCTGGTCAGCCCGCAGGTGACGATCGCCGTGACGAATACGATAACGAAGGTTCTCAAGCGTTCCACCCCTGTCCAACGCAACTTATTCCTCACCCGTTCCGTTTCGAGCGGCAAATGACCGGAACCGTCCATATCGGCTGCTCGGGCTGGATCTACCGCCACTGGCGGGAGCTGTTCTATCCCGCGAAGCTGGCCCAGCACCGCTGGTTCGCTTATTATGCCGATACGTTCCAGACGGTGGAGCTCAACACGAGCTTCTACCATCTGCCCAAGCCCGACACCTTCACCAAGTGGCGCGACCAGGCGCCGCCGGGCTTCCGCTACGC
The DNA here is from genome assembly GCA_036387555.1 of Allosphingosinicella sp. Lineage (GTDB taxonomy): Bacteria > Pseudomonadota > Alphaproteobacteria > Sphingomonadales > Sphingomonadaceae > Allosphingosinicella. Next base: position 4,817 of record DASVTN010000012.1, on the reverse strand, counting down.
GGTCAAGGCGCCCCGCTTCATCACCCATATGAAGAAGCTGAAGGACTGCGCCGAGCCGGTCGAGGAGTTCCTGGGCCGCGCCCGCAACCTGGGCTCGACGATCGGCCCGATCCTCTACCAATTGCCCCCGCGCTGGGCGCTGAACCGGGAGCGGCTGGAGGAATTCATCGCCCTCCTGCCGGCGGACCTCACCCATGTCTTCGAGTTCCGCGAGAAGAGCTGGATCAGCGAGGAGGTGCTGGCCCTGCTCGATTCGCGGGACATCTCCTTCTGCGCCCACGACATGCCGGGCTCGGCCACTCCGCGCTGGGCGGCCGGGCCGATCGCCTATGTCCGTTTCCACGGCGGCGAAGGCAAATATTGGGGCCGCTATTCGGACGAGGGCCTGCTGGCCTGGACCGACTGGATCGTCGAGGAGGCGAGGAGCGGCCGCGACGTCTGGTGCTATTTCAACAACGACATCGGCGGCCACGCCATTCACGACGCGCTGACGCTTCGGGCGATGGTGGGGCAGGCGCTGCGCTAGAAGCCGTCCCTCAGCGGGCCTTGCCGGTGGCGATTGCCGCCTGCTCGGCGAGCGCCGCCTGGAAGTGCATCTCCAGCGGCATCAGCCGGGCCATGAGCAGGGGCGAAGCCTCGGCGGAAAGGCTCCTTCCCGTGATCGATCCCACCGAAGCGATCAGGGCGGAGAGCTCCTCGCCGACCGCGAACAGCTTTTCCTTGCCGGCGAGCGCCTGCCGGAGCCGCGCGAAATTCGCCGCCTCCTCGCCACGCAGGCCGAGGGTCGCCGACTTGCCGTCGAGCGCGCTCAGCTCGCGCGCGAGGTTGGCCCGCCCCGCCTGGTTGGCCCCGGCTATCCGGGCGGATATATCGGCGAGCTGGGACCGCAGGGTCGCGGCCGCGGCATCCGGCCGCATACCCTGCCGCGCCGCAAGCCAGGCTCGGCCAGCGGCGCTCATCGCGCGGTACATCTGAATGCCGATCTCGAGAGCCTGGTGGACGGACTGGGTCGGCGCGACCGCGGCCTGGCGGTTCCGGTACATCGACGCATTGCCGTCGATGATCAGGAAGCCGCCTTCCATGAGGCGCGGCGCCATCTTCATGGCGGCGGCGCGGTCCCCGCGCTCCGCCGCATCCAGGAAGCCGTCATAGTCGCGGATGAGGGCGATGGTCTTGGCGTTCTGGCTCCTCACCTCCGAAAGCATGGTGGCGACGTCGAGATTGCCGAGGCGGAACCCGGGCGGCACCGTGATCGAGCCGGTCATCGCGTCGGCCCGCTCGACGATGGCGCTGGCCTGGGCGAGCAGCGCCCGGATCCTCGGGGCATTGGCCTCCACGGCGGCGGGCGTGGTCATGCCGTCGAGAAGCGGCTTCGCATCGAGCAGCTTCTTCATCCCCGCGACCTGCACCTCCATCACCTCGCCGAGCCGGGAGATGAAGGCGAGCGACTGGTCCAAAGAAGGCGGAGCGGCGGGCCGGGCCTCCGGCTGGGCTTGCGCCGCCTGGGAAAGCGGAAGGACTGCGAACAGGAACAGCGCGGCCAAAGCGGCCCGCGGAAGCTTGGACATCAGGGCCCCTTGGAATGCGATCATCAGCTGGCCCAGCGACTTAACACGGAATGCGAAACCCCGACAGGCTCCGCGCCAAGTCCGCCGACGAGGATTCAGGAGATCTGGAGCAGCCGCGCCACGTGGCCAGAACGCGTCTACTGTCCCTTGGCGAGAGCGGCGGCTTGCTCCTGGCTGATCGCCATATAGTCGGCCTCCAACTGGGTCAGCACCGGCAGAAGGCGAGGACCGGCCGGATCGCGCAGCTGAGCCCCGGTGACCCCTTTGTTCGCCTCCGCGAAGGCGACGAGCCGGTCGCCGAGCGCGAAAACCTTGGCCTCTCCGGCATAGACGTTCCGGATGCGCTCCATCAGTTTCGCCTCCGAAGGATCTCCGGAACGTCGCTGCTCGTCGATCTCGGCAAGCTCCCGTTCGAGGTTTTGCCGGCCTGTCGCCGCGAGCGAACGCGTGTGCGCCCCGACCAGTCCGAGCTCCTTCCGAAGAGCCGCGGCCGCCGCGTCGGCGCGGACCCCGCCATTGTCCCTCGCCTCGGTCGATCCGCGAAGCACGGCCTCCATGGCCCTGTAGACCTGCCCTATGATGCCGAGCGACTGATGGGTGGAGTCCGTCGGCTCGGCGGTCGCCTGGCGGTTGCGCACCAGCAGCCTCTGCTGGCCGATCGCGGCGAACGTGCCTTCCATCAGCCTGGGCATGATCCGGTCGAGCGCGGCCAGATCCGATTTCCCAACCGCGACGGCGAAATCGTCGAAGGCGTCGAGCAACGCGAACATGCGGGCGTTATGGGCCCGCGCATCGGCGACCAGCTGCGGCCCGAGTTCGGCCATCATCTCGCGCGGGGCAGGCGGAAGCGCGTCGAGTAGGGCGTTCGAACGGCGCAGGTCGGCGCGGCTTGCCTCGATCAGCGGGCGCAGGCGGGGGGCGGCGGCGATCATCCGCTCCCGGCTCAGCGGCGGCCTCACCATGGCCTGGGTCGCCTGGTTCAACGCCCGCTGGCTCTCCATTCCGACCGTCAGCGCCTCCGCCAGCCGTTCGCTCCAGCGGCCGGCCTCGGTCAGCTGACGATCGACCTGCGCCGCTTCGCCTGGCTGCGCCGCGGCCGGAGCGCCGAGGAATATCAGTGCGGCGACAATCGCCGTGCGCGCCCGCATCGTCTCACCCCCAAAAATAAGTAGAGATCAGTATCTTAGCTCCAGCGCCACCCGTCACGCAAGGGAGGTGCGCGCTCCTGCGCCGGATCTTCGATCAGCGCCGTCGCGGCCCGGCGGCGTCCGCGAGCATCTGCGCGAATTCCGCCACAGCCGCCGCCGGCCCGGCCGGATTGTTCCAGACCGAGCCGCAGACGGCGAGGAAGTCCGCACCCGCGGCCACCAGCGGACTCCCGTTTCGAGGAGTGATCCCGCCGATGGCGACGCACGGTATCTCGAACAGCCGCGACCACCAGGAGAGGATGGACGGATCCGGCCGGTGATGCGTCTCCTTTGTCGCCGTCGGGAAGAAGGCGCCGAAGGCGACATAATCCACCCCAGCCTCCCCCGCCTCCATGGCGAGATGACGGCTGTCGTGGCAGGTGACCCCGATCTGGGCGTTGGGGCCGAGCAGGGCCCTCGCCTCGCGCGGGTCTCCGTCGCCCTGGCCCAGATGAACTCCGTCGGCGCCGAGGCGCCTGGCGAGCCCCATGTCGTCGTTGACGATGAAGGCGACCTCGTTCGCCTCGCAGATGCGCTGCAGCGGCGCCGCGAGCCTCGCCGCCTCGTGCTGGTCGATTTCTTTCACACGCAACTGGAAGGCCGCGACCGGCCCGCCGGACAGCGCTTCTTCCAGCCGCGCCGGGAAATCGCCGCCGACCTGGCCGGGGGAGATGAGATAAAGCTGGCAGGGCGGCCGGACGCCCGGTTCGAACAAAGCGGCGAAGTCGGGATCGAGCGGGTCTTCCATCGGCTCAGGCGTTCGCATCAAGCCGCTCGCCGCTCAAGCAGCAAAAGCGGGCGGGCCGTCGACCGGTGCCCCAGCTTTCATCGATCTCCGAAAAGCCGGCCTTTTCCATCATCGCCCTGACCTCGGCGACCTCGAACAGCCGGAAACCGAAGCGATGGCCCCGCCATTTTCGAAGCTCCGCGGCGGGCTCGAAGACGATTGCGAGGCGTCCTCCGGATTTCGTCACCCGCGCCAGCTCGTCCAGCGCGGCCGCCGGATCGGGCCAGAAATAGAGGCTGTTGACGCTGACCGCCTTGGTGACCGTCGCCGGCGGCAGAGGAAGATTCTCGACCGAGGCGCGATAGAGATGGAGGCGGCCCCGCCGGACGTCCCGGGCGAACCGGGTCCGGGCCCGGGCGATCAAAGCTCCAGACACGTCCACGCCGAACACCTCGCCCCGGGTGCCGAGGAGGAGCGACCTCAGCAGGCCGCCGCCGCCGAAGCCCACTTCCACCACCCAATCCTCCCGCTCCAGGCGGAGGCAGGAAAGGGCCAGCTCGTTCATCCCGCGGCTGATCCGGTCGAGCCAGGGCGCGATGACGAACTGGCCGATCAGCCCCGAGGGGCAGGCGAACTGGCGGGCGAGGAAGCGGCTCAGCATCGGCCGGCCCGGCCTGGCCCGGCCGGGCCGGGCCGGCTCATTCCTCGCCCTTGTAGATGCGCACCAGCTTCTCGAGCATGGCCAGGGCCTCGTCGCGCGGCCGCTGGAAGGTGTTGCGGCCGATGATCGAGCCATTGCCGCCGCCGTCGCGAATGTCGCGGGCGTCCTGGTAGACGGCGTCTATGCCCTTGGCGGCGCCGCCAGAGAAGACGACGATGCGCCGTCCGTTGAAGCTCGCCTGGACGACGTGGCGGACCCGGTCCGCCTGCGACGACCAGTCGGTGCCCTCGTAAGATTTCTGGGCGTCCTTCTGCTCGACATGGGCGCTGGGCAGCTTCACCTTGATGATGTGCGCTCCAAGAAGGGCCGCCATGTGGGCGGCATAGGCGCCGACGTCGAGCGCGAGCTCGCCGTCCTTCGACAGCTTGCCGCCGCGCGGATAGGACCAGATGACGGTGGCGAGCCCCACCGACCTCGCCTCCGCGGCCATCTCCCTTATCTCCTCCATCATCTCGAACACGCTGTCGGAGCCGGGATAGATGGTGAAGCCGATCGCCGAGCAGCCGAGCCGGAGCGCGTCCTCCACCGTTCCGGTCACCGCCTGGTCGATCGAGGTCGCCCAGCTGTTGGAGCTGTTGACCTTGAGGATCAGCGGGATCTGCCCGGCGAAGGTG
>DASVTN010000011.1:0-22899 GCA_036387555.1 Allosphingosinicella sp. | reverse complement strand
CGCATTGGACGCCCGAATTCGCGTATCCTCGAGGCCTGGACGAAGGTGTGCTCGGCTTCGTCAATTTTCTTACTCCGCCGCCACCCCGGCCCGCGTGAACATATCGTCCCCGCCTTCCGCCGCGGCCGTCACCTCGTCGTTCGCAGCCTTCGCCGACTTGCGCCGGTCGAAATTGTCCCACACCTCGCCCCAGTTCCCCCGCGTCGCCGCCTTCGAATATTCCGTCGCCCTCGTCTCGAAGAAGTTGGCGTGCTCGACCCCGTTGAGCAAAGGCGCAAGCCAGGGGAGGGGGTGGTCGTCGATCATGTAGATGGGGCTGAAGCCGAGCTGGCCGAGGCGCCAGTCGGCGATGTAGCGGATGTACTTCTTGATCTCCTTGGGGGTCATTCCGGGGACCGGGCCCATCTCGAAGGCGAGGTCGATGAAGGCGTCCTCGAGGCGGACGGTCTTCTGGCAGACGTCCATGATGTCGTCGCGAACGCTCTTGGTGAGGCAGCCGCGCTCCTTGACGAAGGCGTGGAAGAGGCGGGTGATGCCCTCGCAATGGAGGCTCTCGTCGCGGACGCTCCAGCTGACGATCTGGCCCATGCCCTTCATCTTGTTGAACCTGGGGAAGTTCATCAGCATCGCGAAGCTGGCGAAGAGCTGCAGGCCTTCGGTGAAGCCGCCGAACATGGCGAGCGTCTTGGCGATGTCCTCGTCCGTGTCGACTCCGAAGGTGGCGAGGTAATCGTGCTTGTCCTTCATCTCCTTATACTGGAGGAACATGCTGTATTCGCTCTCGGGCATGCCGATCGTGTCGAGCAGGTGCGAATAAGCGGCGATGTGGACCGTCTCCATGTTGGAGAAGGCGGCGAGCATCATCTTGACCTCGACCGGCTTGAACACGCGGCCGTATTTTTCGTGGTAGCAATCCTGCACCTCGATGTCCGCCTGGGTGAAGAAGCGGAAGATCTGGGTGAGCAGCGAGCGCTCGTGATCGGTCAGCTTCTGCGCCCAGTCGCGGCAATCCTCGCCGAGCGGAACTTCCTCCGGCATCCAGTGGATCTGCTGCTGGCGCTTCCAGAATTCGAACGCCCAGGGATATTCGAACGGCTTGTACTGCTTGCGGGCTTCGAGAAGGGGCATGTCGATGCGCTCCTAGATGAATACGGAGAGGAAGAGGAAGGCGCCGACCAGGGTCACCAGGCCGCCGACGATGAGGATGGGCTTCTGCCTCGGGCCGGGCCTCGCCCTCAGCGCCATTCCGGCGCCGCCGAAGCCGAGGAGAGCGCCGAGGAGCATTTCCGCCCAGATGGGGATGGCGATCATCCTTGTACGAGGAGAATGAGGTTGAGGATGGAGATGAGGCCGCCGCCAACCATCGCGGCCCCGCCGAAGCGGCGGACGGTCCGCGGGTCGGTCGCGGGGAGAACGCCGTTGCCGACATAGGCGGCGGGTCTCGCCACCTGGTGCGCGCCCGTCAGGAGCAGCGAAGCGCCGAGCAGGAGGCTCAGGATCTCCATCACGCGACCGCCATTTCGCCGAGCGGCGTCAGCAAGCCGAGCGCGAGCAGAAGAAGGGCCACCAGCACCGCCCAGACGGCGTAGCGCTTGCCGTCGCGGCGGCGGGCATATTGCGGCGTGCCCGGTCCGGCGCCGGCGTGCTTGGCGAAGATCGAGGCCTGCCAGAGCGCGTAGAGCGCGGCGAGGGCGCCGAGCAGCATCAGCAGGTGGCCCACCGTGATCGTCTCAGGCATCAGGCGGCGTCCTTCCGGGGCGGGAGGCGGAGGCGGAGAGCGGCCTCCCCGTCATCCCGGTAAAAGCCGGGACCTCGGGGAGACCCGCCGTGCCTTCTCGACCTGGGGTCCCGGCTTTCGCCGGGATGACGAGGGAGGAGAGCGGGTGTCACTGGCACGCCAGGCACTCGTCGTAATCGGTGGTGGCGAGCTCGTACTTCGGGGCCTCGGCGGTGTTGTCCGCCTCCACCCCGCCCGCGAAGCCGGCGCGCTGAACGGATTTGGAGCGCAGATAATAGAGGCTTTTGATGCCCAGCTCCCAGGCGCGGTAGTGGAGCATCAGAAGGTCCCATTTGTCGACGTCGGCCGGGATGAACAGGTTGAGCGAGGTCGCCTGGTCGATATAGGGCGTGCGATCCGCGGCGAGCTCGATCAGCCAGCGCTGGTCGATCTCGAAGCTGGTCTTGAAGACGTCCTTTTCCTCGGGGGTGAGGAAATCGAGATGCTGGACCGAGCCGCCGCGCTCGAGGATCGAGTTCCAGACGTTGGCGCTGTCCATCGCCTTGTGCTGGAGAAGCTTCTCCAGATACGGATTCTTGATCGAGAAGGAGCCGCTGAGCGTCTTGTGGGTATAGATGTTGGCCGGGATCGGCTCGATGCAGGCGGAGGTGCCGCCGGTGATGATCGAGATCGACGCGGTCGGGGCGATCGCCATCTTGCAGCTGAACCGCTCCATCACGCCCATGTCGGCCGCGTCGGGGCAGGGCCCCCGCTCCTTGGCGAGCATCATCGACGCCTCGTTCACCTGGGCCGAGATGTGCTTGAAGATCTTCATGTTCCAGCTCTTCGCCATCGCGCCTTCGAAGGGGATGGAGCGGGCCTGGAGGAAGGAGTGGAAGCCCATGACTCCGAGACCGACCGAGCGTTCGCGCATCGCCGAGTATTTCGCCCGCGCCATCTCTTCGGGAGCGCGGTCGATATAGTCGGTGAGGACGTTGTCGAGGAAGCGCATCACGTCCTCGATGAACAGCTTGTCGCCGTTCCACTGGTCCCAGGTCTCGAGGTTGAGCGAGGAGAGGCAGCAGACCGCGGTGCGGTCCTTGCCGAGATGGTCGCGGCCGGTGGGAAGAGTGATCTCCGAGCACAGGTTCGAGGTGGAGACCTTGAGGCCGAGCTCGCGGTGGTGGCGCGGCATCGACCGGTTCACCTTGTCGATGAAGATGATGTACGGCTCACCCGTAGCCAGACGCGTCTCGACCAGCTTCTGGAAGAGCGAGCGGGCGTCGAGCGTGGCGCGCTCGGAACCGTCCTTGGGGCTCTTCAGGGTCCATTCGGCGCCGTCGCGGACCGCCTCCATGAAATCGTCGGTGACGAGGACTCCGTGGTGGAGGTTGAGCGCCTTGCGGTTGAAGTCGCCCGAAGGCTTGCGGATCTCGAGGAACTCCTCGATCTCGGGATGCGAGATATCGAGATAGCAGGCGGCCGAGCCGCGGCGCAGGCTGCCCTGGCTGATCGCGAGGGTCAGGCTGTCCATCACCCGGACGAAGGGGATGATGCCGCTGGTCTTGCCGTTGAGGCCGACCGGCTCGCCAATGCCGCGGACCGCGCCCCAGTAAGTGCCGATGCCGCCGCCGCGCGAGGCGAGCCAGACATTCTCGTTCCAGGTGTCGACGATGCCTTCGAGGCTGTCGGGGACGGAGTTCAGGTAGCAGCTGATCGGAAGGCCCCGGCCGGTGCCGCCGTTGGACAGCACCGGCGTGGCCGGCATGAACCACAGCTTCGAGATGTAATCGTAGACGCGCTGCGCGTGCTCGGCGTCGTCGGCATAGGCCGAGGCGACGCGGACGAACAGGTCCTGATAGGTCTCGCCGGGAAGCAGGTAGCGGTCCTTCAGCGTCTCCTTGCCGAAATCGGTGAGCAGCGAATCGCGGCTGTGATCGACCTCGAGCGGATAGATCTTCGGGCCGCTGCCCGATTTCGCCTCGGCCGAGTCGGAGACGGTGGAGGCCACGTCGCTGGCTCCCGTGTCGCTGCTGCCGGAAAGGTCCATCATCCTACCCCTTGTACTATTTTCGTTCCAGTGGATTAAGTCCACCTTAAGCGCAATCGAGGGGACGCGGGCGCTTCATTTCAGCTTGTCCCCGATATCCACAGGACAGGCGGATATCCGCTGCCCCCGATATAGGGTGAGCCATGGCCGCCTACAATCTCTTGCGTGCCCCCTCGGCAGCGCCACTATCCATAGTGCCTCAACTCGATTCCGACGCCAAGACGGTAAATGACTTATCCACCACAATTTGCGGTGGGCCGATGGGGCTGGAGACGAAGCGAAGGAGCTGGGGAGAGGCTCTGCCACCGTCACCCCGGCGAAAGCCGGGGCCTCGTGGAGACCTGCGGCCGCTCCGGTTGGAAACCGGGCGGTGGCGACTTCTTGTCTTGGGGTGCCGGCTTTCGCCGCTAAGACGGTCGGCCCGTTACTGCATCATCGCCATGAGGGCGAACGCCGTTCAGGCGGTGCGGGCGGTGACGAGGAGGGTCGTGCCGTGGCCGTTGACGCCGCGGGCGATGCTGAGGCCGGTGATCGTCGCCCAGACGGGGGAGCCGCGGCGGGAGACGCCGATCCGGTCGCCAAGCTTGGGATGCTTCACGAAATGAAACGGCGAAGCGTTGCTTTCGTCGACAGTGAGAGCAGCCCGAACCATATCCATTCCCCTCGATAGGGACGGCGCCGTTACGCCTGTCCCATCGCCGGGATAGGCCCCTCCCGATTCGGCATCCACGGGCAAGTTGGACAAAAGTCTGCCGCACGGGTGAGGAAATGTGCGGATGTGTGCGGAAGGGGGGCGCCGCCGCTTTTCCCTCTCCCGTCCTCACGGGAGAGGAGGGGCCCAAGCGAAGCTTGGGAGGTGAGGGTCTTTTCCCAGGTCCGTGTACAGACCCTCGCCTCCCACCGCTTCGCGGCGGGCCCCTCCTCTCCCGCGGAAGCGGAAGAGGGATTCGGTGAGGCCGATCCTCGCCTATCCGCCCCCTTTCAAGGTCTTGTCGACCGTGCCGGTGGTGACCGAATGATAGGTCGGCCGCGCGGCGGCATAGATCCGGGCGGCGATCGGGCGGCCCCATTCGCCCTCCCCCGCCAGAGTCTCGAACAGCGGCGCGACGAACTTGCGCCGGCCCATCGTCATCAGGAAGCGCTCGGCGGCCGGGACGGCGGGCTCGTAGCGGTTGGCGAGGGCGAGCTGAAGCCAGGCGAAGAGGACTTCCGAATTGCGGCTCCCGGTGAGCTGGAGAGTGCGGTCGAGCTCGGCGAGGCGAGGCTGGCCGAGCTCACGCGGTAGCCCGTTCAGGAACCGAAGCCGCTCCGCCGTCGTCCAGCGCGCCCACGGATCCGAAGGCGCGGCTCCGCCGCCGCTGAAGGCCGCGAGGGCCGCATCGACGGCCGCGAAGGTCTTCGGGTCCGGACGCACGGCGTTGGCGGGAAGGCCGGGCTTGTACACCCACTGGTCGAGCATCAGCTTTTGCTCCAGCGCCGCGTCGCCCTTGATCAGATTGGCGCGAAGATCGGCGAGGAAGCGCGCCGAAGTCATCGGCTGGAAGGCGTGCCGGTCGAAATAGGAGCGCAGCCAGGCGTCGAAACGTTCGCGGCCCGCGATCCGCTCAAGCGTCCTCAGGAACAATGCGCCCTTGTCGTAGACGATTCCGCTGGCGCCGCCCTCGGTCGTCTCGTCCGGATTGTGGAGTCGCGTCCCGGGCGCGGTCGCCCCGAGCTCCTTGAACGCGCTCTCCATGTCCGCGAAGGAGAGCGCCGCCTCCATGCCGGCCCGGCCGGTGCCGTAGAGCGCCTCCATGATCCGGTTTTCGAAATAGGAGGTGAAGCCCTCGTTCAGCCAGCTGTCCGGCCAGACGGCGTTGGTGACCAGGTTGCCCGACCAGCTGTGCGCCAGCTCGTGGGCGACAAGGCCGACCAGGCTTCGGTCGCCGGCGAGAAAAGTAGGCGTCAGGAAGGTGAGGGTCGGGTTCTCCATGCCGCCATAGGGAAAGGCGGGCGGAAGAACGATCATGTCGTAACGGCCCCAGCGATAGGGGCCGTAGAGCTTCTCGGCGGCGGCCACCATCTTCTCGGTGTCGACCAGCTCGGCGGCGGCGGACTTGATCGTCGCCGGCTCCGCATAGACGCCGGTGCGCGGCCCGAGCGCCTGGAAGGCGATGTCGCCGGCCGCCAAAGCGATCAGGTAAGGCGCCACCGGCTTGTCCATCCGGAAACGGAAGGCCCGGCCGCCGCCTTCGGCGGGCTCGCCTTCCGGGGTGAGCCGCTCGCCGCTCATCACCGCGCGAAGGGGTTCGGGGACGACGATCCGCGCCTCCCAGGTCTGGCGGATCCCGGGGCTGTCCTGCGTCGGGATCCAGGTCCGGTTGAGGATCGCCTGGCCCTGGCTGAACAGGAAAGGATGCTTCTTGCCGGCGGTCTGCTCGGGAGTCAGCCATTGCAGCGCCTCGGCGGCGGGCGCGCTGACATAGGCGATCCTGATCCGCGTGGCTCCGTTCAGCTGGACGGTCAGCGGAGCTCCGAGCGCCTCGTCGGCCTTGCCCAGAGCGAAGGGGAGCGGCTTGCCCCCGCCGTCGGTCACCGACGCGACCTCGAGCCCCTTGCTGTCGAGGACGATCTCCTTCGCGCCCGGCTTCGACTGCACGTCCAGGGTCGCGTTTCCGCCGATCCGCCTGGCAGCGAAATCCGCTTTCAGATCGAGGGCGACGTGAGTGACTCTCGCTTCCAGCGGCCGGGCGTAGCTTTGCGGATCCCTGGCGTCCGGAGAATCGAGGACCGGAGCGATCTGCCGCTCTCCCGCCGCCGCCTGCTTCTTCGGAGCATCTTGATCGGCCGCGGGCGCGCAGGCGGCGAGAAGGGCGAGGAAGGCGGCGGGCAACAGACGCAAGGCGTAACTCCTGTCGATCAGGCGGGGCTGGGACGCTCCTCCACCAGCCGGAAGCCGATGTCCACCACCGCCTCCGCCGCGATCCCGATGGCGAGGCCGGCGCCGACGTCGGTGGGATAATGGGCGCAGCGCGGGATCTGGGCCAGTGCAAGAGCGCTCCCGGCCGCGTAAGCCGGGGCTGCGAGCCCGGGATAGTCGCGGGCGAAGGCCCAGGCGACCGCGGCGGCGCCGGCGCTGTGCCCGGAGGGGAAGCTGGTTTCTTCCTTCGAGGAGTCCCGGCCCGGCTTGGGCACGTGGTCCTTGCCCTTCTCGTCCTTCGATCGCGGCCGGGTGCGGTCGACGCGCTCCTTGACGAAATCCTTGGCAAGCGTGGCGAGCGTATGCGCCACCAGCATCCTGACGCCGGTCCGGGCGAGGCGGCGGTCGCCGTTCACGAGGCCGGCCGCGATCACCGCCGCGCACAAGGTCCGGAGCGGCGGCTGGTCGCCCAGCGAGGCGAAGCGGCCGAGCGCCTCCATCGCCGGCGTCCCCTGATAGGGCAGGGCCGCCTCGGCCGCCGCTTCATCGGCCTCGAGCAGGGCCTCGCTCGCCTTGCGCTCAGTCATGACGGGCGAAGACCGAGCTGTCGAAGCGGGCGAGGAGGTCGCCCGGTCCGTCGTAGAGTTCGCAGGCGCCGGCCTGCGCCAGCGCCTCGTCGGGAAAGCCGCCCGAGCGGAAGCCGATGGTCCTCAGCCCGAGCTTGCCGGCGGCCTTGGCGTCCCAGGGCGTGTCGCCGATCACGGCCACCTCCGCCGCTTCGAGCGGGGCGACCCGGGCGAGCGCCGCGGCGAAGATGTCCGGGCAGGGCTTGGACCTTTCGACGTCGTCCTTGGACGTCGTCGCCTCGACGAGGTCGGCGCAGGCGATGAGGCTGAGATGATATTCCACTTCCTCCGAATGGGAGGAGGAAGCGAGCACGATCCGAATCCCGTCCGCCGCCAGTCGCTCGAACAGCGCGCGCACGCCCGGGAAGGGGGTGGCGCGCGGCAGGTAGTCGCGCTTGAACAGCTCCGAGCGGAACTCCTCCATCTCCTCCCGCTGCGCCTCGTCCAGGTCGGGGAAGAGGGACGGGATGAGGTTGTCGCCCCCCTTCCCCACCTGCCAGCGTATCTCGTCCACGGGCTTGTCGAGCCCGAAGTTCAGGAAGGCCTCCCGCCAGGCGGAAGCGTGGAGGTCGTTGGTGTCGACAAGTGTGCCGTCGACGTCGAATAATGCCGCCCGCGGTCGGGCGCCGGCGCAGGCCCTGGTTCGCTCGTTCATGCCCCTCCAACGGCCAAGCCCGGCGCAATATCCCTCTCTCTTCGACGCAAGCTCACGGTAAGGTTGGGCGCCGCTTGTGCCTCAGATGGGGACTGCGCTCCGGCGGGGGCAGCCATCATGGTTAACGCGGCCTTCACCATCATTGTCGCGCCCGACCGACTTTGCTATCAACAGCCCGGTAAAAAGGGGCGGTGCCGGGCTGATGCAGCAAGCGCTAAGGGGTATTTTCTTCATCATGCCGTTCCTGTTCGGGATCGGCTTCATCGCGCCGGTGACCGCCGAGCTGATGGTCCTTGCCGGCGTCGACGGCCCGAGGGGCCTCACCCCGCTCACCTCCGGGCTGCTGATCGGCGGCGCCTGGGGGCTTTACGCCACGATCAAGGGGAGCTGGCTGTGAGCACCGCCCCCGGGTCCGTCGCGACGGAAATCGCGCCCCTTCGCGACGGCCTTGCTCCCTCGCCTTCCCCTCCCCGGCTCGAGCCCGGCGAACGCCAGCTCCTGCGCAAGCGGGAAAGGGACATCGCGGCCAAATATATGGGCGGCCGGATGTGGATCTATCCGGCCTTCGCCGTCGGCGGCTTCTCGCTGTGGATGGCGCTGTTCCCGCTGGCCATTGCGGGGATCATCCCCCTTTGGCTCGGCTTCATCGTCTCATGCGTGCTGAGCACCGGAGGCTATGTCACCTCACACGAAGCGATGCACAGCAACATCGGGCGCAAGGGCGAGAAGGGACGGTGGCTGAACGAGCTTACCGGCCAGATCAGCACCATCCCGCTGATCTTCCCGTTCAGCATGGCGCGGCTGATGCATCTTCAGCACCATTATCACTGCAACGATCCGCAGCGCGATCCCGATTATCCCGACGCCGCCCCGACCGCCTGGAAGGCGATCGTGAAGACCTGGGTGAACCGGCAGCCGCGCAACGACGGCTCCATCCACCATTACAAGCGGATCCTCGCCGAGCTGAACTCGCCCGCCTCGCGCCGCGCGCAGCGCGACACGGTCATCCTTCAACTGGCCGCGATGGCCTTCTTCTTCGCCATGTCGTGGAGCGGCTACGCGCTGGTGATCGCCGCGATCTGGTGGCTGCCGCGGCACATCGCCTTGTCCTACATCCGCTTCTATCTGAGCTGGGCGCCGCACCATCCGCGGGTCCAGACGGGCCGCTACGAGAATACGGTCCTGTTCAGGAGCCGGCTCGGCCACATCATGTCGATGGGCATGGAGACCCACCTCGTCCACCACCTCTATCCGAGCATCCCGAGCCACCGCACCAAGGCCGCCTATCGCGAGATGCGCGACGTGCTGGCCGCTCGCGGCGTGGACGTGAACCGGCTTTAGAGCGGGCGGGCCGGTGCGGCGGCGCGCCGGCGATGGGGATCAGGATCCCGGATACGGCGTCCGGTAGTTGAGCAGCGGCCCGTCGACGACGAGCCGGGGCAGGCGCGGATAACGGCCGATGATCCGGGCGGTCCTCGCGGACATGGTGAGAGTCCAGGGGGATCCGTCGTTGAGGCTGAGCACGAGCTCGACCTGGGCCGGCTCGGCGTCCTGAAACATCAATGGGCGCGGGTGTGCATTCATGGGCATCTTCATGCCCGCCAAAGCTTCACAAACAGTTAGTGGGTTCCCTCCCCCGCCGATCCGGCGCGGCGGGACGCCCTTAATGCAAGATAAAGAAGTTTAAGCGAGAAGGGCATTTCACGCGAGGGGAACACGTGACTAGCATCGTCGAAAAGCTGCGCGAAATCCGACAGACCGATAAATCGGTTGCGGATGAAGTGCGGCATTCGCTGATCGAGACGCTGTTCGTTTCTTCTACTTCGCTCGGGGCCGGAGCGGTTGCCGGTGCCATGACCGGCTGCCTGATCGCGGGCGTGAGCGGAGATCCGTGGATCGCCGCGACCGCCGTCGCAATCGCGCTCACCGGCGCCCTCCGCGTCACCCACGCCGCCTTCTTCCATCGCACCGGACCCGCCAATTCGGTCGCGAACGTCCAGTCCGAAACCGTCTACGAGCTCGGCGCCTGGGCCTTCGCCCTGCTGCTCGGGCTGCTCACCTTCCTCACTCTCACCCGCACCGAGCAGGCCATCCTTCACCTGTTCGCAGCCACCACGACGACGGGCTATGCCGCCGGCATCTGCGGCCGCAACGCCGGGCGGCCGGTCATCGCCATCGGCCAGCTCGCGCTTGCTTCCGGCCAGCTGTCGCTCGGCCTGTTCTGCAGCCAGGATCCGGTGCGCTGGGTCGTGGGCGCGGTAAACCTCGTCTTCATGGTCGGGATGGTCGACATCACGCTCCAGACCTATTCCGCCGTGCTCAAGGCCATGTCCGCCACGCGCGAGCAAAAGAGCCTGACCGCGCGCTTCGAGCGGCTCGCGCGCTACGACACGCTTACCGGCCTCGAGAATCGCGGCGCCTTCCAGGAACGGCTTCAGGAGGAGCTGGCCGCGCTCGCCGAGCACAAGACCGAGCTGGCGATCCTGTGGCTGGATCTCGACCGGTTCAAGGAAATCAACGATTCGCTCGGCCATCCGACCGGCGACGGGGTGCTCTGCACCGTCGCCCGCCAGCTCAGCTCGATCGTCGAAGGCCGCGGCAGCGTCGCCCGGTTCGGCGGGGACGAGTTCGTGCTCCTCGCCCGTGGCAGCAAGCCCTATTTCGCGGAGGAGCTGGCGCGCGAGGTGATGCGCGGGCTCGCGGTGCCGATGACGGTCGAGGGCGCCTCGCTCCAGGTCACCGGCTCGATCGGCGCGGCGGTGGCGCCCGGTCACGGGCTCGACGCCGACACCCTGCTCCAGCATGCCGACATGGCCCTCTATCACGCCAAGGCGAACGGGCGGAACGACTTCTGCCTGTTCGAGGCGAAGATGCAGGACGAGTTCCAGCAGAAGCGCAGGCTGGAGGGGGCGCTGAAGGACGCGATCGAGAAAGGCGAGCTCGAAGTCTATTACCAGCCGATCGTGGACCTCAAGACCAAGAAGGTCACCTGCTGCGAGGCCCTTCTGCGCTGGCACCATCCCGAGCTCGGAATGGTGAGCCCGGCCGACTTCATCCCGATCGCCGAGAGCACCGGCCTGATCTCGCCGATCAGCCATTGGGTGCTCTACCAGGCGTGCGCGGCCGCGTCGAAATGGCCCGAGGACGTCAGCATCGCCGTCAACATGTCTCCGGCCCTGCTCAAGGACCTCCACCTCAGCCACATGATCCTGTCGGCGCTCTACCGTTCGGGACTGGCGGCGCGGCGGCTGGAGCTGGAGATCACCGAAAGCGTGCTTCTGGAGGAGAATGCCCAGTCCAACTCGCTGATCCGCGAGTTCCAGAGGATCGGCCTCAAGCTGTCGATCGACGATTTCGGGACCGGCTACTCGTCGCTCACCTATCTGAAGAAATATCGCTTCGACAAGATCAAGATCGACACCACCTTCATCGCCGACGTCACCAAGAGCCGCGAGGCCCGCGCGATCATCCACGCCCTCGTCAGCCTCGCCGCAGAGCTCGACATGGAGATCGTGGCCGAGGGGATCGAGACCGAGACCCAGCTCGGCTACGTGACCGGCGCCGGCTGCACCGCCGCCCAGGGCTTCTTCCTCGGGCGGCCGGTGCCGGAATCGGTGATCAACCGCCGCCTCGAAATGCAGGGGCGGGGCGAGGAATGGCTGGAGGCGGATCCCGCCCCCGGCAGCCTCAGGCGGTTGCAAGCCTAGTCTGAGCGCTCCCGAGCCGCCGCATCAGCTTGATGTCCGCGCTGCTGAGGCAGAGCGCGCTGTCCGCCCACACTTCCACGATCGCATTCAGCTCCTCGAGCGTGATCGGATTGGCGAGGCTGGAGGCGCGGTAGATCCCGCGATGGCCCGCGTGCCGGCGGCCGTTCTTGGCGATATAGGCGCGCACCGCCTCCTCGCCGCAGCCCGGCTCGGCCAGGATGTGAACGATGCCCATCTCGTGCATCTCTTCCGCCGTGTACAGGCGGTTCGACAGCATCATCTCCTCCGCCTTGGCCAGGCCGACCTTGCGCGACAGAAAGCTGTGCGCGCCCATTCCGGGGAACAGGCCGAAAGCGATTTCAGGGAGGCCGAACTTGGCGCCCTTTTCCGCGACGATGACGTTGAAGCTCAGCACCGCCTCGAAGCCGCCGCCGAGCGCGTCGCCCTGGACGAGGGCGATGGTGACGACCGGCAGCTCGAGGCTGCGCATGTGGTTGTGGAGTATCGAGACGCAGTCGCGGCCGTAGCGCACCAGCCCCTCGCGATCGGCCGTCTCGATGAATCGCGCGAACAGCTCCAGATCACCACCGAGGTTAAAAACGCCCGGGAAGCGGGAGCCGAGCACAACGTACTTCAGCCCTTCCTCCGGGTTCGCGAACTCGCGTCCGATCTCCGCCTGCCAACGCTGGAAGTCGCGAAGCATGGCACGGTTGAAATTGGGCCGGGCGACCGGGGTCATGTGGGTCCACAAGGTGCCGCTGGTCGCTTCCCAGTGGACTTCCAGCTGGCCCAGGTCGAACAGGCGCGTCCCCGCGGAGCGCTCATGGTGCGGGAGCGGCAGCGTTCCCGAGCCGCCCTCCGCCGCGCCCGCTATCGGCATCGCCTCTAGGGGTGCGGGAAGGCTTACATGCTGATTCATCTTTTGCCCCCAAGCATTTGGTGTACGGCGAGGTAAGCATATAAGCGATTGGCGAACAATCACGCCTGCGCACGTTTCGGGCGTTAACCGTTTAGGTGTTGCCCAAGAGGCTCGTATTGATCCGGATGAGGACGGTCAAATATCCATTTCGGATGCAAATTAAAACGGTTGAGAAACAAGGATTTCGTTTCTACCTCTCAGGGAGTGGGCGCTCCGACGGGTTCTCAAAGGGGGAAGAGGATGATCTCGAAACGTGGCGGCTGCCAGAACCTTGAGCGGCGCCTGTTGCTTTTCGGGACGGTCGCGGGGCTGGTCGTAACCATTTCCGCCCCTGCCGACGCCGCGGGATTCTACCTTCAGGAACAATCCGTTAGGGGATGGGGCCGAGCGAACTCGGGAGAGGTGGCCGATCAGGGGGCGGCCTCCCTGTGGTGGAACCCGGCGGCCATCGCCGGAGCCACGGAGGCCGAGGCGGTCTTCGGAGCGACGGGAATCCTCCCGAGCGGCAAGGTCGACGACGGCGGTACGCAGATCGACCGCCCGGGCGCGGCGCCGGCGCCGGTCGGCGGGCCGTCCCGTCTTCGGGACCCGATCGTGCGCGGCGTGGCGCCACACAACGCCTTCGCTCTGCCGCTCGGCGGCGGGATCGCGCTCGGCCTCGCCGTGACCGCCCCGTTCAGCTTCACCAGCGACTACGATCCCACCGGCTGGCAGCGTTATTCGGCGATCCGCTCCCGCCTGCTGACGCTCGATTTCCAGCCGTCCATCGCCGTCAAGGCCACCGAATGGCTTAGCGTCGGAGCGGCGTTGAACGTGCAGTACAGCGACGCCTGGCTATCCAACGCCCTTCCCAACCTCACGCCGGGATCGGCGGACGCGCGGCTCCGGCTCACCGGCAACGGCTGGGATTTCGGCTGGAGCGCCGGGGTTCAGCTGCGCCCGGCCGAGCGGCTGACGATCGGCCTCGCCTACAAGTCGGCAGTCGAGCACGACACCAAGGGAACCGTCGAGATCACCGGTCTCACCGGGGCCCTCGCCTCCGGCAATGTCAGCGGCCCCGCGGCCGTCCGCTTCACGACGCCCGGGCAACTCGTTGTCGGCGTCCGCGCCGGCTTAACCGAGCGGCTGACCCTGAACGTCCAGGCGGTGCATTTCGGCTGGAGCAGGTTCGATGTGCTCGACATATCGGGGACGGTGAACAACGTCATCGTTCAGAATTACAAGGATACGTGGAGCCTCGCCGTGGGTTTCGACCAGTCGCTCGGAGAGCGGCTGACCCTTCGCGCCGGCGTTCAGTTCGACCCGACGCCGACCCGTGACGCGAACCGCGATCCGCGGGTGCCGGACGGGGACCGCGTCGATTATAATGTCGGCGCCAGCTACCGGATGAGCGACCGCATCTCGCTGGACGCCGCCGCGGCCTATACCGACGCCAGGAATTCGCCGATCAGCCGCGACGAGCGCTTCTACGCGGGCACGGCCGCCCAGACCGACATCCTGACCGAGGGCCGGGTCACGAACCAGCATGTCTTCGTCCTCGCCCTGGGCGGCAGGCTCAGCTTCTGACCCGCTGCTCCAGCGGAAAGCCAAGCCGCGCATCCCTCTCCCGCTTTCCGCTGGGGAAGAGGAGCCCAAGCGAAGCTGGGAGGTGAGGGTCTGTAGCAGTGGATCGGAAAGACCCTCGCCCGCTACCGCTTCGCGGTGGCCCCTCCTCTCGCGTGAGAACCCGAGAGGAGAGTTCGGCTAGCCGCTGAACCTGCGCTTCAGCTTCCGGAGCCTTCCGAGCCGCCTCCGCCCGAGCCGCCGCTGCTGCCTTCCGAGGCCGAGGCGCCGGCGCCGCCGCTCTTGCGGCCGCCGCTCCGCCCGCCGCCGGTCGAGGCGCCCTTGCCGGAGCTTCCGGTCGAGCCGCTCGCGCCCGAACGGCCTTTGCCGCCGGAGCTGGAAGCCGCCGCCTTGCCCCGGCCGCCGGAGCCCGAAGCCTTTCCGCCCGAAGCCTTCTCGCCCGAAGCCTTC
This sequence comes from Allosphingosinicella sp., assembly GCA_036387555.1. Classification (GTDB taxonomy): domain Bacteria; phylum Pseudomonadota; class Alphaproteobacteria; order Sphingomonadales; family Sphingomonadaceae; genus Allosphingosinicella. The sequence goes on along the minus strand of DASVTN010000011.1, from coordinate 8,313 downwards.
CCGGCCGAAGCCGATCCAGCCGCCTTGCCTGCCGCCTTGCCGGCGCCGCTGGCGGCCGAGGCCGCCTTGGAGCGGGCGCCGCCGCCGGAAGAGCCCTTCGAGCCTCCGGCGCCCGCGGACCTGGACCCGCCGCCACCGCCGGAAGAGGCCGCCTTGGCCCGAGTCGCCTTGCCGCCGCCGCTCGAGCCGCCGCTTTTGACGCCGGACGCTTTGCCCGAGGCCTTGGCCGAGGCCTTCCCGGAGGCCTTGGCGCGGCCCGACGCTGCGCCGCTCTTGCGACCGGAGGAAGCCTTGCCGCCGCTCCGGGCGCCGCCGCCGCTTTCGGCGCCGCCGCTCTCCTCGCCTCCGGCCAGGAGGCGCCGGACCGCGTCGGTCGCCGCCGTGACGATGGCCGCGCCGATCTTGCTGGCGCTGTCGGCCGCGGCTTCGGCGGTGTCGAGGGCGTCGCGGCCCGCATCGCGAACCGACTTCCTCACCCGCGCATTGGCGGTGAGCGCGGCGGCCGCCGTGACGAGGCCCGCGGCGAGCATCGAGCGCGCCACCGGATTCTGCGCCAGCTCCGCGGCGCGCTGACCCGCTTCCTTCAGGGCGTCGGGGAGAACTCCGGACGCGGCGCCCTTGTCCTTATGCTTGGAGCCGCCGGAGCCGCCTGAGCCGCCCTGGCCCGAGTCCTTGTCCGCCATGTCGGTCTCCTGATGTTGTAACTGATGCGTAACAAGACGAGCGGCGGGGCGAGTGGTTCCCTCCGAGCGCTCCGGCGCGACGAAGAAGGGCCGCCCGGGACGGGCGGCCCTTCCCTTCCGGCCGGGATCGCGCCGCTAGCGCTGATCGTTTTCGAATTCGATTCCGCTTTGGCCCTGGCCGCGATCCTGGTGCGACTGCTGGTCCTGCTGGAACTCGATCTCGCCGCCGCCCTCGCCCTGCGACTGGCCGCCTTGCTGCGCCTGCTGGGCGCCGCCCTGCTGGTCCTGCTGGAACTGGCTCTGGCCGCCCTGCTGGTCCTGCTGAAGGTCGGAGTTGCCGCGGCCGCCGCCCTGGGCTTCGTCGAAGGCCTCGCCGCGCGACTGGCCCTCGGAGCTTCCGCCGCCCTTGCGAAGGTCGCCGCCGCCGCCAAGGCCGCCCTGGCCGCCCTGGTCCTGCTGGCCCTGGTGGTTTTCCTGGTTCTGGGCGTTGCCGTAGCCGCCGGAGCCGCTGCTGCCGCCGGCCTGGTCCATGTCGGCGCTCGACGCGGCGCCGCCCTGCTGCCCGCTCTGTTGCTGCTGATCGCGATTGCCGCCGAACTGGCCGCTGCCGCCGCCCGACTGCGATTGCTGCAACTCGCTACCCGAGAGACCGCCGCCCTGGTTGTTCTGATTGGCCATGATCATGCTCCTGAAACACTGGGAGCTTGATCAACGTTAGGCGCCGACGCCGGCTCCGGGGCGAGCGCCGGAATGGTGCCGGGATGCGCCGCGCCGCCGCTCCTCCCCAATCTTGCTCGGGGAGGGGGACCGGCGCGAAGCGCGGTGGAGGGGCAATTCGAAACTCTGATTTTCCCCTCCACCACGGCGCGTCGCGCCGCGGTCCCCCTCCCGGAGGCAAGCTCGGGGAGGAATTTAAACCTCCTCGGCCCGTCCGTTGTCGTCGTAGCGATAGCGCTCGCCATCGGGATTGACCGCGTCGCGCCCGGGCTGGACCACGGGCCTCGAATCGTCGCCCCGCCCCTTTTCCTCGCTCAGATCCTCTGGAATCTCGTTGTGCCGAGCTTCGTCGCTGCCCGGCAGCGGATGGCCTTTGCCGCTCATTTCAAACCCCCTCGTCCGGGTCGATCGGACGCTTCACGGCATCACCGGCCGTGCGGGGGCCGTGCGGCGGCTCCGATCCGGCGCCCGCCATGGGGTCCTGATCATAATCCTCCGACCGGTTGCCGCCTCCACCCGCTCCGGAGCCGGAGCCGCTGACCTCGCCGGTCTTGGGGTCGAAGGTGGCGGGCTTGCCCCGCTCGCTGTCGTCGTCGGCCATGGAGGGCTCCTTTCGGACTCAGAACGTCCTGTCGCTTTGTCCCGTTCCGCCCGCACCTTTCGCCCCGCCGAGCGTTGAGCCCCGAGAGACCCCAAGCAGGAGATCCCATATGTTCAACCAATCCCACGACATCGCGGTGCTCAACAGCCTGATCGAGACGACGATAGACAGCGTCGACGGCTATCGCCGCTCGGCCACGGAAGCGACCGCGAGCCGCTTCAGCACGGTATTCCGCGAGTGGGCCTCGGAGCGCGAGGAGGTGGTTTCCAAACTCCGCGACCGGGTGCGCGAGCTCGGCGGAACGCCGGAGCACGACGGCAGTCTCCTCGCCGCCGCGCACCGCCAGTTCCTGTCGCTGCGCGACATGGTGACCGGAAGCGACGATGCCGCCGTGATCGCCGAAGTCGATCGCGGCGAAAGCTATCTCAACGCCAAATGGGAAACCGCCATCAAGGACGACCAGCTCTCGCCCGAGACCCGCGACCTGATCGGCCGCTGCTACGATTCCGTGCGCTCCGGCCACGAAAAGTGGGAAACGGTCCACAAGGGCATCAGCGCCGCCGGCTGAGGATTCACCGTCTTGCCTCCCTGCCGCGAAGCGGTGGGGAGGGGGACCATGCGAAGCATGGTGGAGGGGTGACCGGCGCGAATCTGCGTCGTTCAGACGAGAAGTTCAGCCTCTCAGCCTGATCACCCCTCCACCGCCTTCGGCGGTCCCCTCCCCATCTATCGATGGGGAGGCAAATCCAGCAGATCGGGCCGTTCTTCTCGGCCTCGCGCCTTCAGCATCTTTTCCTGCTGCTGGCGCTGGAGCTGCTCGTCGTAGAGACAGGGCGCGCGGCCCTGATCGGCGGGGAGCTTTCCGGTCATTTGCGATATAACGCGCCGGCAGGAGGCGCCGTTCCTGAAACTCCCCCGAACAAGTTGAAGGGCCGCCGCGCTTCAGCGCGACGACCCTCCGAACATGGTCAGCGGCCGGATGGCTCCAGCCCGGGAGACCTGAGGAAGGCTAGGCCTTCATCTCCCGAACGAGCAAACCCGACCTCTTAGCTGAACCATGAGACATCGGATCACCTCCTTTCGCGTTGTTGTGGCAGGCGGAAGATGAATCATCGCGAATCGGCGCGCAAGGCTTGTTTTGATCTTTTTCGGCGCTAGTCTTTTCGCTTCGCCCGCTTCCCGGGAGCCCGCGGCGGGCATCTCACCCGCGGCAATCCTCCACCACCCGCGCCGGCTCGGGCCAGGTCGGCATCGTCAGCGGCGGCAATCCGTCCGCCTCGACCGTGAAGCGCCCGCGGCTGAACGCCATGTCGTCGAGCAGCGGGTCGTCCGCCGGCAGCTCGGAGCCCGCCGGAAGGGCCCGCTGGCCATAAGTGGTGCGCACCCTCAGCGCGGCCCCCGAACCCTCCCGGGCGACGACGATCCTCCTCCGGCCCGGATCGCAGCGCAGGCTGAAGCTCGCCGCGCCCTCCGTCCCGAAACGGGCGACGCTTCCGCCGGAGTCGCCCGAATAGCTCCAGTCGCCGGGAGTCAGCGGCGGATCCGGCAGGTCCGGGCCGGGGAGGCCGGTCGTTGCAGGCGCCGGCGGCGCAGGCGGGCGGACCACGGGCGCGGGCCGCACCGGCGCCGGCGCCGTTTCCGGCTTCGTCGCGCATCCGGCGAGCAGCGCCGCCGCGCCCGCCGCCGCCAGCAATGCCTCGATCCGTGCTCGCCCGCTCATGACCGGGCCCTGAGCACGCCGATGCGGGTCAAGCCAAGCGGAAAGCCGACCGGCGGTGCATTTACGGCGGCGGGACCACCGGCCGTCCCTCTTTGCCCGGGCTCGGCATTCATGGGCTATTCAATGGTCCGCCGCTATGCCAACCCCCGAACAGCAGAAAAGCAGTAGCCCTCATGCGTATCGTCCCCGCCTTCCTCATCGCCGCAACGGCCCTGAGCGCAGCCGTCTCCGCCCCGGCCACGGCCGGCCCGCGCGAGCGCGATCAGGCGGCCGCGTTCCAGGGCACGCAGGCCGGGCGCATCATCCCGCTTCGGGCCATCGAGGCGCGGATCATCCCCCAGATGCGGGGCTTCGCCTATCTCGGCCCGGAATATCACGCCGAAGTCGGCCAATATCGGCTGAAGTTCCTGCGCGGGCAGCGCGTCGTCTGGATCGACGTCGACGCCCGCTCCGGTGAGGTGATCGGCAAGTCCGGCTTCTGACGGGGCGCCAGGCGCCCCGTCATCCCGCCGGAAGCCGGGATCCCAGCGTGCAGTGCTCCGTGCCTTTTCCCGCTGAGCTCCCGGCTTTCGCCGGGATGACGGGTGTGAAACAATTGGCCATGGCGCTGGTTGGGCGGCTATTGAAGCGCGCACACAGCCATAGGGGAATGCGATGCGGGTTCTGATCGTCGAGGACGAGCCCAATCTGGGACGCCAGCTCAGGGCGACGCTCGAGGGCGCCGGATATGCGATCGATCTCGCTACGGACGGCGAGGACGGCCATTATCTCGGCTCGACCGAAAGCTACGACGCGATCATCCTCGATCTCGGCCTGCCGGAGGTCGACGGCCTCACCGTCCTCGACCGCTGGCGCAAGGAAGGCATCGCCGTCCCCGTCCTCGTCCTCACCGCGCGCGACAGCTGGTCGGACAAGGTGGCGGGCCTCGACGCGGGCGCCGACGATTATCTCGCAAAGCCGTTCCAGACCGAGGAGCTGATCGCCCGTCTTCGCGCCCTCATCCGCCGGGCTTCGGGCAATTCCTCGTCCGAGCTCACCGCCGGCGACGTCCGCCTCGACACGCGCTCGGGCAAGGTCACTCTGGACGGCGAGCCGGTGAAGCTCACCGCCCAGGAGTACAAGCTCCTGTCCTATCTCATGCACCACAAGGGCAAGGTCGTCAGCCGGACCGAGCTGATCGAGCATATCTACGACCAGGATTTCGACCGCGACTCCAACACGATCGAGGTGTTCGTCACCCGAATCCGCAAGAAGCTCGGCCCCGACGTCATCACCACCATCCGCGGTCTCGGCTATTCGCTGGAAGATTGAGGGGGAGGAGTGAGCCCCGCCGTCATCCCGGCGAAAGCCGGGACCTCGTGGAGGAAAGTCGCCTTACCGACCCGAGGTCCGGGCTTCCGCCGGGATGACGGGCAAGCGCGGACGAGCGCTACACCTTGCGTTCATGGACTCCGGATCAAGTCCCGGACGACGAAGCCATGAAACGCCTCCGCCTCCCCCGCCTCTTCCGCCGAGTGCCACGAGCGGCGCGCACCGGCTCGCTGACCCGGCGAATGATCGGAGTCTCGGCGCTCTGGATCCTCCTCCTGCTCGGAGTGGGCGGCTATGCGCTGGACCGGGTCCTCATCTCGGCGATCACCAAAAATTTCGACGCCCAGCTTGAATATCTGCTCACCACCGCCTTGGTGGCCTCGGCGGAGGTGGGCCCCAACGGCGGCGTCTTCCTCAATCGCCCGCCCGCCGATCAGCGCTTCCTCGAGCCCTATTCGGGCCTCTATTTCCAGATCATCGCGGTCGGGAACCGGCCGCCCGGCCCCTCAGCGGAGATCGACATGCTGTCGCGTTCGCTTTGGGATGGACCCCTCAGGATCACGAACCCGCATAACGACCTGGACCTCCACGTCTACGACAGCCGCGAGCTCGAGGGCGAGACCCTTCGGGTGGTCGAGCGCGACATCCAGCTGCCCGGCTCGCCGACGCGCTGGCGCTTCCAGGTCGCCCAGAGCCGCGAGGATCTCGACGACCAGATCAGCGTGCTGCGCAAGACCCTGCTCCGCTCCTTCGGCATTCTCGGCGTCGGCCTCATCATCCTCGCGGCGCTTCAGGCGCTCTACGGCCTGTGGCCCCTTCGCCGGGTGCGCCGCGCGATCGCCGCCATCCGTTCCGGCGAACGCTCCCGGATCGCCGAGCGCTTCCCGACCGAGATCGAACCGCTGACGGAGGAGCTCAACGCCCTTCTCGAGCATAATGAGAAGCAGGCCGAGGAGGCCCGGCGCCACGCCGGCAACCTCGCCCATGCGCTCAAGACCCCGCTCACCGTCATCACCAACGCGGCCACGGCCCAGGCCCCCGATCTCGCCGACACCGTCTGCCGCGAGGCAACGACGATGCGCCGCCAGGTGGACCATCATCTCGCCCGCGCCCGCGCCATCGGCCGCCGCTCCTCGGCCCAGGCGCGGTCCGCGGTCTGGCCGTCGCTGGAGGCGGTCGAGCGCGCCGTCACCCGCCTCCACGACAACGTCACCGTCGATCTCGCCGGCGACAAGGCCGCCTCGGTCCGGGTCGAGCGCCAGGATCTCGACGAGATGCTCGGCAACCTCATCGAGAATGCCGCCAAATATGGCGGCGGCCGGGTCTTCGTCACGGTCAAGGCCACGCCCGATTGCGTCGAGCTGGAGGTGGAGGACGACGGCCGGGGCATTCCGGAGGAGGAGAGGCAGAGCATCTTCGACCGCGGCGCCCGGCTCGATACCGGCAAGCCCGGCACCGGCCTCGGCCTCGCCATCGTCCGCGACGTCGCCCAGATCTACGGCGGCTCGATCAGCCTGGAGGAGAGCGAGGATTTGGGCGGGCTGCTGGCGCGGCTGAAACTGCCTTTGTGCAGCTGACGAAGGAGGACATGGCAAGATCGTCATCCCGGCGAAAGCCGGGACCTCGGGGAGACCCACTGAGCCTTTTCCGGCCCGGGGTCCCGGCTTTCGCCGGGATGACGGCCCTTCCGCCCGCGCCCCTTGCCTTTCTCCCCTCCCCGGCGCAAATCGCGCGGCGATGAGCGCCTCCGTCCATCCGATCCGTCCGGGCCGGGCCCCCTCGCTCGATCCGATGATCCAGCTGGTCTCGAGCGACCTCAACCACGTCAATACCGTCATCCTCGAGCGGATGCAGAGCCAGGTCGCGCTCATCCCCGAGCTTGCCGGCCACCTCATCGCCGGCGGCGGCAAGCGGATGCGGCCGATGCTGACCCTCGCCTGCGCCCGGCTGCTCGACTACCAGGGCGCCCGCCACCACAAGCTCGCCGCGGCGGTCGAGTTCATCCACACCGCCACCCTACTCCACGACGACGTGGTCGACGGCTCCGGGCTGAGGCGCGGCAAGCGCACCGCCAACATCATCTGGGGCAATCCGGCGAGCGTCCTCGTCGGCGACTTCCTGTTCTCGCGCAGCTTCGAGCTGATGGTCGAGGACGGCTCCTTGCGGGTCCTCAAGATCCTCTCCCGGGCCTCCGCCGTGATCGCCGAGGGCGAGGTCGACCAGCTCACCGCCCAGCGCCGCGTCGAAACCGGCGAGGACCATTATCTCGACATCATCCAGGCGAAGACGGCCGCCCTGTTCGCCGCCGCCTGCCGGATCGCGGCGGTCGTCGCCGAGCGCGGCGAGGAGGTCGAGCAGGCGCTCGACTGCTACGGCCGCAATCTCGGGATCGCCTTCCAGCTGATCGACGACGCGATCGATTATTCCTCGGATTCGGAGACGATGGGCAAGGGCGTCGGCGACGACTTCCGGGACGGCAAGGTGACCCTTCCCGTCATCCTCGCCTTCGCCCGCGGATCCGGCTCGGAGCGCCGCTTCTGGCAGGAGGCGATGGAGGGCAGCCGAAGCTCCGACGACGACCTCCGGCACGCGACCCGGCTGCTCGAGCAGAGCGGCGCCCTCGCCGACACGATCGACCGCGCCCGGACCTACGGCCGGCGCGCCATCGACGCGCTCGGCCCTTTCCCCGCCGGCAAGGCCAAGGCGGCCCTGGTCGAGGCCGTAGAGTTCGCCATCGCCAGGGCTTATTGAGCGCGGCCGCCCGGCCGCGCCCTCACCGCTCCAGGATGTAGGTGACGACGAGGTTCACGGCGCTCGTCACCTGCCCCGGAGAAACCGGAGTCGCCATCTGGCTGACAGCGCGGCTCTCGGAGACGGCGAACACCTGCATGTCGTAGGGCCGGCCGAAATTCGCGACGGCCTCCGTCACGGCGAGCAGCCGCGCCCGCTTCGCCCCGGCCCGCCGGGCATAGTCCGTCGCCTGCCGGTCCGCTTCCGCCATCGCCCGGTCGCGGGCGCCAGAGAGGCCGCCCGCCGGCTGCTCCACGGCGAAGTGCGGTCCGCTGACATTGTTCGCGCCCGACGCGACCAGAGCGTCCAGCAAAGTGCCCAGATTGGGAAGGTCGCGCACCCGCAGCTGGACATTGTTGGTCGCCCGATAGCCGACGATGCGCGGCGGCACGTCGCCGAGGGGCCCGCGCGCCGGGTAGGAATAGGAGGGCTCGACGCCGATGCCGCTGGTCTGGATGTCGCGGTCGGCGATCCCCGCGGCGCGGGCGCGG
>DASVTN010000010.1:0-9844 GCA_036387555.1 Allosphingosinicella sp. | reverse complement strand
GGATAGATGGTGAAGCCGATCGCCGAGCAGCCGAGCCGGAGCGCGTCCTCCACCGTTCCGGTCACCGCCTGGTCGATCGAGGTCGCCCAGCTGTTGGAGCTGTTGACCTTGAGGATCAGCGGGATCTGCCCGGCGAAGGTGTCGGCCCCCGCCTCGATCGGCCCGAGCGGCGCGGCATAGGCGCTGAGCCCGGCGTCGATCGCCAGCTGATAATGGTAATGCGGATCATAGGCCGCCGGGTTGACCGAGAAGCTGCGCGCCGGGCCGTGCTCGAAGCCCTGGTCGACCGGCAGGATGATCAGCTTGCCGGTCCCGCCGAGGCGGCCCTGCATCAGGATGCGGGCGAGGTTGGCCTTCGTCCCGGGATTGTCGGATTCGTAATTGGCCAGAATGGCTTTGACGGTCGGGGTGATGGTCATGGATCGTTCCTGCCTGTGCTTTCAGATCGCCGCAAGGTCTGGCGGACGCCGCGGCTCGTGGGTGCGCCCCTCCGGATCGGAGGGATGATGATCGGATCCCGGGTCAAGCCGCCTCCAGCGCCTTAACGCCGGGCAGCTCCTTGCCTTCCATCCATTCGAGGAAGGCGCCGCCGGCGGTCGAGACGAAGGTGAAGTCGGCGGCTACGCCGGCATGGTTGAGGGCGGCCACCGTGTCGCCGCCCCCGGCGACGGAGACGAGCTGGCCGGCCTGGGTGAGCGCGGCGGCGGTCTGCGCGAGCTGCACCGTGGCCCGGTCGAAGGGCGCGGTCTCGAAGGCGCCGAGCGGCCCGTTCCAGACGAGGGTGCGGCAGGTCTTGAGCGCATCCGCGAGCGCCTCCACGGCCGCAGGGCCGATGTCGAGGATCATCTCGTCCGGAGCGACTTCGTGGACGTTGCAGGTCCTGAGGCTCCGCGGATTGGCGGCGAATTCCCGCGCGACGACGACATCGTAGGGAAGATGCACGGTGCAGCTCGCCCGCTCGGCCGCCTCGAGTATCTCGAGCGCCGTTGGGGCAAGCTCGTGCTCGCACAGCGATTTGCCGACATCGACTCCCCGAGCCGCGAGGAAGGTGTTGGCCATGCCGCCGCCGATGATGAGGTGGTCGACCTTGGTGACGAGGTGGCGGAGCACTTCCAGCTTGGACGACACCTTGGCCCCGCCCACCACAGCGGCCACAGGCCGCTCGGGCTCGCCAAGGGCCTTCTGAAGCGCCTTCAGCTCGGCTTCCATCGCCCGGCCGGCAAAGGCCGGGAGGAGATGCGCCAGACCCTCCGTGGAGGCGTGGGCGCGGTGGGCGGCGGAGAAGGCGTCGTTGACGAAGAGGTCGCCGAGCGCGGCGATCGCCCGCGCCAGATCGGGGTCGTTCTTCTCCTCGCCGGCGTGGAAGCGGGTGTTCTCGAGGATGGCGACGTCGCCCGGCTGGAGGTCGGCCACGTTGGCCGCGCCATTCTCGCCCTGGCAATCGCCGACGAAGCGCACCGGGCGGCCGAGCACCTCGCTATAGGCGCGGGTGACCAGCGACAGCGACATGTCCGGCCGCTTCTCCCCCTTGGGACGGCCGAAATGGGCAAGGAGGAGGACGATTGCGCCCTTGTCGGCAAGCTCGGTCACCGTCGGCAGGGTGGCTCGAAGGCGGGTGTCGTCGGTGACCTCGAGATCCGCCATGGGGACATTGAGGTCGACCCGGACGAGCGCCCGCTTGCCATGGACGTCGCCGAGGTCGTCGAGGGTCCTGAACGACGTCATGACGTCGGCCCCGCCATCCCGGCGAAAGCCGGGACCTCGGGCCGGTAAGGCTCGGCGGGTCTCCTGCAGGTCCCGGCTTTCGCCGGGATGACGGGAATGATCACAGCCGCGCCATGGCGGCCGCCGTGTCGACCATCCGGTTCGAGAAGCCCCACTCGTTGTCGTACCAGGAAAGGACCCGGACAAGCTTGCCCTCGAGCACGGCCGTCTCGAGGCTGTCGACGGTTGAGCTGGCCGGATTGTGATTATAGTCGATCGAGACCAGAGGCTCGTCGCTATAGGCGAGGATCCCCGCCAGCGGCCCGCTTTCGGAAGCCGCCCTGAGAGCGCCGTTGACTTCGTCGAGGCTGGTTTCGCGGCCCGGCGTGAAGGTCAGGTCGACGAGGCTGACGTTGGGCGTGGGAACCCGGATCGCCGAACCGTCGAGCCTTCCTTTCAGCTCGGGCAGCACCTCGCCGACGGCGCGCGCGGCGCCGGTGGTGGTCGGGATCATCGACATCCCGGCGGCCCGGGCGCGGCGCTTGTCGGAGTGGATCTGGTCGAGGATCTTCTGGTCGTTGGTGTAGGCGTGGACGGTGGTCATGAGGCCGCGCTCGATTCCGATCGCATCGTTGAGCACCTTGGCGACGGGGGCGAGGCAGTTGGTCGTGCAGGAAGCGTTGGAGACGATCGTGTGGCCGGCCTCCAGGCGGTCGTGGTTCACGCCGTAGACGACCGTGAGGTCGACTCCCTTGGCGGGGGCCGAGATCAGGACTTTCTTAGCCCCGGCAGTGAGATGCGCGCCGGCCTTGTCGCGATCCGTGAAGAAGCCGGTGCATTCCAGGACGAGGTCGACGCCATTGTCGCCGTGGGGCAGCTTGCCGGGCTCGCGCTCCGCCGTCACCTTGATCCGGCGGCCGTCGATGATGAGGTCGTTACCGTCCGCACGAACCTCGCCGGGATAGGCGCCGTGGACGGAATCGCGCTTGAAAAGGAGCGCGTTCGATTCCGCGTCCGCGAGGTCGTTGATCGAGACCAGCTCGAGACCGCTGTCGGCCTTCTGGAGGAGGGCCCGAGCCACCAGGCGGCCGATACGCCCGAAGCCGTTGATCGCAACTCTCGTCGCCATGTCATTGATCTCCTTGAGATTGAAGCGCCGCGAGAATGCGCGGCACGATCGTTTCGGCGGTGAAGCCGAAGCGCTGAAACAAGTCTTCCGCAGGCGCCGAGGCGCCGAACCGGTCGAGCCCGACGGCGAGCCCGCGAGGTCCCACGTAGCGTTCCCAGCCGAGGGTCGTGCCGGCCTCTATCGAGACCTTGAGCACATCGCCCGGCAGCAGCCCGCGCCGGTACTCCTCGTCCTGGGCGTCGAACAGCGACCAGCAGGGCATGGAGACGATATCGGCGCCGATCCCCTGCTTCTCCAGAGCGTCCGCGGCGGCGACCGCCACTTCGACTTCGGAGCCGGTCGCGATCAGCACCACCCGGCGCTCCGCCGCCGCCGCGCGGAGGCGATAGGCGCCGCGGGCGCAGAGGTTCTCCGTCGGCTCCAGCCTCAGCTGCGGCAGGTTCTGGCGGCTCAGGGCGAGCAGCGAGGGCCCCTCCCGCCGCTCCAGGGCCAGGACCCAGCACTCGGCGGTTTCCACTGCGTCCGCAGGGCGATAGACGGCGAGATTGGGAATGAGTCTCAAGCTGGTCAGATGCTCGACAGGCTGGTGGGTGGGGCCGTCCTCGCCGAGCCCGATCGAATCGTGGGTCATCACATAGACGACCCTGGCCCCCTGCAAGGCGGAGAGGCGGATGGCGGGGCGGCAATAATCGGAGAAGACGAGGAAGGTGCCGCCGTAAGGGATGACCCCGCCGTGCAGGGCCATTCCGTTCATCGCCGCGGCCATCCCGAACTCGCGGATCCCATAATAGAGGTAGCGGCCGGAATAATCCTCTTTCGTCAGAGGCTTCTGGGCCTTTGTCTTGGTGTTGTTCGAACCCGTAAGATCGGCCGAGCCGCCGACCGTCTCGGGCAGGGCGGCGTTGATCGCCTCCAGCGCCAGCTCCGAGGCCTTGCGAGTGGCGACAAGTTTAGGAATCGCCATTAATTGCGACAAATGTTCAGAGATGGCGAAACCTTGTGGAAGCCGCCCCTCCATTCGCCGCACGAACTCCTCGCGCATCGGCGAGGCCGCGAGCCGGGCCCGATAATCCTCGTGCGCGCGCCGGCAGCGCCCTCCCGCCTCCCGCCAGGCGCCCAGTATGGCTTCCGGAATGTCGAACGGCTCGCTGTCCCAGACCAGCTGCTTGCGCGCCGCCGCGACCTCCTCGTCGCCGAGCGCTGCGCCGTGGGTGGCGGCGGTGCCCTGCTTGTTGGGAGCGCCCCAGCCGATGATCGTCCGGCAGGCGATGAGCGAGGGCCGCGGATCGGCGAGCGCCTCCCCGATGGCCCGGCGGATGTCCGCGAAATCGTGGCCGTCGCACGACACGGTGTGCCAGCCGGTCGCCTGGTAGCGGGCGAGCGTATCCTCGGAGCGGGAAAGATCGGTGCCGCCGTCGATGGTGATGCGGTTGTCGTCCCAGAAGACGTTGAGGCGGCCGAGGCCGAGATGGCCGGCAAGACCCGCGGCCTCGTGGTTGAGCCCCTCCATCAGGCAGCCGTCGCCGGCGATCGCCCAGGTGCGGTGATCGACCAGGTCGTCGCCGAAGACGGCGTTGAGGTGGCGCTCGGCGATCGCCATTCCGACGGCCATCGCGAAACCCTGGCCGAGCGGCCCGGTGGTGGCCTCGACCCCGGCCAGCATGAAATTCTCCGGATGCCCGGCGCAGGGGCTCCCGAGCTTGCGGAAGCGCGCGATGTCCTCGATCGTCGGGCGCTCGTAGCCGGTGAGGTGGAGAAGCGCGTAGATCAGCATCGAGCCGTGGCCGGCGGAGAGCACGAAGCGATCCCGGTCGAGCCAGGCGGGATCGGCGGGATCGTGCCTGAGATATTCGGTGAACAGGATCGTGGCGACGTCGGCCATCCCCATCGGCATCCCGGGATGGCCCGAATTGGCGGCCTGGACGGCGTCCATCGACAGCGCGCGAATGGCGTTGGCGAGCAGTCTCGGATCGGCGGCCATGCACTTTCCCAAGAGGCGGCGCCCGGCGGGCGCGAGGAGAGTCGGAACGACGCTCCGTGTCGAGCGCTCCTTTATCGGCGGCGGCGCGCCCGTCAACCGCAGCGCCGCTGTTTTCAAAGCCGGAACGGGCGTGCTATGCGGCAAAGCATGGGGCATGACAGAGTGGAACAGGCGTTGGGCCGCATCGATCGCGCGCTGGCGCGGATCGAGACCTCCGCCGGACGCGCCGCCGGCTCCGCCCCTTCCGGCGACGGCGCCCTTCGCGAGGCGCACGAAGCCCTTCGCGGCCGGGTCCGCGAGGCGCTCGACCAGCTCGACGGGCTGATCGCCTCGGCGGAGGCCCGCTGATGGCGTCGGTCGAGGTCGAGATCGGGTCCCGCAAATATTCGGTCGCCTGCCGCGACGGCGAGGAAGCGCACCTGCGCTCCGTCGCCGCCCTCGTCGACGCCAAGGCCCAGGAGGCGGCGGGGGCGCTTGGCAGCCTCAGCGAGGCCAGGCAATTGCTCTTCGCCTCCCTGCTCCTCGCCGACGAGCTCAAGGAACAGCGCTCCGGCCAGCCGCCCGCGCCTCAGGCTGAGGCCGCTCCGGCCCCGGCAGAGCTCGACCCCGCCATAGCCGACGCTCTGGAGCGCCTCGCGGGGCGGATCGAAAGCTTGGCCGAGCAGCTCGAACGAGGTGCGGACGTCTCCTAGGGTCTGTCCGGTTCGCACGGAAGCGGCCCACCTCGTCATGCCGGACTCGATCCGGCATCCACCTTTTTCTTTCCGCGGCAGCGACGTGAAGAAGGTGGATCCCGGATCAAGTCCGGGGTGACGATTCCAGCTCGACAGGACGTCTCCCAGGCCGTCGCTGCGGCGAGGCCGCAAAGAATTTTGGTTCACACAAAGACGCAAAGGCACGAAGAATCCGCGAAGCGGCTTACCGCGCAGCCTATCCGAACAGTTCGTGGGTCTTCGCTTTCGAAGGCCTCTTTGTGCCTTTGCGTCTTTGCGTGAGGGAAATCGGCCTTCGGCCGAGGTGCGGCGGTCGTCGCCGCCGGCCGTTGTCAGGGGCGCCTGCTCTCCCTAGATAGAGCCCGACGGGTACTGCCCGGTGCGCGCTTTAGAACATCCCTGGGCGATAAGCATCCTAGGGGGCTATCCCTGGTCGGGCCCTGGTTCGGCACATATGGCCCCCACCTGACGTTGACGCGTCAGAGGATATTCAAGCAAACGGCCATGGTGGTCCCGTCACCCTCCCCTTCCGACAAGCCCGGGCTCCGCAAGGCGGCGCTGGAGCGAAGGCGCGACTATGCGAGGTCGCTGGCGCCGGAGGTGCGGGCCGAGCTGGAGCTCAAGCTGGCGCAGATCGTGCTCCCCCGGCTCATCTCGGCGCGGATCGTCGCCGCCTACCACCCGCTGAAGGACGAGATCAGCCCCTATTCCATCCTCGACCGGCTGGGAGCAGGCCAGCGCGCCGCCTTGCCTTGGTTCCTCGACCGCGACTCCCGGATGCTGTTCCGCGAGGCCCCGGCGGTCGAGCCGAGCCCCTGGGGCGTCCTGCAGCCCTCGGGCCAGGCCGAGGCGCTCGCGCCGGACATCGTCCTGGTCCCGCTCGTCGCCGCCGACCGGAGCGGCGCCCGGATCGGCCACGGCAAGGGCCATTACGACCGGGCGCTCTCCCACCTTCGCCAGGGCGGCGCCGTCGCGACGATCGGAATCGCCTGGGAGCACCAGATCCTGGACCACCCCATCCCGGCCGATCCCTGGGACGTGCCCCTAGACGCCATCGCCACCCCGCTGGAATGGATCCAATGCCGATAGAACCCGCCAAGCCCAGCTGGCGCAAGCCGGTGGGAATGCTCCTCCTCCTGCTGCTGATCGCGGTGTGGGGGTTCGTGGTGGTGACGGTGGCGGAGGCGCTTCCGGAGATGCCGTGGCCGCTCAAAGCCCTGTTCTTCATCGTTGCGGGGATCGTCTGGATACTGCCGCTCAAGCCCCTGCTGAGGTGGATGGAGCTTGGCAGATGGCGGGAATAGAGGCGGCGCCGGTTACTTCCCTATTTCGGGCCAGCTTTTCTCGTTCAGCTCGACTCCGTGCTTCTTCGCCGCCGCGTTGATCCGTTTCCAGGCGGAGTCCCGTTCGTCGTCGCTTACGTCCTTCATTTCAGCGCCGTGCCGGAGGCAGGTGGACCCCGGGTCGAGCCCGGGGTGACGGAAGGGGCCGGGTCACGGAGGGGGCCGGGTGACGGAAGGGGGCCGGGTCACGGAGGGGGCCGGGTGACGGAAGGGGGCCGGGTCACGGAGGGGGCCGGGTGACGGAAGGGGCCGGGGCGCCCGCCTCGTCATGCCGGACTTGATCCGGCATCCACCTTAATTTCGTGAGGCGGCGCAAGAAGGTGGATCCCGGATCAGGTCCGGGATGACGAGGCATACGGGGCTCACGGCGCCCTAGATCGGCGGGACCGGTGAGAGATACTGGGCCTGGGCCCAGCACTGGCCGCCGCCATAAGCGAGGCTGGCCCAGGGGCCGTCATAGCCCAGCACCCGAACCTCCCTTCCGCGAAGGAGATTGCGGACGCGGCGGGCTTCCTGGAGCGGAGCGTCGCGGCAGATGAGCAGGCTGGCGGCGACATAGGCGACCTGGTCCGAAGCTTCGCGGCTCAGGGCCTGCTGACGCTCCGGCCCCTCAGCCTGGCGCGGAGAAACAAAAGGCGCGGAGGGCGCGAAGGGATCGGGCTTTTCGCCGGTTTCGGAGCCTTCGGATTCGCCGGCGGCCGGGGCGGACACCGCGGGCGGGTCCGACCGCGAGCCAGGCGCCGGATAGCCCGCCCAATAGAGCCCGAACGCAACCCCTATGGCGACCGTCATGGCCAGCCCGATCACCAGCATCGGTCTCGGCTCCGCCGGTCCGGAGAAGAAATTGTGCATGGCGGGCCTGACGCTCCGCCACCACGCGGGGAGGCCGCCCGCCCTCCGCGAGACCGGTTCCACCTCCCGATCGGCCGGCGAGGCCGCCGCCGAGGGGGTGCTTTCCGGCGCCCGGATGCGTCCCGGGCCGGGGACCGGATCGTCTTCGATCGGCTCGTCGTCCATGAAATCCCAGGTCGAGCGCCGCTTCGGTGCGGGAGCCCGCGCCGGGGACGGTGGCGGCGCCGGGGGGGGAGCGTCCGCCGGGGCTTCAGGAGCATCCAGGGCCCGTCCCGCGGCTTCCTGGGCGTAGAGGTGGGCAAGCACGTCCTGGATCGGAAGCCGGCCACCCGGCGATCCGCCTGCCGGGGCGGAAGCCGGGGCGGGAGGGTCGTCGCCGTCGCCGGCGACCGGTTCGACGGAGGCGCCGGGCTCCGGTTCGGGAGGCTCCGTCGGGGGCGGCGGCGCCGGCGAGGGCTCGACGGGGACTTCGGCCGCATCGGCCTCTTCCGGCCGGGCGACGGCGACCGGCGCGGATTCGAACCCGAGCGCCGGCGCGGACGAGCTCCCCGGCACGTCCGACGGCGGCGCTGCCCCGCTCTGCGCGGGAATCAGAGTGACTTCGGGCCGACCGGCCGGCGGGCGATCGCTCCACACGATCCTGTAGCCCCTGGGCACGTGCCAGCCCTGAAAAGCCGTCCTCACCAGGTCGCAACCGCACCTTTCGCACCGGGCGAAGTAAAGGCCGTCGTTCCAGCGCGGGATCCCGCGGGGCCGGTGGCGGCCCAGCCGACACAGCAGGCTCACGACCGCACGCCGCCGTCGCGAGCGCGACCGCCGGCCGGCCCTGAGCACACAGGGCCGGGCCGCGAAGCGCGCTGCACTGACGGTTGTCCCGCGACGATCATCCCTTTCGCTCCTGGCCTCCGCCCTTTGCTTCGCCTACTCGATATAGACGGATTTGCGGGCGATTCCCGCCGGGGCCGGCTTCAGTGCCGGCTGCGGGCCGCTCGTTCGGGCCGCCTCTTCCTCAGGGTCCTCCTCGCGCGCCACATGGCTCATCCGGCCCTGGACGACGGCGCCCTTCACCATCCTCACCCGGCTGTAGGTGACGTCCCCCTTCACCCGGGCGCCCTCCTCGAGAGCCAGGTCGCCAGTCTCGATGGCGCCCTCGACCCGGCCGGCGAGGCGAACCCGGCCGGCAACGACGTTGCCGCGGATCTCCCCCTGCTCGCCGAGCACGAGCGCGGCGCAGCGGACGTTGCCGACGACCTTGCCCCGGATCCTGAGGTCGATCTCCGCCTCGATATCGCCGTCGACGGAGATGCCGCTGCCGATGATCGAGGGGCCCTCGTCCCCGGCGGGCGAATCCGCGTTGCTAGCCATTCCAGTCTCCGCGCCGGAGCCTCAGCCGCCCCGTGGCGGGATGACGGCTGCCGGCATTGGGACAGACGCATAATCAGAGCAGCCCAATCCTCCAACAACGCCTTTGCCCCCCTGCATCATGCGCCCGAATCGGGACGGTTTGTACCGAAAGGTTGCGGCCCGGACGGCTCGTCCCGATTTGGGGCGGGAACCCTAAGCGCTGATTCTTGTTAGTGATTTCGTCGGCGACCTACGTATTATCCACAGGTCGGATCACGATGTTCGAACGGGGCGATTGCCCAGGCTGGCCCCGAACGGCCTGCCCGGCGCCGGAGCCTCCCCGGCATGTTTGCGATGGAGAGAGGCATGGAACAGGCTAAAAAGGTCGAGCCGGAAACCGCGGAGGAGATGTCGATCATCGGCTCCGGAATTCGGGTCATCGGCAATATCGAAGCGACGGACGATCTCCATTTGCTGGGCAAGGTTGAAGGCGACGTGCGTTGCGTCACCCTGATCCTCGGCGAGAAAAGCGTCATTCGCGGAAGCGTCTTCGCCGAACGGGTACGGGCGGCCGGAACGGTCGAGGGCGCGATCGAGACGAAGGACCTCGCGGTCGAAGCGACGGCGAGGCTCACCGGCGACGTCACCTATTCGCGGATCCGGATCGCCAGCGGCGGAATCATCGACGGCAAGATGATCTATCGCGAAAGCGAGGAGGAGGCCGGCGGCGACGCCCGGCTCAGGCTGGTCGAATCCGGCCCGGCCGTGAAGCCGGAGC
>DASVTN010000009.1:0-6803 GCA_036387555.1 Allosphingosinicella sp. | reverse complement strand
CAGAATTTCGGCAAGGCGGGCCGCACCCGCTGGCAGGGCCGTCGTCCGCTTACCCGCGGCGTCGCCAAGAACCCGGTCGATCACCCGCACGGCGGCGGCGAAGGCCGCTCCTCGGGCGGCCGTCACCCGGTCACTCCGTGGGGCAAGCCGACCAAGGGCGCCCGCACCCGGCACAACAAGTCGACGGACAAGATGATCATCCGTTCGCGTCACGCCAAGAAGAAGAGGTAACAATGGCCCGCTCCGTCTGGAAAGGTCCGTTCGTCGAATTGTCGCTGCTGAAAAAGGCAGAGGCTGCTCAGGACGCCAACAACCGTTCGCCGATCAAGACCTGGTCGCGCCGTTCGACGATCCTGCCGCAGTTCGTCGGCCTCACCTTCAACGTCTACAATGGCCGGAAATTCATTCCCGTATCGGTGAATGAAGAGATGGTCGGGATGAAGCTCGGCGAGTTCGCTCCGACCCGCTACTTCCCGGGCCACGCGGCCGACAAGAAGGGCAAGAGGTAAGCCATGGGCAAGCAGGCATCCCCCCGCAAGGTCGCGGACAACGAGGCGCTCGCGGTCGGCACGACCATCCGCGGCTCCGCGCAGAAGCTGAACCTGGTTGCGGCGCTGATCCGCGGCCGCAAGGCCGAAGACGCGCTCAACATCCTGTCCTTCTCGCCCAAGGCGATGGCGGTAGAGGTTCGCAAGGTGCTCGCTTCGGCGATCGCCAATGCCGAGAACAACCACAATCTCGACGTCGACGCCCTCGTCGTCGCCGAGGCCTCGGTCGGCAAGAGCCTCTCGATGAAGCGCTTCACGCCGCGCGCGCGCGGCCGGGCCAGCCGAATCGTCAAACCGTTCAGCCGCGTGCGTATCGTCGTCCGCGAGCAGCAGGAAGCGTAAGCACATGGGTCAGAAATCCAATCCGATCGGCATGCGGCTGCAGATCAACCGCACCTGGGACAGCCGCTGGTATGCCGAAGGCGGCGACTACGCCCGGCTGCTGCTCGAAGATCTGAAGATCCGCAACTTCATCATGAAGTCGCTTCCGCAGGCGGCGATCTCCAAGGTTGTGATCGAGCGTCCGGCCAAGCTGTGCCGGGTCTCCATCTACGCCGCCCGCCCGGGCGTGATCATCGGCAAGAAGGGCTCGGACATCGAGAAGCTGCGCAAGCAGCTCGGTGCGATGACCTCCAGCGACGTGTCGCTGAACATCGTCGAGATCCGCAAGCCCGAGATCGACGCCAGGCTCGTCGCTCAGGGCATCGCCGACCAGCTCGAGCGCCGGATCGCCTTCCGCCGCGCCATGAAGCGCGCGGTTCAATCCTCGATGCGCCTCGGCGCCGAGGGCATCCGCGTCGTCTGCGGCGGCCGTCTCGGCGGGGCCGAGATCGCCCGGACCGAAGGCTATCGCGAGGGCCGGGTTCCGCTTCACACGCTTCGCGCCCACCTCGATTACGCCGAGGCGACCGCCCACACCTCCTACGGAGTGTGCGGAGTCAAGGTGTGGATCTTCAAGGGTGAGATCCTCGGCCACGATCCGATGTCCCAGGACCGCCTGATGATGGAAGCGCAGACCTCCGGCGTCCGGCCGGCCCGCTGATTTAGGAACAAGAGATGCTGCAACCCAAACGCACGAAGTTCCGCAAGGCTTTCAAGGGCCGGATCCATGGCGACGCCAAGGGCGGCACGGCCCTGAACTTCGGCGCCTACGGCCTCAAGGCCATGGAGCCGGAGCGGATCACCGCCCGCCAGATCGAGGCGGCCCGCCGCGCGATCACCCGCCACATCAAGCGCCAGGGGCGCTTGTGGATCCGCATCTTCCCCGATGTGCCCGTCTCCTCCAAGCCCGCCGAGGTCCGCATGGGATCTGGCAAGGGTTCGCCGGAATTCTGGGTCGCGAGGGTGAAGCCCGGCCGCATCCTGTTCGAGCTGGACGGCGTTCCCGGCCACCTCGCCAAGGTCGCTTTCGAGCGCGCCGCGGAGAAGCTGCCGATCAGGACCAAAGTCATCGCCCGCCTGGGTGAAAGCCTGCTCGAGGACGCGTAAGATGGCCAAGATCGACGATTTGAAGACCCGCACGGACGACCAGCTCACGGAGCAACTGGGCGAGCTTAAGCGCGAACAGTTCAACCTGCGCTTCCAGGCCGCCACCAACCAGCTCGAGAAGCCGGCCCGGATCCGCGAGGTGCGCCGCACCATCGCGCAGATCCGGACGCTTCAGACCGAGCGCGCCCGCGCCGCGACGGCGAAGGCCTGAGGAGAGTATCGAGATGCCCAAGCGCGTTCTCACCGGCACGATCGTGTCGGACAAGACCGACAAGACCGTGGTCGTGAAAGTCGAGCGGCGGGTGAAGCACCCGCTCTACGGCAAGATCATCAAGCGGTCGAAGAAGTATCATGCCCATGACGAGGGCAACGAGTTCAAGCAGGGCGAAACCGTCCGCATCGAAGAGACGCGGCCGATCTCCAAGCTGAAGACCTGGAAGGTGATCGATCGCGTGGACACTCACGCGACGCCCGAAAAGGCCGACGTGGCGTAACGTCATCCCGGCGAAGGCCGGGATCCAGGAAAACGGCCCGCCGTGATTATCCTGGGAAGTTCGAGTTCATAGATTCCGGCCTTCGCCGGAATGACGAGAAGAAAGAGGAATTGGATCGATGATCCAGATGCAGTCCAACCTTGAGGTCGCCGACAACAGCGGTGCCAAGCGCGTCCAGTGCATCAAGGTGCTCGGCGGGTCGAAGCGCCGGTTCGCGGGCGTCGGCGACATCATCGTCGTCTCCGTCAAGGAGGCGGCGCCGCGCGGCCGGGTCAAGAAGGGCGACGTCCACAAGGCCGTCATCGTCCGCACCGCCAAGGACATCCATCGTCCGGACGGTTCGACGATCCGCTTCGATTCGAACGCGGCGGTCCTCGTCAACAACAATGCCGAGCCGATCGGCACCCGTATCTTCGGGCCGGTGGTGCGCGAGCTGCGCGCCAGGAAGCACATGAAGATCATCAGCCTGGCGCCGGAGGTCCTGTAACCATGGCTATGAAGATCAAGAAGGGCGACCGAGTCGTGATCCTGTCCGGCAAGGACAAGGGCAAGCATGGCGAGGTCACCAAGTCGATGCCGAAGGAGGACAAGGTCATCGTCTCCGGAGTCAACGTCGCGGCGCGCCATCGCAAGGCCTCGCAGACCAACCCGCAGGGCGGGATCGAGCGCCGCGAGGCGCCGCTCCATGTCTCCAAGGTGGCTCTGGAGGATCCCAAGACCGGCAAGGCCACGCGCGTTCGCTTCGAAGAGCGCGATGGCAAGAAGGTCCGCGTCGCCGTCAAGTCCGGGGAGCTGATCAATGGCTGAAGCCAAATACACGCCGCGCCTTCGCGCGGACTATGACGAGCGCATCGTGCCCGCGATGATCGAGAGATTCGGCTACAAGAACCGGCTCGAAGTCCCGCGGCTCGAGAAGATCGTCCTGAACATGGGCGTCGGCGAGGCGACCCAGGACAAGAAGAAGGTCGAGACCGCGGCGTCCGAGATGGAGCTGATCGCCGGCCAGAAGCCGGTCATCACCAAGGCCAAGAAGTCGATCGCCCAGTTCAAGCTGCGCGAGGGCATGCCGATCGGAGTGAAGGTCACCCTTCGCCGCGAGCGCATGTACGAGTTCCTCGACCGGCTGGTCACGATCGCGCTTCCGCGAGTCCGCGACTTCCGCGGCCTGAACCCCAAGTCGTTCGATGGCCGGGGCAATTACGCGATGGGTCTCAAGGAGCAGATCGTGTTCCCGGAGATCAACTATGACCGCATCGACAAGGTGCGCGGCATGGATGTCATCGTCACCACCACAGCGAAGACGGACGACGAGGCGCGCGAGCTGCTGCGCCTGTTCAACTTCCCGTTCCCGGAGGCCGAGGCTGAGAAGCAGGCGGCGTAAAAATCACCCGTCATCCCGGCGAAAGCCGGGACCTCGGGCCGGAAGGGGCAAGGTGCCTTTTCCTCGCTGAGGCCCCGGCTTCCGCCGGGGTGACGACCTAGAAGAGAAGAAGAGAGCTTAAGTCCATGGCGAAACTGAGTTCCATCAACAAGAACGAGCGTCGCAAGAAGCTCGTGAAGAAATATGCGGGCCGCTATTCGAAGCTCAAGGCGATCGCCGAGGACGAATCCCTCGACGATACCGAGCGCCTGATCGCGCGCCTCAAGATGGCGGAGATCCCGCGCAACGGTAACCCGACCCGGGTTCGCAACCGCTGCGGCCTGACCGGCCGTCCGCGCGCGAACTACCGCAAGTTCGGCCTGTCGAGGATCATGATCCGCGAGCTGGGCAACAAGGGCCTGATTCCCGGCCTCACCAAGTCGAGCTGGTAAGGACTAGCTATGCCATTGACCGATCCCCTGGGTGATATGCTCACCCGCATCCGCAACGGCCAGCAGGCGCGCAAGGACAGCGTGACCTCTCCCGCGTCGAAGCTGCGCGTCCGAGTGCTCGATGTGCTTCAGCGCGAAGGCTATATCCGCGGCTATCGCGAGGAAGCGCTCGGCCAGCATCCGGGCCTTCGCATCGAGCTGAAATATTTCGAGGGCCAGCCCGCGATCCAGCACGTGTCCCGAGTTTCGAAGCCCGGCCGCCGGGTCTATTCGGGCGCCCAGGAGCTGCCGCGGGTCCGTAACGGCCTCGGAATCACGATCGTCTCCACGCCTCGCGGCGTTCTCTCCGACGCGGAAGCGCGGGAGCAGAATGTCGGCGGCGAAGTGCTCGCGGAGGTGTTCTGATGAGCCGCATTGGAAAAGTGCCGGTGCCCCTGCCTTCCGGAGTGACCGCGACGACCGAAGGTCAGATCCTCTCCGTCAAGGGCCCCAAGGGCACGCTCACCATGCCGATGCTGGACGACATCAGCTACGGCATCGAGGACGGCCGGATCGTGGTCAAGCCGGCCAACGAGACCAAGCGGGCGCGCTCCTTCTGGGGCATGCACCGTACCCTGGTCCAGAACCTGGTGACCGGAGTCACCGACGGCTTCACCAAGGTGCTGGAGATCACCGGCGTCGGCTACCGTGCCGCGGCCCAGGGCAAGAACCTGCGCCTGCAGCTCGGCTACAGCCACGACGTCAACATCGCCGTGCCCGACGATCTCGAGGTGAAGACGCCGGATCCGACCACGGTCGAGATCACGGGGAACGACCGGCAGCGCGTCGGTCAGCTCGCCGCCGAGATTCGCCAGTGGCGCAAGCCGGAGCCCTACAAGGGCAAGGGCATCAAATATCGCGGCGAATATATCTTCCGCAAAGAAGGCAAGAAGAAGTAGCCATGGCGAAACTCACCCTCTTCGAACGGCGCCGCCAGCGCGTCCGCACCTCGCTCCGCAAGCGTGGAGGCACCCGCGCGCGCCTGTCGATCCACCGTTCCGGGCGGCACATCTACGCCCAGATCATCGACGATTCGGAAGGCCGCACCGTCGCTTCCGCCTCGACGCTCGAGAAGGACGTGCGCGGCTCGACCGGAGCGACCGTCTCTGGCGCTCAGGACGTCGGCCGCCGGGTCGCCGAGCGCGCCAAGGCGGCGGGCGTCACCCGGGTGGTCTTCGACCGCGGCGGTTTCCTGTTTCACGGCCGTGTGAAGGCGCTGGCCGACGCCGCCCGCGAAGGCGGATTGGAGTTCTAAATGGCTGACGAAAACACCATCGAAGGCACCGAGATCCAGGCGGAGCTCGTGCCGACCCCCGAGGCCGCTCCGGCCGAGGCGCGTAACGAGGGCCGCGGCCCGCGTGGCGGCCGTGGCGGCGGCGGCGGCGGCGGCCGTGACGGCCGCCCCGGCGGCGGCAACCGTGGGCGGCGCGACGAGCGCGGCGGCCGCGGCGGCAATCGCGACGACGATGGCGGCGAGGAGCTGATCGAGAAGCTCGTCCACATCAACCGGGTCTCCAAGACCGTGAAGGGCGGCAAGCGCTTCGGCTTCGCGGCCCTCGTCGTGGTCGGCGACGGCAAGGGCCGGGTCGGCTTCGGCCACGGCAAGGCCCGCGAGGTGCCGGAGGCGATCTCCAAGGCGACCGCCGCGGCCAAGAAGGCCATGGTCCGGGTGCCGCTCCGCGAAGGCCGCACCCTCCACCATGACGGCCTCGGCCATTTCGGCGCGGGCCGGGTCTATGTCCGCTCGGCCCCGGCCGGAACCGGAATCATCGCCGGCGGCCCGATGCGCGCCGTGTTCGAGAGCCTTGGGGTCGCGGACGTGGTGACCAAGTCGATCGGCACGTCCAACCCCTACAACATGGTCCGGGCGACCTTCGAGGCGCTGAAGGAACAGACCAGCCCCAAATCGGTGGCCCAGCGCCGCGGCCGCAAGGTCGCCGAGCTGATGGCCCGGCGCGAGGGCCTCAGCGGCGCCGAGGCGTCTGCCGAAGCCGAGCTGGTGACGGAGTAATATCATGGCGACGATCAAGCTTACCCAGACCGGATCGCCGATCCGCCGTACGCCCAACCAGCGCCAGACGCTGATCGGGCTCGGGCTCAACAAGATGCACCGCACCGTGGAGCTGACCGACACCCCCGAGGTGCGCGGAATGATCCGCAAGGTGCAGCATATGGTGAAGGTGGCGGACGAGGCGTAAGCCTAATCCGTCATCCCGGCGAAGGCCGGGACCTCGGGGAGACCCCCCGAGCCTTTTCCGGCCTGAGGTCCCGGCTTTCGCCGGGATGACGGGCAGGAGGGGCCTTCCCCTTCCACAACGAGGTCCCGGCTTCTGCCGGGACAGGCGCGACCAAAGCGAAAGCGAGTGCACGAACATGAAACTCAACGATCTCAGAGACAATAAGGGCGCCCGCAAGTCGCGCG
>DASVTN010000008.1:0-24853 GCA_036387555.1 Allosphingosinicella sp. | reverse complement strand
GGAGGGATTCGAACCCTCGGTAGGAGTAATCCCCCTACGGCGGTTTAGCAAACCGCTGGTTTCAGCCACTCACCCACGTCTCCGGGCGCCGAAGCGACGAGCCTATATAGGCGGGAATCCATTCGTTCAACCAAGTGCTTGCCGCGGCGCGCCGGAACGGGGCCGCCTTGTGGCGGGGGCGGCGGGGCGATAGGAGGCGGCATGGAGGTGGCGGGCAGCTACGAGCGCGACGGCTATGCGCTTCTGAAAGGGCTGGTCGAGCCCCGGGTGGCGCAGGCCTTCCTTCGCCGCCTGTCCAGGGATCTCGGCCGGAGCGCCGCTCCCCTGCGCGGCAAGGAGAGCCATCCCGGCGTCCTGAAGCGGCCGGCCCTCGGCGTCCACGGCGCCGACTATTCGCCGATGCAGTTCTTCCTCTGGGGCCTCACTCCGCTGATGAGCCGGCTGGTGGGGCGGGAGCTTCTGCCGACCTACGATCTGTTCCGGGTCTATCGCGCCGGCGACGTCTGCCGGGTCCATTCCGATCGCGAGGCGTGCGAGCACAGCCTTTCGCTGACGCTCGGCTACAGCGACGGGAAAGCCTGGGACCTTCAGGTGGGAAAGACCGCGCTCGAGGGCCGGCAGAAGCACCTCACCGACGATTTCGAGGGCGAGGAGCATTTCTCCGTGTCCATGCAGCCCGGCGACGCGGTCCTCTACCGGGGAATCCATCGCCGGCACGGGCGGACCGAGCCAAACCCCAATCGCTGGTCGGCCCACCTCTTCCTGCACTGGGTCGAGCGCGACGGCCCCTATCGCGACCGGGCGTTCGAAGGGATGGAGGCCGATCCCGAGGCGAAGGTCGACTTCCGCTAGCTTCCCGCCCCACACCGCCCGGCTTTGACAGCCGCGCCGTTCTGCTTTCTTGGAGACGACATGCTCAGCCTTCAGTTCATCCGCGACAATGTCGAAGCCGTGCGGCGAGCGGCCGAGGCCAAGAACGCGCCGCTCAACATCGAACGGCTGCTCGCCGCCGATTCGCAGGTGCGCGGCCTCAAGACCCGGATCGACGAGCTTCGGCGGCAGCGAAACGAGATCAGCGCCGGCTTCAAGACGGCCGATCCCGCCGAGCGCCCCGCTTTGGGCGCGAAGGCGAAGGCGTTCGGAGTCGAGGCGGCGGAGGCGGAAGCGGCGCTGGCGGAGCGGTCGGCGGAGCTCGAGGCGCTGATGCTTCGAGTGCCCAACATCCCCTGGGAAGGGGCTCCGGTCGGCCCTGATGAGAGCGCCAACGTCGTCGTCCGCGCCGCGGGGCAGCCGCCGAGCTTCGATTTCGAGCCCCGCGACCATGTCGCCCTCGTCGAGATGAACGACTGGGCGGACCTGTCGCGGATCACTCAGGTCTCCGGATCGCGGATGTACGCGCTGAAGGGACGGCTCGCGCTGCTCGAGCAGGCGCTGATGTTCTGGGCGCAGCAGATCATCGCCGGGGACGGCTTCACCTTGATGACGGTGCCGGCGCTCGCCAGGCCGCAGGCCTTCGTCGCCACCGGCCACTTCCCCGGCCACGAGGAAGAAGCCTACGAGATGCCCAGAGACGGGCTCTACCTCGCCGGCACCGGCGAGATCGCTTTGACCTCCCTCCATTCCGGAGAGATACTGGAGGCGGCGCAGCTGCCCATCCTCTACGCCGGCTATTCGCCCTGCTTCCGCCGCGAGGCGGGCAGCGCCGGGCGCGACGTCCGCGGGCTGCTTCGGGTCCATCAATTCTACAAGCTCGAGCAATATGTCATCTGCGCCGACGACGAGGAGGAATCCGCCCGCTGGCACGCCCGCCTGCTCGCCAACGCCGAGCGGCTGCTCCAGGGCCTCGAGATCCCCTATCAGGTGGTCGAGACCTCGACCGGCGACATGGGCCTGGGCAAGTACAGGATGAACGACATCGAGAGCTGGGTCCCCTCGCTCGGCAAGTATCGCGAAACCCACAGCTGCTCGACCCTGCACGACTGGCAGGCGCGCCGGGCCAACCTTCGCTGGCGCGACGGCGAGCGCAAGGTCCGCTTCGCGCACACCCTCAACAACACCGCTCTCGCCAGCCCCCGAATCCTCGTCCCGCTGCTCGAGAACCACCAGCAGGCGGACGGCCGGGTCCGGCTTCCGCAAGCCCTTCGGGGGCTGATGGGGGGCGAATATCTCTGATTCCGGCAGGCCGCCCCTGCGGCTGCTGGCTCGCGAAGGGGCGACGATCGCCTCGCGCGCCTGGCGCTTCTTCGGCCGGACTGGAGAGCGAGGTCCCGCCGACGGCCGGCCGCTGATGGTCCTTCCGGGCCTTCTTGCGAGCGACCGAAGCACGCTCGGGCTGCAGCGCGCGCTTGCGGAGGCAGGCTACCGGGTGACGGGATGGGGTCTCGGGATGAACCGCGGCGCCAGCCCCGACCTGCTCGAGCGGATCGCGGAGCAGGCCGAGCGCCACGGCCAGGGCCGTCCGCTCATCCTGGTCGGCTGGAGCCTGGGCGGGGTCTTCGCCCGCGAGGTCGCCAAGCGGCGGCCGGATCTCGTGGGGACGGTGGTCACTCTCGGCTCGCCTTTCTCGGGCGATCGGCGGGCCAACAATGCCTGGTGGATCTACGAGCTGGTCGCCCGCCATCGGGTGGACTCCCCGCCGATCGACGTCAGGCCCGCGGAGAAGCCGCCGGTGCCGACGCTGGCCCTGTGGTCGCGAAGGGACGGAGTGGTCGCACCGGCCTGCGCCCGCGGCGGCCCCGGCGAAAGCGACCGCCAGGTGGAGGTGGATTGCAGCCACATGGGCTTCGGGGTCAGCGCCCGCGCCTATCCCCAAATCGTCAGGGCGATCAACGCCTTCGGCGAAATGTGAACGCTTCCCACCGCGTCCTCGTCTGATATGATCGCCGGCGGGGGACGGCATGCGCTATATTCTCGCTCCGGAATGGAGCCATCTCGGTCTGGCGACCGCCGCGGCCTTCCTGCTGGGCTATCTGCTCTGCTGGAGCATGGACAAGGTGTTCCTGAAGAGGCTGGTCGACGACAGGATCGCCGGGATCGCGCTCAGCAGCGCCCTCGCCTTCGTCCTGATCATGGCGGCGGCGACGGTGGCCCTGACGTGGATGGTGCGGTCGCAGCCCTACATCCTGGGCCGGCCGATCGTCGTCCCGCCTTTCCCCTACGCGGTCAGCCTCATCTTCGGCCTCGCCGCCGTCGGAATCGTCCGGATGGTCCGCTACGGGCGGGAATATGAGGAAGGCGAGGAGGAGCTCGTCTTCGACCCGGACATCTACGACCAGGCGCAATATGACGAGGAAGTGCTCGCCTGGGACTCGAAGCACCGGCACAAGAACTACCTTCGCCGGCACTGGGCGGGGCATCTGTCGCTGCCGGTCTCCTACTGGGTGAACGGCGCCCTCCTCTCCCTCCTGATCCTCGCCGCCGTCGAATATCTGATCCACCGCCTCGCGGAGGGAGGCGGATCGCTGCGCGGCATCGCCATCGTCGCGCTGGTCTATCTCGGCTTTTCGGGATTGCTGTGGGTGTGGAGCTCGGTCGGAATCTGGCGCTCGGCTTACTGGCACAGGCGCCGCGGCGGCACTCCGGGCTGGGGGCTCGCCGCCCGCACCCTGGTCGTTCTCAGCCTGATCGTCACCCTCCTCCGTTCCGGCGACCTGGCGCTCCAGGCGGCGGAGCTCGGAACGCTCGCCCGGGGCCAGGATTCGATCGGAGCGATCGCCAGAATGGGCGTCTCCGAGGACGGCAAGGCGCTGTTCGTCCGCGGCAATCTCGCCGCCGGCGCCGCCGAGCGCTTCGAGGCCCTGCTCGGAAAGCATCCCGAGGTAAGGAGCGTCGTGCTGACTTCGCCGGGAGGCAGGATGCTCGAGGCGGGGCGGATGGCGGCGCTGATCCGGAGCAGGCGGCTGGACACGCGGGTCGAGGGCAGCTGCCTGTCGGCCTGCGTCAGCCTGCTGCTCGCCGGAAAGGAACGGACGGCGCCGGAGGCCGCCAGGATAGGCTTCCACCAGCCGAGCTTTCCGGGGCTCACCGCCTATGAGCTGAGGAACGGGATCGAGCGGACCCGCGACGAATATCTCGCCGCCGGGGTGGACGGCCGCTTCGTCTCCCGGGCTCTGGCGACTCCGGCCCAGGCCATGTGGTTCCCGAGCCCGGAGGAGCTCGTCGAAGCGAAGGTCCTCACCGGCTCCGGAATCCTGATTACCGAGGGCGGCAGGACCAGGCCGGAAACGGCGGCGGAGATGCGCCTGCGCCGGGGCATGCAGCGCGCGGCCGAGCGGATGAACGCCTCCGCCCCGGTGCGGCTCGACAGCCTCACCACCCTCGAGCGCGCCTCCGCGTCGGGGACGACGCTCACCCAGCATATAAGGATCGACGTCGATCGGGTCGACGTCGCCGGAAGCCGGGCGCAGCTCACCCGCGACCTGGGCCGGCAGATCTGCTCGGACGTGGAGACGGCGCTTGCGGTGAGCGAGGGCGGCCGCTTCGTCTATTCGTACAGCGACAGATCGGGCAGGCGCCTGCTGGACATCGCCGTCACCCGATGCCCGGGCTAGGGTCTGTCCTGTTCGGGTCCACCTTCTTCACGTCGCTGCCGCGGAAAGAAAAAGGTGGATGCCGGATCAAGTCCGGCATGACGAGGTGGGGATCAAGTCCGGCCAGCTCAACAGGACGGACCCTAGAGGGGTAGCGGCCGAACCTTCTGGAAACCGCCGCTCTTACCGGCTAGTCGGCGCGTCCGTAGGCGGAGCGCGGCGGCATGAGCCGGGGCATTCGGCGTTCGAAAGGTCTCGTTGCTTGAAGATCCTGTTCGTCACCTGGGACGGCCCTCAGGTCAATTATCTGGAATCGCTGTTTCTGCCCATCTTCGCGGGGCTCAGGCCGCACGGCTTCGAGTTCGACGTCCTGCAGTTCCGCTTCGGGACCGCCGCCCAGGAAGAAGCGGTGCGGGCGGCCTGCGCGGCCGCGGGCTGCGGCTACACGTCGGCCCGGATCTGGCGCTGGGGGCCGCCGGGCGCCTTCGCCAGCGCCCTTCGCGGCGGGCTCGACATCCGGCGCGCGCTTCGCCGCTCCCGGGCGGACGCTATCATGCCGCGAAGCGTGCTTCCCTCGCTGGCGCTGCTGGCGAGCGGAGCGGTCGGGCGAACGCCCGTGCTGATGGACGCCGACGGGCTGGAGATCGACGAAAGGGCCGAGTTCGCGGGCCTGAAGACGACCGGGCCCATCTACCGCCTGCTCCGCGACATCGAGGCGCAGATGGTGCGCCGCTCGACGGCGATCCTCACCCGCACCGAGGCGACTCGTGAGATATTGATGGCCCGCGCCGGGCCGCCCGCCGACCCTTCCAAATATACGATCGTCACCAACGGCCGCGACGAGAAAATCTTTCACCCTTCCGACGAGCAAAGCCGCCGGGCGGTCCGGGCGGAGCTCGGGATCGCGGCGGACGCTCCGCTGCTCGTCTATGCCGGCTCGCTCGGCGGCCGTTACCGGACCCGCCGGATCGGCGAGCTCGCGCTCGAGCTTCGGGCGCTGAGGCCGGACGCGCGGCTGCTCGTCCTGTCGGGCTCGCCCGAAGTCGCCCAGCGGGAGCTGATCGAGCCGCTCCCGGGCCTCGCCGACTTCACGATCGTGCGGCGGGCCCCTCCGGAAGAGGTGCCGCGCTACCTCGCCGCCGCCGACGCCGGGACGGCGTTCATCTCGGCGAGCTTCTCCACCCTCGGCATCTCGCCGGTGAAGACCGGCGAATATCTGCTCTGCGGAGTGCCGATCGTCGGCACGTTGCAGGTTGGCGACAACGCGCTGCCCCTCGCGGCCGGAGTCTTCTTCGACGACCGCCGGTCCGATTTGGAGGCGGCGCGCTGGATCGTCGAAGAGGTGCTGCCCAACCGCGAGACCTATCGCGAACGGGCCCGGGCGGTGGGCGTGGAACGGCTTTCGCTGGGGCGCAGCGTGCGCGACTATCGCGACGCGCTGGCGAATCTCGCCCGTCTCGGCGGGCCGCGCCGTCAGGCGAGCGACTGGAGTAGGCTGACGAAGCGCGGCGCGTGAACGTCGAGCGAATAGGCCTGCTCGGCCCGCCGCCGCCCCGCGGCCCCGAACGCCCGCCGAAGCGCCGGATCCTCGATCAGCCGGATCAGCGCATCGCGCCACTGCGCCTCCCCGGTGGCGAGGAAGCCGTTCTCGCCCGGCGACACGATCTCGCTGTTGACCCCGACCGGCGAGGCCACGACCGGAAGTCCGCAGGCCATGTACTGGACGAGCTTGTAGCCGCATTTCCCGAGCGCCCAGATCTCGTCCGGAAGCGGCATCACGCCGATGTCCATGGCCCGCACTTCCTCCACTTCGAGCGCCTCGCTCCACTCGATCAGGTCGAGCCCGGGAAAGGCGTCCCCCTGTGCGCCCGGACCGGCGCCGACCACCCGCACCCGGATCCCGCGGCTCCGCGCCAACTCGCCCAGCAGCGGGAGGATCGGCCGCATGTAGGGCCAGGTGGAGGGGGAGCCGATCCACCCGATCGTGACGGGCCGGTCCGATGGCCGCTCGGGGGCGGGGCCATAGACCTGCGTATCGACCACGGTCGGCAGAAGCATCGTATTGTCGCAGAAGCGGGAGGCGTAGCCTTGCAGGTAGGAATTGCCGCAGCAGGCGGCGGCGGCGCCGCTCAGAAGCGGTTCGAGCTTGCGGCCGAGCAGCCGCCGCACCCGAAGATCGTTATGGGCGTCATAGGCGTGGAAGAAAGCATCGTCGCAATCGTAGACCACCGGCTTTCCGCTCCGGAAGGCGAGCCTTTCGAAAGTCCCGGGCAGATAGGGGAAGAGCTCGGCATAGACCCAGACCAGATCGGCGTCGGTGCCCGCGGCGAGCTGGCGGAAGCGGTCGAGATAGGCCCGGACCGCCCGGGCCTTTGGAAAGGCCTGGCCCGTGGACAGGCCGCGCACATAGGCGTCGGGGAGGAAGGGGTGATGCTCGACCTCGATTCCGGCGGCGGCCAGCCGGGGCAGATATTGGATCAGCCTCTGGCGGGTGCTCGCGGCCATCGGCCCATATTTGGTGAAAGCCGCGATCCGCACGCTCAGCCTCGTCGCCCGGCCAGCTCGGCCACGACGGCCGCCATGGATTCACGCCAGGGCGGCGCACGATAGCCGAAATCCCCGGCGAAGCGGCGGCTGTCGAGCATCGAATTGGCCGGACGGGCGGCGCGGGTCGGCCAGTCGGAGGTGCGGATCGGCTTCACCGACGCCGCCGGAAGGCCGTTGCGCCGGGCCTCCTCGAAGATCGCCGCCGCGAACTCGAACCAGCTCGCCACGCCGGTGCCGGCGAGATGGTAGGTGCCGCCGAGACCCAGCCCCGGCGCCTCCCGCCACTTCGTGACGAGGGCGAGGATGCCGTCGGCGATATCGCCGGCCGCGGTCGGGTTGCCCTGCTGGTCGGCGACGACCGTGAGCTCGCTTCGCTTCGCCGCCGCGCCCAGCATCGTCTTGACGAAATTGTGGCCGAAGGGGCTGTAGACCCAGGCGGTGCGAAGGACGACATGGTCGGGATTGGCCTCGGCGACCCTCTGCTC
Organism: Allosphingosinicella sp.; assembly: GCA_036387555.1. Taxonomy (GTDB): domain Bacteria; phylum Pseudomonadota; class Alphaproteobacteria; order Sphingomonadales; family Sphingomonadaceae; genus Allosphingosinicella. The sequence goes on along the minus strand of DASVTN010000008.1, from coordinate 17,292 downwards.
CCCCTCCAGCTTGGACCGGCCGTAGACGCCGAGGGGGCGGGTTTGGTCCGTCTCGGCATAGGGTCCCGCTCCGGTGCCGTCGAAGACATAGTCGGTGGAGACCTGGACGATCCGGGCGCCTTGCCGCCGAGCCGCGGCCGCCAGCTCGCCGGCGGCCTCGGCATTGATCCGGAAGGCGCGCTCCGGCTCGTCCTCGGCGGCATCCACCGCCGTATAAGCGGCGGCATTGACGATGATGTCGGGAGCGGCTTCGCGGACCGCCTCCTCAATCGATTCCGGCCGTTCCAGATCGAGCCGCGGGCGGCCGACGGTCCGCAGGTCGAGGCCCGCTATCCCCGCGCTCCGAACCGCGAGGCTGCGCGCGAGCTGCCCCTGCTCGCCGGTGACCAGAACCCGCATCAGCCGGCCCCGAGCCTCGCGCCAGCATATTTGCCGTCGCGGATCGGGCGCCACCACCAGTCGTTCGAAAGATACCAGTCGATCGTCCGCTCGATCCCGCTCTCGAAGCTTTCGGAAGCGCTCCAGCCCAGCTCCGTCTCGATCTTCGACGGGTCGATCGCATAGCGGCGGTCGTGGCCCGGCCGGTCCTTGACGAACTCGATCAGGGAGCGCCGCGCGGCTCCGCCGGGAAGCGGCTGGCGGGCGTCGAGCAGGTCGCAGATCGTCTCGACCACCTCGAGGTTCGTCCGCTCCGCGCGTCCGCCGACATTGTAGCTCTCGCCCACCGCGCCCTTGGTGGCGATCAGCTCCAGCGCCCGGACATGGTCGTCGACATAGAGCCAGTCGCGGACATTCTCGCCTTTTCCGTAGACCGGCAATTTCCTGCCTTCGAGGGCATTGAGGATGACCAGCGGGATCAGCTTTTCGGGGAAATGATAGGGCCCGTAATTGTTGGAGCAGTTGGAAAGCACCACCGGCAGCCCGTAAGTCTCGTGCCAGGCACGGACGAGATGGTCGGAAGCCGCCTTGGACGCCGAATAAGGGGAGGAAGGCGCGTAGGGCGTGTCCTCGGTGAACACGCCCTCGTCCAGCGGCAGGTCGCCGAACACCTCGTCGGTGGAGACGTGATGGAAGCGGAAGCGGGCCTTGCGGTCCTCCGGAAGGGCGCGCCAATGCTCCAGCGCCGCGTTGAGCAGCCGGAAGGTGCCGACGATGTTGGTGTCGATGAAGGCTTCCGGCCCGTCGATCGAGCGATCGACATGGCTTTCGGCCGCCAGGTGCATGACGATGTCGATCGCCTCGGCCGCGAGCAGCTCGCGAACCGCCGCCTGGTCGCCGATATCGCCCTGGACGAAGCGGTAGTCGGCCGACCCCTGGATTTCCCGGAGCGATTCGAGATTGCCCGCGTAGGTGAGCTTGTCGAGGTTGACGACCCGGTAGCGGCCGCTTCCCGCCAGGTGGCGGCACAGGGCCGATCCGATGAATCCGGCGCCTCCGGTGACGAGGATGTTGAGGCGCTCGCTCATCGCGCCACTCCGTAAAGCCCGCCGGGGCCGGAGGGGCCCTCGTCCGCGCGGCGCCTGAGGAATGTCGCGTAGTCCGACTTCCCGAGCCGGACCGCGGCTGCGCGCAGCTGATCCGCGTCGAGATAGCCGTAATCGAAGGCGATCTCCTCGGGCGACATCACCTTGATCCCCTGGCGGTGCTCGACCGTCTTCACGAACGAGGCGGCCTCGTGGAGGCTGTCGTGGGTGCCGGTGTCGAGCCAGGCATAGCCGCGGCCGAGGCGCACCACGTTGAGCTCGCCCATCTCCAGATAGGCCTGGTTGACGTCGGTGATCTCCAGCTCGCCGCGGTGCGAGGGCTTCACCCGGGCGGCGATGTCGAGCACCCGGTTGTCGTAGAAATAGAGGCCGGTCACCGCCCAGTTGGAGCGCGGCTCCGGCGGCTTCTCGACGATCTCGACCGCCCGCATCGTCTCCGGATCGAAGGTGACGACGCCGTAACGCTGCGGATCCTCGACATGGTAGGCGAAGACGGTCGCTCCGGCCTCGCGGCCGGCGACCTCCCGGCACAGCTCGGCCAGGCCGCTTCCGAAGAAGATGTTGTCGCCCAGGATCAGCGCGACGCTGTCGTCGCCGACGAACTCGCGTCCGATCAGGAAGGCCTCGGCGAGCCCGTTGGGCTGCGCCTGCTCGGCGTAGGACAAGGAGACTCCGAAGGTGCTGCCGTCGCCGAGCAGGCTCCGGAAGCTCGGCAGGTCGCGCGGAGTCGAGATGATCAGGATCTCGCGGATGCCGGCCAGCATCAGGGTCGAGAGCGGATAATAGATCATCGGCTTGTCGTAGACCGGAAGCAATTGCTTCGAGACGGTCAGGGTCGCCGGATAGAGCCGGGTGCCGCTCCCACCGGCCAATATGATTCCTTTCAAGAGAGCCCTCCTTCGGGGACGTGGCAAGATGTCATTCGGTCGGTCACTTTCCTGTCGGAAGGGCGGCCCCGGCGGGCGGACCCCGCCGGGGGTCGCCGCCGCTGCCAAGGCAGAGGCTTCCAACCTCCACCGGCTGCGTGTAGGCGCCTCTAGCGGCGCCCGTGCCGCGAATCCAGCCGCATGGGCGCAACGATGCGCCCGCCGGCCTCGTTGCGTATCCAACGGAGAGAATTTCGCCAATGACGGTTGCGGATCAGCCTGTGTTGCGGCCGGCGCCGGTCGTCTCGGTCCTGATACCGGCCTTCAACGTGGCCGATTATCTCGACAAATCGGTCGCTTCCGCGCTTGCGCAGGACGTGGAGGTCGAGGTTCTCATCGTCGACGATTGCTCGACCGACGCGGGGGCCACCGCGGCGGCGATTCGCCGCCTGGAGGCCGATCCGCGGGTGCGCGGCTTCCGGCTGGCGGTCAACGGCGGCCCGAGCGCGGCTCGCAACAAGGGCCTCGACGAAGCGCGCGGCGAGTGGGTGGCACTGCTCGACGCCGACGACTGGTTCGCGCCGGGCCGGCTCTCCTACCTGCTGGAGGTCGCCGGGGCCGCGGACGCGGATGCCGTCAGCGACGATCAACTGCTCATCTGCGAGGGGGCTGACAAGCCGTGGACGTCCATCTACGAGCTCGCGGGCTGGAAGCAGGCCGAAGAGGGACAGATGCTGTCGGCGGCCGAGATGTGCCGGCGCGACTGGATACTCAAGGCGATGTTCCGCACCGCCTGGCTGCGCCGGCACGGCCTGCGCTTCCACACGGTTCGCCATTCGGCCGGAGAGGATTTCGAATTCTACATGAATGCATTGCTCTGTGGAGCCAAGTGGGTCGCGGCGCGCAAGGCCATGTATTTCTACCTGGCGCGCCCGGGGCAGCTGACCGGCGGCCGCTCGATCGCGGACGGCCTGATCGAATCGGCCGAGGCGATGGCCCGGGACGAGCGCATCCAGCGGGACTCCGAGCTCGCCCGGGCTTTCGCCGATCGGCTGGAGCGGATCCGGGCGGCGCGGTGGGTGGGACTTCTGTCCGATGAGCTGCGGAGCCGGAACTGGCTCCGCGCCGCCGCGATGGCGGCGCGCTCGCCGCGCCGGATCGCCGATGCCGCCGCGGCGCTTCGGCGGCGGCGCCGGATCGGAGGCCTGATGCGGCGCAGCGGAGCGGCGACATGACGGAGGTCGAAGCGTGACTCCACTCGGACTCGTCGGCGTCGTGTTTTCGCTGGCCGCCTTCCGCTTCGCCCGCGCGGGCGATTCACGCGGACGGCTGTTCCTGTTCCTGCTGTTGCTCCTGGCGCACCTGGGGGCTTCGGTCGCCTACTACCTGTACGCGCAGGAGTTCGGCGGCGACGTTCGCATGTATTATAACGATACGTACGGGATATACGGCCGCGGCAGCGGGCTGAGCACCGTCTTCGTCGTGAACCTCGTCCAGTTCCTGAAGGAGTATCTGGGGGGATCGTTCCTGGATTATTTCCTCCTGTTCCAGGCGATGGGATTTTGGGGAATCATCTTCGTCCTGAGAACTTTCGACGATATCCACGATGAGCTGGGGCAGCCGAGATACAGCCGGATCTACCTGCTGCTGTTCCTCCCCGGCATCCATTTCTGGACGAGCGCGATCGGCAAGGACGCGCCCCTGTTCCTCGGAGTCGCGATGTGCGTGTGGGCCGGGGTCCGGCTGCTGACGCGCTGGCCGATCTTCGTCGGCGGCCTCGCGGTCGCAATGCTGTTCCGGCCGCACATCACCCTGATCGCGCTCGTCGCCCTTGCCCTGACCGTTCTGCTCGGGCGCAACACCCGGCTCATCACCCGGTTCGCGCTGCTCGCCGTGACTGTGGTTGGGATCGGCTCCGTGGCGGGGCTCGTGTCGAGCACCTTCAACGGCCTGAACCTTTCCAACGCCGACCAGATGAGCGAGTTCATCGAGACCAAGTCGAGCGTGTCGGAGGAATCGGGCGGCGACATGAGCATCATCGGCGCTTCGTTCCCGGTGAAGCTGTTCAGCCTCCTCTTCCGCCCCTTCTTCGTCGATGCGAACGGACTGCTCGGCTACATCGCGTCGCTCGAGAACGTCGTTCTGCTGATCATGATCCTGCTCCTGCTCCGGCGCGCACCGACCGCCTATTCGGTGGCGCAGGGCGCCCTCTTCGCCCGCTTCGCCTTCATATTCTTCGTTCTGCTCACTCTCCTGCTCGCCATGGTGAACTACAATGTGGGCCTCGGCCTTCGGCAGAAGATGATGATGATGCCGGCCCTTCTCGCCTTCGTCGCGGCGCTGCTCGCGGTCCGGGCCGCCCGCCTGCACCCCGTTTACGGTCAGGGCGCGCAGGCCTATGCGGGCGTCCCGCCGGGGGTGGGGAATTATCGGGGCGTCTGACGGCTTCCGGGCGATGGTTCGAAAGGTTAGGAATGAGCATGGCGAGCATGACCCCCTTGGCCGAAGCGCCCGCTCCGGCGGCCGATTTGCGGCAGTCGCCCGACGAGCACTGGCCCTTCTATGACGAGGATGAGATCGAGGCGGTCGCCGCCGTCCTGAGGTCCGGCCGGGTCAACCAGTGGACGGGCGGAGAGGTCTTCGCCTTCCAGGACGCGCTCCGCGACCGCTTCGGAGGCCGGCACTGCATCGCGCTCGCCAACGGCTCGCTCGCGATCGAGCTTGCGCTGCGCGCCTTCGGGATCGGCCCCGGCGACGAGGTGGTGACGACTCCGCGCACCTTCGTCGCCTCCGCGACCAGCGCGATGCTGACCGGCGCTACTCCCGTCTTCGCCGACGTGGATCCGGACAGCGGCAACATCACGGCCGAAAGCATCGAGGCGGTGCTGACGGAGCGGACCAGGGCCATCATCCCGGTCCATCTCGGCGGCTGGCCCTGCGACATGCCGGCGATCATGGCCCTTGCCGAACGGCGCGGGCTGCTCGTCGTCGAGGATTGCGCGCAATCGCACGGAGCCGAGATAGACGGCCGCTCCGCCGGCGGCTTCGGCCATGCGGCCGCGCTTTCCTTCTGCCAGGACAAGATCATGAGCACCGGCGGGGAGGGCGGGGCGACCCTGTTCCAGGACGAGGCCGCCTGGGATTGGGCGTGGAGCTTCAAGGACCACGGCAAGAACCGCCGCAAGGTCGAGGCTCCGCAGACCAGCCCCGGCTTCCGCTGGCTTCACGACGGCGTCGGCACCAACTGGCGCCTGACCGGCCCGCAGGCGGCGATCGGACTGAGGCAGCTGGCCAAGCTCGACGAATGGCGTTCCGCCCGGACCCGCAACGCCGGGATCTGGATCGATGCGCTGGACGGGCTGCCCGGCATCCGGGTGCCGCGGCCGGGGCCGCGCTTCCGCCATGCTTATTACCGGCTCTATTTCCACCTTCGCCCCGGCGCCGAGGATGCGCGGGCGCAGATACTGGAGCGCGCAGGAGAAGCGGGGCTTCGGCTGTTCACCGGCTCCTGCTCCGAAGTCTATCTGGAAGAGGCGTTCCGCGACCTCCCCAGGCCCGATCTGCCGAACGCCCGCGCGATGACCGGGAGCAGCCTTGCCGTCGAGATCCATCCCACCCTCCGGCCCGACCGGCTGCGGCTTCGGGCGGAGAAGCTGGCCGAGATCATCCGGGCCGTTGTGGGTTAAGCTTCCCGAAAGCGTCCTTTTGGTCTAAGGGCCGCCATTCCCATGATATTTCCGTTTGTCAGACGAGTGTCCTCCGCGGACCGGCGGCAGAAGCGCCTGATCCTCGTCGCGTTCGACGTGGCGGCGATGCTGTTCGCCCTCTGGGCGGCCTTCTCGGCTCGGCTCGGCGAGCCTTACGTCCCCGTCGATCTGGCGGTGCTGCTCGCCGCGGCGATCTCGATGGTGGTGGGGCTGATCGGCCTGTTCCAGCTTCGAATATATCATATCGTCCTGCGTTTCTTCGACCTGGGTACCGTTAGCCGAATCCTCTTCGGAGCGGCGATCACCGCCACCGCCTGGGTGATCCTGGTCTATTTCATGCGCGCCTCGATGATGGTCGACGGGATCCGGATCCTGGTGCCGCGCTCCGTCGGGTTCATCTATGGCGGCTTCCTGTTCGTCCTCCTGTTCATGGGCCGCTACGCCATGGCGGCGCTGGTGATGGGCGCGGAGCGCAAGCATCCCACGGGCAGGGACGGCCGCCGCAGCATCATCATCTACGGCGCCAATTCGGCGGGCATCAGCCTCGCCGAATCCGTCCGCCGCGACCGCCATTTCCACTTGTGCGGGTTCGTCGACGACGATCCGGCGCTTCGCGGCCAGATCATCGCGGGCGCACAGATCCACCCGCCAAAGGCGCTGGCGGACCTCGTCCACGAGAATGACGTGAGCGAGGTGTTCCTGGCGATGCCGAACGCCACCCGCTCTCAGCGGCTGAGCGCGATCGAGCGCCTGAACAAGCTCAACGTCCAGGTGATGACCGTCCCGGCGCCGGAGGAGATCGTCTCCGGCCGCTTCACCGTCAGCGACGTCCGGCCGATCGACGTCAACGACCTCCTCCGCCGCGATCCGGTCGAGCCTCTGAGCGACCTCATCAAGGAGGCGGTGGACGGCCAGACCATCCTCATCACCGGCGCCGGCGGCTCGATCGGCTCCGAGATATGCCGCCAGATCGTCCGGGTCCGTCCGGCCAAGGTCGTCCTCCTCGATCACAGCGAATTCGCTCTCTACACGATCGAGCAGCAGCTGCTGGAGCTGCTGAAGGACCGCGATCCGCGGGATCGGCCCGCCGTGGTGCCTGTGGTCGGCTCGATGCTCAACGAGCTGCTGGTGCGCGACGTCATCCGAAGGCACGGAGTCGACACCATCTATCACGCCGCGGCGTACAAGCACGTGCCTCTGCTCGAGCATAACGAGGTGGTCGGGGTCGAGAACAACGTCATCGGCACCTGGGTCCTCGCCCGAGCCGCCTTCGAGGCCAAGCTGACCCGCTTCACGATGATCTCGACCGACAAGGCGGTTCGGCCGGAAAGCTTGATGGGTGCGAGCAAGCGTGTGGCGGAGTTGGTCATTCAGGCGCTCGCGGAAGAGGAAGGGGAGACCCGCTTCGGGATCGTCCGCTTCGGCAACGTGCTCGACAGCTCCGGCTCGGTCGTCCAGACCTTCCGCGAGCAGATCCGCCGCGGCGGCCCGGTCACCGTCACCCACCCCGAGGTCACCCGCTTCTTCATGTCGATCCCGGAGGCGACCCAGCTGGTCCTCCAGGCGAGCGCCATGGCGCGGCACGGGGAAGTCTTCGTCCTCGACATGGGCGAGCCCATCCGGATCGCCGAGCTTGCCCGCAACATGATCTCGCTGTCGGGAATGACGGTCCAGGACGACGACAATCCCACCGGCGACGTCGAGATCGCCTATGTCGGCCTTCGCCCCGGCGAGAAGCTCTACGAAGAGCTGTTCGTCGGCGAGGAAGCGCTCGACACGGCGCACCCCCGGATCAAGATGGCCAAGGAGAGGTTCGTCTCCTATGCCGAGCTTTGCCCCCATGTCGAACGGCTCCGGGCGGCGATCGTCGAGGGCGATTCGGCCGCGGTCCGGGCGCAGCTGCAGGAGCTGATCCGGCCCGACCAGGGGCTGCTCGGAAGGCCTGGCGGAGCCGAGCGGCGCTCCGGGGCTCCGCGCGACACTCGGGTGATCCACTGAGCCGACCGGGCGCGGCGGCGCTCCGGGCTTCATCTCCCGCTCAGCTTGGCGGGAGCAGGAGAGCGCAATGATCACCAACCGGCGCAAATTCATCCTCGCGGGGACCGCGGCCTGGGCCATGACGGCCAGCTGCGGCTTCGCCCAGACCTCCGGACGGGTGCTTGCCCCCGAGCAGTTCGGCGCCCGCGGCGATGGCCGGACGGACGACACCGAAGCCCTCCAGATCTGTCTCGAGGCCGCCGGCCGCGGCGACGTGGTCCGGCTCCGCAAGGGGGCGGTCTACAGGATCGACACCAACCGGAGGCCGACCCGGGACGAATTCGGCGGGCTCAAGCTCAAATCGGGACAGATGCTCGAGCTGAACGGCGCGGAATTGCGCGCGCTGCCGACGCGCGCCGTCGGCGGCTGCGTGGTCCAGGCCTTCCATACGAGCGGCTGGCAGATCAAGGGCCCCGGCCGGATCGTCGGCGAGCGCTCCGGCCACCTCGGCACCGGCGGCGAATGGGGCATGGGGATCGCAGTCTTCTCCTGCACGGGGTGGCGGATCGCGGGCGGAGTGGAGATCAGCGGCTGCTGGGGGGACGGCCTCTATGTCGGCAACGGCCGGGACGCCACGTTCAATTCCGATTTCCTCGTTTCGGACATCAGGATCTTCGACTGCCGGCGCAACGGCATCTCGGTCGTCGCCGGGCGGGGAGGCGAGATCACCCGCGCCGACATTCGGGACATCAACGGCACCGCGCCCCGCGGCGCCATCGATCTCGAGCCCGATCACAAGTCCCAGCCCAATCGCGATCTCAGGATCACGAACTGCAAATTGTACGGCGACATCGCCGTCGGCCTCTACGTGACCTCGGCCAACGAGCGGATCACCGCGTCCAACCTCCAGATCGACGCCGCGAACAGCGGGATCATCGCCGCCGACGACCTCGCCGGGCTCACCGTCACCAATTGCCGGATCAATTCGCGGGACGGCGGAGCCGAAGGCGCGGCGATCCGGACGGTCGGCAACACCAGGAAGATCGCGGGGCTCCACATCCGCGACAACGTCCTCACCGGCGGCGGCTATTTCGTCGTCGACATCTTCGGAGACGGCTTCCGGGACGTGGTCGTCGCCGGCAACCGGATCGAGGCCGGCCCCAAGGTCCAGGGCATCGCCCGGGTTCATTATTCGAGCTTCACCGACAATATCTGCACGATCGGCGCCCGGGCCGGGAAGCTGGGCGACTATTTCCTCCACCTCGTGGGGTCGAGCCACGGCCGCAACAGCTTCCGCAACCTCTCCCCGCATCCCATGTATGCGGCGATCATCAACGGCCGCGATCTCGGCGGCGACGTCTATTCCGGCGCGAACCTGAGGGTCCACAAGGAGCGGGCGTGACGAAGCGGGCCGCCTCGTCATGCCGGACTTGATCCGGCATCCACCTCTTCCCTTGCGCGGCAGCGACGTCAGGAAGGTGGACCCCGGATCAAGTCCGGGGTGACGATTCCATCTCGACAGGACGAGCGCTACGCGACCGCCGCAAGCTCTTCCCCGCCGAGCGAGGACTGGCCCTCGAGCCAGGACTGGAACATCAATATCGCCCAGAGGTGATATTGCATGTTGGCCCGGCCGCTCTGGTGCGCCTCCCAGGCGGCCCGGATCGGCTCGGGGCGGAAATAGCCTTCGCTCGAGAGCCGCCGCTCGGAGATCAGCTCCTCCGCCCAGCCCTTGAGCGGGCCGCGCAGCCAGGCGTCGATCGGGATCCCGAAGCCCATCTTCGGCCGCTCGATCAGCGCCCGCGGCACGTGCCGGTAGAGCAATTGGCGGAGGACCCATTTGGTCTCGTTGCCGCGAAGCTTGAGGTCGGTCGGAAGCCGCCAAGCGAACTCGACGACCCGGTGGTCGAGCAAAGGCACCCGGGTTTCCAGCGACACGCTCATCGCCGCCCGGTCGACCTTGGCGAGGATGTCGTCTGGAAGATAGGTCAGCATGTCGAGGGCCATCATCCGCTCGCAGGTGCCGAGGCCGTCCAGCCGGGCGAGAACCTCCCTGCCCAGCGTCGGCGGCTCGGAACCGCCGACGACCAGCGCCGACGGATCGCGCCAGCTCGACACCAGCCCCTGGTAGAGCTCGTCCGCCGAGGCGCTTGCGAGCCCGCGCGCCGCCTTGTGGACCTTCTCGCCGGGAAGCGACAGGCGAAGGGAAGCGGGGAGGATCGGCGCGAGCGCTCCGGCGACCTTGTTCCACTGCTCGGGCGAGAGCGCGGTCAGCCCCTTCGCCGCCGCTCCGCGAAGCGGCCGTGGGACTTTGGAGATCCGGCCCCAGTTGCGCGCCGCCAGCCGGTAGCGGTTGTAGCCGGCGAACAACTCGTCACCGCCGTCGCCGGACAGGGCGACCGTCACGTCGCGCCGCGCCAGCCGGGAGACGAGCAGGGTCGGGACCTGCGAGGCGTCCGCGAAGGGCTCGTCGTAGATGGAGGGCAAGGAGGGGATCGCGGCGAGCGCGTCCTCCGGGCGGACGTAGAGCTCGGTATGGTCGGTGCCGAGATGGCGCGCCACCGCTCCGGCATGCTCGGCCTCGTTATAGGCCGGGTCCTCGAAGCCGATCGAGAAGCTCTTCACCGGCCGCGAGGATTGCGCCTGCATCAGCGCCACCACGGTCGACGAATCGACTCCCCCCGACAGGAAGGCGCCGAGCGGCACGTCGGAGATCATCTGCTGCGACACGGCCTTGCCCAGCACGCGCTCTAGCTCGACCACCGCCTCCTCCGGACCGATGTCGAGCGGATCGGCGGAGCCCGAGGCGGCGACCTCGGCGGCCGACCAGTAAGGGGTGATCGCAGGCGCCTTCTCGCCCGCGCGGAGCGTCAGGAAGGCGCCGGGCGGAAGCTTGGATATGCCCGCATAGATGGAATGGGGGGCGGGCACGTAGTTGAAGCGGGTGAAGAGCGACAGCGCCTGCCGGTCGATCTCCCGGCGGAAGGCGGGGTGGCGGGCAAGCGCCTTCAGCTCCGATCCGAACAGGAAGGCGGCCTCCGCGCCCTCGCCCTGCCAGCCGTAGTAAAGCGGCTTCTCGCCGAGCCGGTCGCGGGCCAGGATCAAAATCCGCTCCTGCTTGTCCCAGAGCGCCAGGGCGAACATCCCGGCGCATTCGGTAAGCGCCTTCTCGACGCCCCAGGCCTCGATCGCCGCGAGCAGGGTCTCGGTGTCGGAATGGCCGCGCCAGGGGCCGGAAAGCCGCTCGCGAAGCTCGAGATGGTTGTAGATCTCGCCGTTATAGACGGTGACGTAGCGGCCGCTGGCCGACGTCATCGGCTGCTCGCCGGCCGGGGAGAGATCGAGGATGGCGAGCCGGCGGTGGCCGAGCGCCACCTTCGGCTCGGGATCGATCCAGGCGCCGGCGCTGTCGGGCCCGCGATAGGCGATGGCTCCCGTCATCCGGGCGAGCACGGCGCGCGCGCCCGAGCCGCCATTGGCGAAGCCGCCGCCCACGAAGCCTGCAATTCCGCACATGACGAGTTCCTACGCTGCGCCGCGCCGCGGCCCCGTCCCTCTACTCCCGGGACGAATTCGTTGCAATTCAACGCCGGAGCGGGAAGAGCGCGCCCGTGACCCGGGACCCGATTGTCAAGGCGCCCTTCGACGCCAAGCGGATGCTCGACATCGCCGCCTCGGCGGCGGGGCTGATCGTGCTCGCGCCGGTCATCGCCGCGATTGCGGCGGCGGTTGCGGTGGCGCTCGGCCGGCCCGTCCTGTTCCGCCAGGTCCGGCCCGGCCTCGGCGGCCGGCCGTTCCAGCTCGTCAAGTTCAGGACCATGACCGACGCGAAGGGCCCCGACGGCCGGCTGCTCGACGATACCGAGCGGCTGACGCGGTTCGGGCGGCTGCTCCGCTCCTCGAGCCTGGACGAGCTGCCCGAGCTCTGGAACGTGCTTCGAGGCGAGATGAGCTTGGTGGGCCCGAGGCCTTTGCTGATGCGCTATCTGCCGCTCTACACGCCCGAGCAGGCGCGCCGGCACGACGTCCGGCCCGGGATCACGGGCTGGACGGCGGTCAACGGACGCAACGCTTTGGGCTGGGACGAGAAGCTCGCGCTCGACACCTGGTATGTCGACAACCGCAGCTTCCTGCTCGACCTCAAGATCCTGGCGATGACGGCGGCCCGGGTCCTCTCGCGCCGGGGGGTGGCGGCGGAAGGTTTCGACACGGCGCCGGAGTTCCGCGGCAGCCGATCCGAATCGGCGGCCGAGCGCGGCGCCGAACCGGGCGCCTGAGGAGCGGCGGCTTGGACTGGGAGGCCATCAAGGCTGCGGTCGCGCTCTGGACCGGGCTCGAACGCGACGCCCTCCACATCTACGTGGCGCTGCTTCTCCAGGTCGGCTCCGCGGCGCTTCTGCGCAGGAGCCTGGGGAGCCCGCTGCCCTGGCTGGTCGTGCTCGTCTTCGCTCTGCTCAACGAGGGGCTCGACATCTACCGCGACCGCACCTTCGAGAAATGGGAGGAGGGGGCAGCGCTCCACGATCTGTGGAACACGATGCTCGCCCCCAGCCTCCTCCTCCTCCTCGCCCGCTTCGCGCCGGGGCTGATGGGGGGCAGGCGGGCGCATCATCAAGAACCTCATCCCGGCGAAGGCCGGGATCCATGAACACGAAGGGTGGAGACCGGGGCGACCGGGCCCTCGCCTTCATTGCGGACGTCGGCGTTCATGAATCCCGGCCTCCGCCGGGATAACGCAGTGGCCGGTAGGATCCGGTCGTCGATCCTTACCCTCCCCGCGATTTCGCGGGGAGGGGGACCGGGCGAAGCCCGGTGGAGGGGTTCTTCGGACTCAGCAAGGCCCCTCCACCACCCTTCGGGTGGTCCACCTCCCCTGCAAATGCAGGGGAGGATTTCAGGAAGTCGCCGTCAAAGCGGCGGCACGAGCTTCCCGGGGTTCATGATCCCGGCCGGGTCGAGCGCCTGCTTGATGGCGCGGAGCGCCGCGAGCCGGGCGGGCCCGGCGGTGCGGGCAAGCTCGGCGAGCTTGGACTGGCCGATCCCGTGCTCGGCGGAGATGGAGCCTCCGGCCTCCCCGACCAGATCGTGGACCAGCCGGGTTACCGCGGCGGAATTGGCCAGCAGCCACGCCTCCGCCGCGCTCGCCGCCGGCGGCTGGACGTTGAAATGGACGTTGCCGTCGCCGAGATGGCCGAACGCCACCACCCGCGCGCCTTCGAAACTTTCCTCCACCGCCGCCCGGCCGCGCTCGATGAAGGCGGGCATGGCGGAGACCGGCACCGAGACGTCGTGCTTGACCGACGGCCCCTGGAGCCGCTCCGCCTCGGCGATCGATTCGCGAAGCCGCCACAGGGCCGCCGACTGCGCCTCGCTGGCGGCGAGGACCGCGTCCGCGGCCAGGCCCTCCTCCACAGCCGCCGCGAGCGCCTCCTGAAGCGCCTCCGCGGAGTCGCGCGCGCCCTCCGGCGCCACCGTCTCGACGAGCGCGTGCCAGCGGTGGTGGCCCACGAGCGGCGGGCGGGTGCCCGCTATCCCCGCAAGGACGAGGGCGAGGGCGTCGTCCGGCACCAGCTCGAACGTCTCGACCGAGTCGCCGAGCCGGCTCTCGAGCCGCCGGAGAAGGGCGAGCGCCGCCTGGGGCGAGTCCAGCCCGGCCCATGCGACCGAGCGCGAGCCCGGGGCCGCCACCAGCTTGAGGCTCGCCGCCGTCACCACGCCGAGCGTGCCCTCCGCGCCGATCAGCAGCTGCTTGAGGTCATAGCCGCGATTGTCCTTCCGAAGCGCGGAAAGCCCCTCGAACAGGGAGCCGTCCGGAAGCACCGCCTCGAGCCCCAGGACGAGCGAGCGCATCGGACCGAAGCGAAGCACCTGGGTTCCGCCGGCGTTGGTCGAGACGAGGCCGCCCACGGTCGCCGAGCCCTTGGCGCCGAGCGAGAGCGGGAAGCGCCGGCCCGCGGCCCCGGCGGCGTCGTGAAGGTCGGAGAGGATCACGCCCGCCTCGGCGACCGCGACATTGTCCTCGGCGGAGACGGAGCGGATCGCGTTCATCCGCCGAAGCGAGAGCAGGATCGCGCCGCCCCCGGCGCCGGGAGTCGCCCCGCCGACCATCGATGTGTTGCCGCCCTGCGGAACCAGCGCCGCGCGGGCCCCGGCGCAGGCGGCGACGACCGCCTGCACCTCGGCGGCCGAGGCCGGCGAGACCAGGGCGGCCGCCCCTCCGTGATAGCGGCCGCGCCAGTCCCTCAGCCATGGCGCCATCACGTCCGGCTCCCGGCTGAACCCGCGCGGCCCCAGCCGAGCGGCGAGCGAGTCGAGCAGGGCGGGGGAGGGAGGGCGAACCATGGCTCCCAGTGGCGGACAACTCGGCCGCGATCAATCCGGAGGGGGTCGTCCGATCCGTCTTGCCGGACTTGCTTGCCGAAGGCGCCGCGCCGGTATCGACGGAGCGATAGCAACTTAAGACGTGGCAGCCGGGACACACGCGTGGTCCCTTACGCATCCGGAACAAATGCAAGCTTTTCCAGTTGAACGTTTTTCGGCTTAAGGACCGGGTCGAACCTCGGGAGCGGCGGGCGAGTTGAAGAAGGCCGGTATTTTGATGGGAGCGGTCGCCGCCGGCGCCTTGGCGCTGGGCACGGCCGCGTCCGCGCAAGCCGTTCCGGCCTCCGATCAGCCGCAGGTCCCGCCCGCCGGCGAGCCGATCGTCACCGACAGCCAGTTCGAGGAGGAGCTGCCCGCCCTCGACCCGGAGCTCGGCAGGCCCCTCGAAGCCCTCGACGACTTCACTGGTCCGCCGCCCGCGGCCACGCCCGAAGGAGAGCTGATCCCGGACGCGGCGGTGCCGGACCCGGAGCTCGAGCGGCCGCTCACCCCGATCAGCGAGTTCGACGTCGCCACGCCTCCGCCCGCGCAGGGCGATCAGGACGAGGACGAGGGCAAGGTCGAGCCGGTCCGCTACACGCTCGTCATCGAGGGGCTGGAGGAGATCGGGCTGGACGACCGCTTCCGCGAGCTTTCCGCCCTCGAGGACGCCGACGGGGAGGCGACCAACGGCGCACAGATCAGCGCGCGCGCCAAGGAGGACGAGCTGCTCGCCGTTCGCCTGCTCCGTTCCGAAGGCTATTACGACGCCACCGCTCAATCGACGATCGAGCAGCTGCCCGACCAGCCGGGGCAGATGCGGGTGGTGGTGAGCACCGTGCCCGGCCCCCGCTATCTGCTCGGCAAGATCACGATCGACGGGCCGCAGACGGAGCCGGCGAACCTCGCCCGCGAGGCTCTGCCGCTCAAGCCCGAGGATCCCATTGTGGCGATCAACGTCGAGGCGGCCGAGGCCAATGTGCGCCTTCGCCTGCCGCAGCAGGGCTACCCCTTCGCCGAGGTCGGCCTCCGCGACATCCTGCTCGATCCGGAGACGCGGCGCGGCGACTACACCTTGCCGGTCAAGCCGGGCAACCGCTCCCGCTTCGCCGGCTTCACCACCGAGGGCGACCTCGCCTTCGGCGCCAAGCATGTCGAAGTCCTTTCCCGCTTCTCGCGCGGCGACCTCTACGACAGCCGGAAGGTCGACGATCTGCGCGAGGCGATGATCGCCACCAACCTCTTCACCACCGTTTCCGCGGAGCCCGTCGCGACCGGCGAGAAGGCGGAGGACGGCACCGAATATGTGAACATCCTCGTCCGCCAGGACGCCGGGCCGGCGCGCTCGCTGGCGGGCAGCGCCGGCTACAGCACCGGCGAAGGCTTCCGCGCCGAGGCGACCTGGGAGCATCGCAACCTGTTCCCGCCGGAGGGCGGGCTGATGGTCAACGCCATCGCCGGCACCCAGGAGCAGGCGCTTCGGGTCCGCCTGAGGCGCAACAACTGGAAGAAGCGCGACCGCAGCATTTTCGTCCAGGCCGAGGCCGGCCGCCGCGACCTGCTCGCCTTCAAGGGATATACGGTTCGGCTTAACGGGCAGGTCGCCCGCGAATCGACCCCGATCTGGCACAAGGTGTGGACCTATGCGATCGGCGCCGAGCTGATCGCGACCAACGAGGCCCAAACCGGATTCCCGCGGCTTTCGATCGCGGACGCCTTCTTCCTTGCGGGCGTCAGCGGCCAGGTCGGCTACGACCGCTCGAACAGCCTGCTCGATCCGACCAAGGGCTTCCGCCTCAAGGCCTTCGTCAACCCGGAGACCTCGCTCCGCGAGCCCGGCCAGCCCTATATCCGCAACATCTTCGACGGCAGCGTCTATTATCCGGCGAAGGAGAATATCGTCATCGCCGGCCGCGCCCGGGTCGGCTCGATCTACGGCGCCGAGCTTTCGGAGCTGGCGCCGTCGCGGCGGCTCTATGCCGGCGGCGGCGGCTCGGTCCGCGGCTTCGGCTTCCAGGAGCTCGGGCCGAAGGTCGAGGTGGCGAACCCCAAGTTCGACCCGCTGGACCCGGAGGAGAAGGCCGATCCGACCATCCTCATCCCGACCGGCGGCCGGAGCATGGTCGAGTTCGCGCTCGAGGCCCGCTACCGCTTCGGCAATTACGGAGTGGTCGGCTTCGTCGACGCCGGCCAGGTCTACGAGAGCCAGACCCCGCGCCTGAACGACATGCGCTTCGGAGTCGGCATCGGCGGACGGCTCTATACGAATTTCGGGCCGCTGAGGGCGGACATCGCCATGCCGGTCGGCCGCCGCAGGGGCGAATCGCGCTTCGCCGTCTACGTCTCGATCGGGCAGGCCTTCTAGATGGCGACCGCGGCCGAACCCGCCCCTCCCCGCCCGCACCGCGGCCGGCAGCGCGCCCGCACCGCCGCCAAATGGACCGGAATCGGCCTCATCGGCCTCGTCGTCGCCATCCTGCTCTTCTTCGTCTGGCTGAACTCGTCGCTGGGCCATCGCTTCGTCGTGAAGCAGATCAACCAGCTCGAGACCGCCTCGGGCCTCGACATCGACGTCGGGCGGATCGAGGGATCGCTGTTCGGCGAGCTCACCCTCCACGACCTCACGCTGAAGGACCCCAAGGGCACCTTCTTCGTCGCGCCTCGGGCCACCCTGGACTGGCGGCCGCTCGCTTATTTCCGCAATCACATCGACATCAAGCGGCTCGAAGTCCCGCAGGCGCGCCTCTACCGCCTGCCGGAGCTCAAGCCCGGCGATCCCAACGCGCCGATGCTTCCCGACATCAATGTCGACATCGGCCAGATCAAGATCGACCGGATGCTCGTCGACCAGCCGGTGACCGGCTATCGCCACCTCCTGAGCCTCGCCGGAAGCGCCCG
>DASVTN010000007.1:0-56532 GCA_036387555.1 Allosphingosinicella sp. | reverse complement strand
CAGGCAGACTCCGCCGTCCTCGGCATATTTGTGCTTGAAGGCGAGGCCGGTGCCGAGCGCCACCTGGGCGCCGACGATGCCGTGGCCGCCGTAGAATTTATGCTCGACGCTGAACATGTGCATCGAGCCGCCCTTGCCCTTTGAGATTCCGGCGGCGCGGCCGGTGAGCTCGGCCATGATGACCCGAGGATCGATCCCGTAGGCCAGCATGTGGCCATGGTCGCGATAGCCGGTGATGACGCTGTCCGTCTTCGGATCCATCGCCGACTGGAGCCCGACCGCCACCGCTTCCTGGCCGATGTAGAGGTGGCAGAAGCCGCCGATGAGGCCGAGGCCGTAAAGCTGGCCGGCGCGCTCCTCGAAGCGGCGGATGAGCAGCATCTGGCGGTAATATTCGAGCAGCTCGTCCTTGCCCGCCTCGTGGCGCCGGGGCTCGGGCGGGCGTTCCCGATTGGGGATTGGAGGCTGGGCGGAGGAGGCGCTCGTCGGGTCGGCGCGCTTTGACGTTGCTGCCTTGGCCACTCGTGGATCCTGCTGCTGTTCGAAGGGCGGCTCTATGGCGGCAAACGCGGGTGCGTGCAACTTGTGCCGGGTGCCGGCAGCGGACGAAGCTTTCGCCGGGATGACGGCCTAGTCGAGCGGGATCACCACTTCGTCGGGGCGAACCACGCCGAGCTCGCGCTTGACCGTCTCTTCCACGAAATCGGGATCGGCGCCGCGGGGGTCGAGAAGGGCCGAGCGGTGGGCGAGGCGAGTCTTCTCGGCGTTGAGATCGGCGAGCTGGACCAGCCGCTCGGCCTTCTGCCGGCGGTAGTCGCCCCAGCTCAGGATGCCGTTGGCGCCCATGATCGCGTAGCCCAGGAAGTTGGCGATGATGAGGATCGCGAGGGCCGGAAGCAGCGCCCGCTTGATCGTTTCGAAAGTGTTCCGCCGCCCCTGCGTCATCGCCCGGTAACAGAATCAGCAAAACGCCATGGAATCAAGCCTTTTGCGCCGACAGGCGAAATTTTGTCGGATGGAGCGAGCGCGCCGGCGCCTTGGCGCCGCCTGTCGAAGCTTCGCCGACCAGGATTGCCCTGCTCTAGCGGAAAACCTCCCGCCCCGCATAGCGTGCCATGGAGCCCAGCTCCTCCTCGATGCGGATGAGCTGGTTGTACTTGGCGAGACGGTCCGAGCGGGCGAGGCTTCCGGTCTTGATCTGCCCGCAATTGGTCGCGACCGCGAGGTCGGCGATGGTGGTGTCCTCGGTTTCGCCCGAGCGGTGCGACATGACCGAGGTGTAGCCGGCGCGGTGCGCCATCTCCACCGCTTCCAGGGTCTCGGTGAGGGTGCCGATCTGGTTGACCTTGATGAGGATGGAATTGGCGAGCCCCTGGTCGATGCCCATGCGCAGGCGCTTCGGGTTGGTGACGAACAGATCGTCGCCGACCAGCTGGGTGCGGCCGCCGATCGCCTGCGTGAGCGCCTTCCAGCCCTCCAGATCGTCCTCGGCCATTCCGTCCTCGATCGAGGCGATCGGATAGTCGCGCGCCAGGGCCGCTAGATAATCGGCATTCTCCGCCGGGGTGAGGACCGTCCCCTCCCCCTCCATATGGTAGGCGCCGTCGCGATAATATTCGGTCGCCGCGCAATCGAGGGCGAGGACGACGTCGTCGCCCGGCTTGTAGCCGGCCTGCTCGACCGATTTCATGATGAAATCGAGGGCGTCGCGGGCCGAGGCGAGGTTCGGGGCGAAACCGCCTTCGTCGCCGACAGCGGTGGACAGGCCGGCGTCGTGCAGGTTCTTCTTCAGGGTGTGGAATATCTCGGATCCGCAGCGCACCGCCTCCGAAAGGCTGGCGGCGCCGACCGGCATCACCATGAACTCCTGGAAGTCGATCGGGTTGTCGGCATGGGCGCCGCCGTTCAGGATGTTCATCATCGGCACCGGCAGAAGCTGAGCCGAGACTCCGCCGACGTAGCGGTAGAGCGGAAGGCCGCGCGCATCCGCCGCCGCCTTGGCGACCGCGAGGCTCACTCCGAGGATCGCGTTGGCGCCAAGCCGCGACTTGTTTTCCGTGCCGTCGAGGTCGATCAGCAAAGCGTCGATCTCGCCCTGATCCTCCGCGTCGAGGCCGGTGATGGCCTCGAATATTTCGCCGCGCACCGAATCGACCGCGCCGCACACGCCCTTGCCGAGATATTTGCTCCTGTCGCCGTCGCGTTTCTCGACCGCTTCGTGAGCTCCGGTGGACGCGCCGGAAGGCACCGCCGCCCGGCCCATGGAGCCGTCTTCGAGCAGGACGTCGACCTCCATCGTCGGATTCCCGCGGCTGTCGAGGATCTGGCGGGCGTGGACGTCGAGGATGGCGGTCATTGTTACGGCCTCGTTCTGAACTATATGGATGGAGCACATCGGTGTTCGGGCGCGGCTTATCGGCGCGGCGCGGGCGACGCAACTTTCGTCGCCTGTCGCGGAACGGCGGCCCGCCTCGCCGGTTTGCGCTGCGAAGTAACCCCAGCTGGAGATTTGCTTATGCCTCCCCGCGACGACGAGCTGCCCGAGGGCACGGACCACATCATCAACGGCGCCATGGAGACGGGCGGCGGGGATGCCGGCACCGGAGCGGGCGGCGCGGCGGCGGCCGGCGGCGGCTCCAGCTCGGGCTTCATCGGAGCGACCGGCGGCGACGGCACCGGCGGCACGACCACGGGAGGAGGAGGAACGAACATGACAGCGACTGAAGGCGGCGGCGACACGGGCATCGTGGGCGCGGGCGGCACCTCGACCGGCGGCGGCGCCGGCGGCGATCTGACGGGCCGCGGCCTCGCCACGACCGGCGGCGCCGATACCGGCTCCGACGGCGGAGCCGGCGGCGGCAATGTCGGCGAGCAGCTCAGGGGCCAGATCTACAGCCTGCGCGATCAGGCGGGCGGGAAGGTCCGCACCTTCGCCGAGGACGGCAAGACCAGGGCGACCGACATGCTCGAGGAATTGTCGCGGGTCGTCGCCGATACGGCGGACTCGATCGACGAGCGGCTCGGCAACAATTACGGCGAATATGCCCGTAAGGCCGCCGACGGAGTCTCGAGCTTCGCCGACAATCTGCGCGGCAAGGATGTCGACGAGCTTTACGACAATGTCCGCTCGGCGGTCCGCAAGAGCCCCGGAGTGGCCATCGGCATCGCCGCCGTCGTCGGCTTCACCCTCGTCCGGCTCGTCAAGGCCGGGATGCCCGAGGAAGGCGACGGCGGCGGCGACGGACGGCGCACCAACAGCGACGGCACGGGAGCCTGAACTTGGAGGCATCCGTGAGTAAGCCGGAGCGCTCGATCGGAGAGCTGTTCGGACAGCTCTCCGACGATGCGCGCTCCTACGCGGCGGCGGAGGCGAAGCTCTACCAGGCGATCGCGCGTCGCCGGATGGGCCGAGCCCGCAACGGAGCGATCGCCCTGGTCGTTGCGGCCCTGCTCGCCAACGCGGCCTTGAGCGTTCTGCTCATCGGTCTCTCGCTCGAACTCGCCCTCCATGTGGGGCCGGCGCTGGGCGGGCTGATCGTCACCCTGGTGGTGCTCGGCATCGCTTTCCTCCTCGTCCGCTACGGCGCCGGCAAGCTCGGCGCCCTGGGTGGCGATCCGGAGGAGCAGGCGGCGCTGAAGGCGGGGGAGACGCCGTCATGAGCGCCAACGAGCTGAGGCTCGCCAAGCGGGAGGCGGAGCTCGCCCGCCGCCGTCTCGCGGCCACCGCGGCCGAGCTTCAGCAGAGGCTCAAGCCCGGGACCCTCGCCCACAACGCCTGGTCGGGCGTGAAGGACAAGAGCGGCGAGCTCGCGGACGATGCGGTCGAGGCGGTGAAGGCCCGGCCGGTGCCGGTGGCGGCGGCGCTGACCGCCTTCACCCTCTTCCTCGCCAGGGCGCCGCTCAAATCGGCCGTGTCCTGGCTTTTTTCGGGTCGCGGGGATGACGAGGATCTGGTCACCGCGCGGCTGGACGAAGGTGATGAAAATTACGACCTGACGGCACCCACCGCCGCCAGGACCAGTGAAGGAGCAAGTGCATGACGAGTACGACCGACGATCGCCCGGCCGCGGCTTCGGCCAACAACAGCGGCGCGGAGGGCGGCGACGGCGGCCGGCTTTCGGCCGTCAGCCAGAAGGCCGCTGACGCCTATCAGGCGGCGCGGGAACGCACCTCGGCCGCTTATGCGACCGCCCGGGAACGGGCCGGAAGCGCGTATGAGACCGCCGGCCGCAAAACCAGCGAAGGGATCGAATCCAATCCGGTCGCGGCCGTCGTCGGCGGACTGGCCGTGGGAGCGCTCGTTGCCGCGCTCCTGCCCCGCTCGGAGCGCGAGGAGCAAATGCTCGGTTCGGCCGGCCGCAAGATCAACGACACCGCCCGGGAGGCCGCCCGCGCCGCCCGTGAGGCGGGCCGGCAGCAGCTGGACGAGCTCGGCCTGAGCAAGGAAGGCCTGCGCAGCCGCATCGACGGGATCACCGACCAGGCGGTCGGGGTCGCCAAATCGTCCGCCGGCGCGGCCGCCGGCGCCGTGAAGAAACAGGGCTGAGGACGCGCCCGGGCAGGTCCATTCCTGCCCGGGCCGTCCCGCTTCGTTCATGAGCAAGCTGCATCTCGTCTTCGGCGGCCGGGTCAAGGATCCGCAGGGTCTCGACTTCGATCTTTCGACGGTCGACGTCGTCGGCCTCTTTGCCGATTATTCGAGCGCCCTCGACGCCTGGCGCGGCAACGCGCAGCGCACGGTCGACGACGCGGAGATGAAATATGTCGTCGTCCACCTCCACCGGCTTCTCGAGCCGGAGCTGAAGGACTAGCGGCCTCCCGCTCTCCACGCGTCGGGGCACGAACGTCATCCCGGCGAAAGCCGGAACCTCAGGACGAGAAGTCTCGGCGGGTCTCCCCGAGGTCCCGGCTTTCGCCGGGATGACGGAGCGGCGGGTCTCCGAGGGATCGGATTTCGCCGGGATGACGGAAACGGAACACCCGCCTTCCTGCCGGGTTCGGTACCGAAACAACCCGAGGGTGCGCGCGTGAAGAGCTTCGGCTATCTCATTTCCATCTTCAGCGTGTTCCTGCTGGCGGCTGGGTCCTTCAAGACCGCCTCTCAGGATCGCGGCCTCCTGCTCTGCCTCATCGCGGGAATGGCGGCGTCGATCCTCGGCATGGCCCTGCGCTGGATCGACTATCGGCGCGAGCAGCGGGAGAAGCAGGCCTAGTGCGCTCCGCGGCGGCCTGGCTGGTCCACCTGTTCACCGCCAGCGGGGTCGTGCTCGCTTTCCTGGCGCTGGAGGCGATCGAACGCGGCGAATGGCGACTGGCGCTGCTCTGGCTCCTCGCCGCCCTGGCCGTCGACGGAATAGACGGCACTCTGGCGAGGTGGGCGCGAGTGAAGGAGCACGCGCCGCGAATCGACGGCGAAGCCTTCGATCTCATTGTCGATTACCTCAATTACGTCTTCGTGCCGGCCATCTTCATCGTCCGGGCGGACCTCGTGCCGCAAGAGCTCGCACTGCCGGCGGCGGCGGCCATCCTGCTTTCGTCCGTCTATGTCTTCGTTCGCCGCGACATGAAGACGAAGGACAATTATTTCCGCGGATTCCCGGCTCTGTGGAACGTGGTCGCGCTCTACCTCTTCGTGGCCCAGCCCGGCGCGGCCGCCGGAGCGGCCGCGGTCGGATTCTTCGCGATCCTGAGCTTCGCGCCGATTCACTTCGTCCATCCCTTCAGGGTCCGCGATTACCAGCCCTGGCTCCAGATCCTCGCTTCGGCCTGGGCTCTGACGACGCTCGCCTTGCTGTGGCCCGGCTGGGCCCCTGACGTCATGGGGCTGTGGCAGGCGGCGTCCCTCATCCTGTCCGCAATCCTCCTCCTGCTCGGCCTTTTGAGGACGGCCCGGGGAACTCGCGATCGGGACGCGGCGGCGCCGGACCGGTTAACGCCGCCTTAGCCACACCCCCTCAGGAGCTCGCAAGCTTTAGCCCTTAAGGGCGGACCGCCCGGGCCTTGCGCCTGCTGCGGAAGGTCATTCTCATGCTCGTGCGCGCCCTCCTCGTCCTGCTGCTCTTCTGGAGCCATGCCGCCTTCGCCCAGACCCCCCAATGGCGGGTCACCGAAACGGCCGGAGCGGTGCAGGTGCAGCGTTCGGCCGGCCGGGCCATGGCCGCCACCCGGGGCGCGGTGCTTCAGCCCGGCGACGTCATCAACACCGGTCCGAAGAGCCGGGCCGTGCTCGTTCGCGGGCAGGAATATGTGATCGTGGCCGCCAGCAGCCGCCTGCGCCTCCCAGCCGCCGCCGAGGCGCGCGGCATGGTCCAGATGCTCCAGGATTGGGGCCGGGCCACCTTCCGGATCGAGAAAAAGGCCACGCCCCATTTCGGAGTGAAGACCCCCTATCTGGTGGCGCTCGTCAAAGGCACGGTCTTCACCGTCACCGCCGACCGCAACGGCGCCGCCGTGACGGTCGAAGAGGGTCGGGTCGAGGTCGGCACTCCGGACGGGCTCGTCCGCCAGCTCGTGGAAGCCGGAATGGGGGCGAGCATCGCTTCGGCCGCACCGGGACGGATCGACCTTCGCCCGGCGGCCGCGATGGCCGGCGACGCTTCCGGGCCCAGACTCCCCTATCGGCCGGTCGAGGCCGCCGAGGCCGTGGCCGGGCAGGACCAATCGGCTCCCGCCGAGCTTGCCGGCGGTCCGGCCGCATCGATCGGCGGCAACCCGCAATCGGCGGCGCTGGTCAACCTTCCTGCGGCGCCCGCGCCCGCCCCTCCGGCGCCCACGCCCGGAGCCCCGGCGCCCGCTCCGGCCCCAGCTCCGGAGCCCGCGCCGGCGCCGGCGCCCGCTCCCCAGCCCGCGCCGGCTCCAACGCCGGAGCCCGCTCCCGCTCCGTCACCGGCACCCACGCCCCCGTCGCCGCCGGCTCCAGAGCCGGCTCCGGCACCGGCGCCGGCGCCGTCACCTGCTACGCCGGCCACTCCGGCTACACCGACCACACCGGCCACACCGGCCACACCGGCCCTACCCTCGCCTGGCACGGGCCAGCCTGCCGTCCCCGCCCTGCCGGCCACCCCTCCGGCTCCGGAACCCGTCCTGCCGCCGGTTCCCGCGCCGGCACCCGCTCCCGCTCCCACGCCGGTACCGGCTCCGGCTCCCGCGCCGGACCCGGCCCTGGAGACCCTGCCGCCGATGCAGCCGCCGTCGGCGCCGCCGCCGGCTCCGGCTCCCGCCCCGGCGCCACAAGCCCCGCCGGCCGTGGAGCCGCCGCCCGCGCCTCCGCCCGCCCCGGCGCCGGCATGCCGGCTGATCAACCTGATCGTGGTCTGCCTCTGACCCGCGACCGGGCGCGCCATCCCTAACCGTTCGTCAACCTCGTTCCGCTAAAGCACTCAGCTTCTTGGCCGGAATGGAGGGGCGACGGGAGGAATGGCACATCGGCGGATCCTGCTGCCGTCGCTGATCGCGGCCTGGTCGTGCCTCGCCGCGGCGGCCCCGCCTCGCCTCGAAATCCTTTCCAAGGCGCTCGACGGGCCGGTGCTGCTCGCCGGCGGCGATTCCGGGCTCATCGCGGTCCCGGTCGAGCCCGGCGAGCAATATCCGCCCGCACATCAGGAAGAAGCGGTCCGCCCCGCGGTCGCCGCTCCGCCCGCGCCGCAGCCACCCTCCGGCAAGGCCGACTGGCGCCTCGCGGTCGACATGAGCGTCACCGCCGACAGCAACGTCACCAACGGCACCAGGCTTCGCGCCGTCCCCATCGACCTGGGCGACGGCCCCCTCCCCGTCCCCGTCGACCCAAATCTGCGGGAGAAAGCCGGGCTTGGCGCGGGAGTGTCGGCGGCGGCCAACGTCCGGCTCCCGGTCGCCGCCGGCGCCGCGCTAGCCGTCGACGTCGAAGGCTATGCAGTCGAATATGAAGGTCCGCGATCGGACGACGCTTCCGCGCTGGTCGCCGCCGGCCTGGAGTTCGGGGACGGCAACGCCCCCGACGGCTCGCTTCAGCTGATCGCCTTCGAACGCTGGTATGGCGGAGTGAAGGCGCTCGAGGGTATCGGCATGCGCGGCAACTGGCGTCATGCGATCGGCCCGCGAAGCAACCTGCGCCTGGCGATCGACGCCCGGATCTTCGATTCCGGCTATGGCGAGGCGTTCGGCGGCAGCCAGGCCAGCGTCTATCTGACCTACGACAGCGTGCTCGCCCCAAGCCTTTCCCTGTCGGGCGGAATCTACGCCCGGCGCGAATGGCTCGGCAACGATTCCTTCTCCAGCCTCGACGCCGGCGCCTATGCCGGGCTCAGCGCCTATCTGGACGAGGATTTCGCCGGCGGGATCACGGCCGGCCTCAGCCGGACCCTGTTCGACGAGCCCTTCCTGCTGCTCGGCGCCGATCCCCGCCGCGACTGGCGCGCCTATGCGAGCGGCTGGCTGACGACCCGCGAAGCCGTCGCCTGGGGCCTGCGTCCGTCGCTCACCTACACCTACAGCCGCACCGCCAGCTCGATCAGTTATTTCAGCTCCGACCGCCACCGCCTGCGGCTCGGACTTCAGCGCAAGTTCTGAAAATGGCGAATTCCTCACTCCAGCGGCTCCGGGAGCGTTGGCGCCTGCTCACCCTGGTGCTCGCCGGCGCTGTCGGACTGCTGTTGCTCTTGAGCGACGCGGGCGACGGTCTCGACCAGGCGCTGAAGAACCAGCGCGCCGGCTGGCGGGAGCATGCCGCCAGCGGCCAGGTCCATATCGTGGAAATTGATGCCCGGAGCATCGCCGCCTTCAAGCGCTGGCCCTGGCCGCGAAGCATCCACGCGGCCGCCGTCGATCGCCTGCACGCCAGCAAGGCGGCGCTGATCGCATTCGACGTCGATCTCTCGAGCGCGTCGGAGCCGAAGGAGGACATGGCGCTCGCGGCGGCGCTCCGGCGCGCCGGCGGGACCGTGATCCTGCCGACGTTCCGCCGGACGTCGGGCGCCGACGCCGCGCCCTTGCCGCAGCTGGCGAGCGAATCCTTTCTCGCCGCCGCAAACGTCATCACCCGCGCCGACGGCGAGCTTCGACACATGCCTTACGGGATCGAGGTGGGCGGAGTCCCGCGCCCCTCGCTGGCCAGCATGGTGGCCGAACGCCACGGCGACGCGGGCGAGCTGTTTCCGATCGACATCGCCATCGATCCGGCCACCATCCCGCGGCACAGCATGGTCGATCTCGTCGCGGGCCGGGTGCCGGCCGCCGCGCTCGCGGGCAAACGCATCCTGATCGGCGCCACGGCCGTGGAGCTCGGCGACGACTACGCTCTGCCGCGCCACGGGCTGCTCCCTGGCGTGGTCGCTCAGGCCATGGCGGCGGAGACTCTGCTCCAGGGGGACCCGCCGGTACCCGTCAGCGGTGGATGGCCGCTTGCCGCCGCCCTCCTCGCCGCCGCGGCCGGGCTGAGATTGAAGCGCTCCTTCCATTTCGCCTTCGCCTTCGCCTTCGCCGCCGCCGCGATCCTCCTGCTGCCGCCGGCGGCCGAGAGCTGGGCGGGTCTCGACATCCCCGCCGCCCCGGCGATCGCCGCGCTCTTCGTCGCGGCCGCGCTGGGCGGAGCGGGCCGGGCGGCGTCGCGTCGCCGTGAAGGAAATCTGATCGACGCGTCGACGGGCCTCCCCAACCTGGCGGCGCTCGAGCGGGACTGCCGCGGCCTGCCCGTCGCCACCGTCGCCGTGGCGCGGATCGAGGACTTCGCGGATCTGCTCTCGGCGCTCGGAGCGGACGGAGCCTCGGATCTCGTCGGACGGTTCGCCGAGCGGCTCGCCTTCGCCGCGTCCACGGCGCGCATCTACCGGATCGATCAGGCGGGCCTCGCCTGGGTGGAACCGGCCGAAGCTGACCTGGACGGGCGTCTTGACGGAATCGACGCCGTGATGCGGGCGCCGTTCGCCGCCGGCCGAAGCGTGGAAGTGCGCACCCATTTCGGCCTTGCCCGAGGCGCCGGCGCTTCGGCGAGGCAGCTATGCGCCAATGCCGGCCTCGCCGCCCTTCACGCGGCCGAACGGGGCAATCGCTGGCAGATGTTCACGGCCGAGGATTCGGACCGCGCGAACTTGCGGGTGTCCCTGCTCGCCGAGCTCGACTCTGCCCTTGCCCGGGGCGAGCTGTGGAACGCCTATCAGCCCAAGCTGGACCTCGGCAGCGGCCGAATCGTCGGAGTCGAGGCGCTGGTGCGCTGGGATCATCCGCAGCGGGGCACGATGGCTCCCGACACCTTCATCCCGCTGATCGAGCAGCATGGACGGGCGGCCGATCTCACGCTTCACGTCATGGCCCAGGCCCTGGCTGACGCCAAGCTGTGGGCCGAGGCCGGAAATCCGCTGGGAGTGGCGGTCAACATCTCGGCCACGCTCCTTCACGACCACGAATTCCTGCACCGGCTGGAGCAGATCCTGCGCGCCAGCGGCCTCGGGGAGGATCGGGTGACTCTCGAGATCACCGAATCCGCCGCCATGGCCGACCCCGACGGGGCCGTCGTCGCGCTGGAGAGCTGGCGCAGGCTCGGAGTCGGCATCTCGATCGACGATTACGGCACCGGCCAGTCGTCGCTCTCCTACCTTCAGAAGATGCCGGCGACGGAGCTCAAGATCGACCGCAGCTTCATCGCCGCGATGAGCGAGGGCCCGCGCGACCTGATCCTCGTCCGCTCGACCATCGCCATGGCCCACGAGCTCGGCCTGGCCGTGGTGGCCGAGGGCGTGGAGGAGGAAGGGTCGCTCGACCTGCTTCGGGAGATGGGCTGCGACGAAGCCCAGGGCTACGGCATCAGCCGCCCGCTCCAGGCGGCGGCGGTGGCCGGCTTCGCGAGGCGGTTCACCACGGACGGATGCTCAAGCGGGCGAGCTAGGCTCCGCGCCATCTGAGCAGCAGCAGCGGCCTCGCCAGGAGGAGGCCGGCGACGAAGCCGCCGATATGGGCGCCGATCGCGATCCGCAGGCCGCTGGTCTGGAAAGTGAGGCCGATGAGGAGCTGCAGGCCGATCCAGGCCGAGGCGAGCCACAAGGCATGGAGGAAGGCGGCGAGGCCGGGATGCGCCACCTTCACCTTGTTCCGGCCGAACAGCATCGCATAGGCGCCGAGCACCGCCGAGATCGCTCCGCTCGCTCCGATCATCGGGACGGGCGTATCCGGATGGAGGGGATATTCCGCCGCGGCCGCCGCATAGGCGCCGACGAGATAGAGGATGGCCATCCCGCGCCCGCCAACCACCCGCTCGACCGAGCGCCCGCAGAAAAGCAGCATGAGCAGGTTGAAGGCGAGGTGGGCGAAGCCCGAATGGACGAGCGTCGCGGTCAGCGGCGTCAACGCCACGGGGACCGGATAGCCGGCACCGGCGGAGCCCTGGACATGCGCCGCCGTGAAGCCGCCGGCTCGCGCGAAAGCCTCCTGCCAGCCGAGGCCCCAGGCGATGAGCCAGGCCACGGCGGTGACGATCGCGATTCCAACGGTGACCGGCGCCGCGCGCAGATCGTCGGGCGGACGCATCGGCTTACCTTAGATGAACTCGACCTTCTCGATCGAATAATAGCGGTCGCCGGACGGGGTGGTGACCTCCACCTCCTCGCCGATCGTGCGGCCGATGAGGGCGCGGCCGAGCGGCGAATTGTAGGAGATCCGGCCGATCCGGGCGTCCGCCTCCGTCTGACCCACGATCTGGTAGGTGACCGGCTTGTCGTCCTCGTCCAGCAGGTGGACGGTGGCTCCGAACACCACCTTGTCGCCCGAAAGGGTGGTCGGATCGATCACCATGGCGCGGCTCAGACGATCCTCGATGTCGGCGATCTGCGCCTCGACCTGTCCCTGGCGCTCCTTGGCGGCGTGATATTCGGCATTTTCCGAAAGATCGCCATGCCCGCGAGCGACCTCGATGGCTTCGATCACCGACGGGCGCTCCACCGTCTTGAGGTGCCGGACCTCCGTCTGCAGCTTCTCATAGCCCTCGGCCAGCATCGGCATCTTGTCGACCGTCGCCATCGCCACTCACCTTTCGTCAAAAACTCTCTTTAGAGCGCCTTCCGATGGGAAAGGCGCCCTGATGCGTGTTCGATTGTTCAGGATCACGCTCGGGAGGCTGAATAATAGTCCTGCAGCGACTTCACTTCAAGGCTGTGCTCCCCAAGCACCGCGATCGCCCGAACCACCGCCGCGCTCGAAGCCGCGGTGGTGAAGTAGGGGACCTTGGCCATCAGTGCGGAGGCGCGGATGGAGGCGGAGTCCTTGTGGCTCTGCCAGCCCTCGGTGGTGTTGAAGATGATGTCGACTCCGCCATCCTTGATCCGGTCGACGATGTGCGGCCGCCCCTGCGCCACCTTGTTGACCCGCTCCACCTCGATGCCCTGAGCGGCGAGCCAGGTGGCGGTGCCCCCGGTCGCGATCACCTTGAAGCCGAGCTCGCACAAGGCTCGCACCGGCGCCGTGATCGAGCCCTTGTCGCTGTCCTTGACCGACACGAACAAGGTCCCGTGGAGCGGAAGCAAAATCCCGCTGCCGAGCTGCGACTTGAGGAACGCCTTGGCGAAATCGTTATCGATTCCCATGACTTCGCCGGTCGATTTCATTTCCGGCGAAAGGACAGGGTCGATCCCCGGGAAGCGCGCGAACGGGAAGACGGCCTCCTTCACGGCGATATGGGCGACGTTCGTGCGAAGCGGCAGGAAGTTCATCAGCGGCTCCCCCGCCATCACCCGGGCGGCGATCTTGGCGATCGGGGTGCCCAGGGTTTTGGCGACGAACGGCACGGTCCGGCTGGCGCGCGGATTGACCTCGATCAGGTAGACGTCGCCGTCCTTGACCGCGAACTGGACGTTCATCAGCCCATGGACCCCGAGCGCAAGCGCCAGCGCCCGGGTCTGCCGCTCGATCTCCGCCACGATCGCGGGCTCCAGGCTGTAGGGCGGAAGCGAGCAGGCGCTGTCCCCCGAATGAACCCCGGCCTCCTCGATATGCTGCATCACTCCGGCGATGGCGACGTCCTTGCCGTCGCAGATCGCGTCGACGTCGACCTCAATCGCGTCGCGCAGATATTTGTCGATGAGGACCGGGCTGTCGCCGGAGACCTGAACGGCCGTGACGATGTAATCGTCGAGCTGGGCGGGGCCGTCGACGATCTCCATCGCCCGGCCGCCGAGGACGTAGCTCGGCCGGGTCAGGACCGGGTAGCCGATGCGCTCGGCCACCGCGATCGCCTCCTCGCGGCTTCGGGCGATGCCGTTTTCCGGCTGCTTCAGGCCGAGCTTCTCGACGAGCGCGGCGAAGCGCTCGCGATCCTCGGCGAGGTCGATCGCGTCCGGGGAGGTGCCGAGGATCGGAATTCCCTCCCGCTCCAGGGCCGCGGCGAGCTTGAGCGGGGTCTGCCCGCCGAACTGGACGATGATCCCGACCAATTCTCCGCGCGACTTCTCGACATGGAGGATCTCGAGCACGTCCTCGACCGTCAGCGGCTCGAAATAAAGCCGGTCCGAAGTGTCGTAATCGGTCGACACCGTCTCCGGATTGCAGTTGATCATGATCGTCTCGAACCCGGCTTCCGCGAGCGCATAGGCGGCGTGGCAGCAGCAATAATCGAATTCGATCCCCTGCCCGATCCGGTTCGGTCCGCCGCCCAGGATAACGATCTTGCGCCGGTCGCTCGGGTTGCTCTCGTCCTCGGGCGCGCCGAAGCTCGGCGCCTCGTAGGTCGAATACATATAGGGGGTCTTCGCCTGGAACTCGGCGGCGCAGGTGTCGATCCGCTTGAAGACCGGGCGAACGCCAAGCTTGTGGCGAAGCGCCCTCACCTCGTCCTCGGTGGTGGCGCCGATCATCATCCGGGTGACGTCGTGGAGCAGGCCATGGCTTCGGGCGCGGGTCTTCACCCCGCCGCCGCGAATGTTGGCGGACTTGAGGGCGAGCTCGGCCAGCCGGCGGTCGGAAAAACCCATCGCCTTCAGCCGTCGCATTCCCGCGGCGTCGCGGGGAAGGCCGTCGCTGCACAAGGCTTCCTCGGCGTCGACGATCTCCTTGAGCCGCTCCAGGAACCAGGGGTCGTATTTGGCGATGGCGTGGATCTCGGCGACGGTGAAGCCTTCGCGAAGCGCCTGGGCCGCGACCAGCAGCCGGTCCGGGGTCGGCCGGGCCAGGGCCGCCTCGATCTCGATGCGGGGCGCACCGTAGAGCTCCCGCACGCCGTCCAGGCCGATCAGCCCTATCTCCAGGCTTCTCAAGGCCTTCTGAAGGCTTTCGTGGAACGAGCGGCCGATCGCCATCGCCTCGCCGACCGATTTCATCGCCGTCGAAAGCAGGGGATCGGAGCCCTTGAACTTCTCGAACGCGAAGCGAGGGATCTTGGTGACGACATAGTCGATGGTCGGCTCGAAGCTGGCCGGAGTGACCCCGGTGATGTCGTTCTGGATCTCGTCGAGCGTGTAGCCCACCGCCAGCTTGGCGGCGACCTTGGCGATCGGGAAGCCGGTCGCCTTCGAAGCCAGCGCCGACGAGCGCGACACGCGCGGGTTCATCTCGATGACGACGAGCCGGCCGTTCTCGGGATTCACTGCGAACTGTACGTTCGAACCCCCTGTTTCGACACCGATTTCGCGCAGGCAAGCGATGCTTGCATTGCGCATGATCTGATATTCCTTGTCGGTGAGCGTCAGCGCCGGCGCCACCGTGATCGAGTCGCCGGTGTGGATGCCCATCGGGTCGATATTCTCGATCGAGCAGACGATGATGGCGTTGTCGTTCTTGTCGCGCACCACCTCCATCTCATATTCCTTCCAGCCCAGCACCGATTCCTCGATCAGCACTTCGGTGGTCGGGCTGGCGTCTAGGCCTCCAGTGACGATCTCGACGAATTCCTCGCGATTATAGGCGATCCCGCCCCCCGTGCCGCCGAGGGTGAAGCTCGGCCGGATGATCGCCGGAAGCCCGGTGACGTCGAGCGCCCGGACCGCCTCCTCGAGGCTGTGGGCGATTGCGGAGCGGGGGCTCTCGAGGCCGATCTTCGACATGGCGTCGCGGAACTTCAGCCGGTCCTCCGCCTTCTCGATCGCCTCGGCGTCGGCGCCGATCATCTGCACGCCGAATTCCTCCAGCGTCCCGTCCTTCCACAGCGCCAGCGCCGTATTGAGCGCCGTCTGGCCGCCCATCGTGGGCAGCACCGCATCGGGCCGCTCCTTCTCGATGATCATCCGGACGAACTCGGGCGTGATCGGCTCGACATAGGTGGCGTCGGCCAGTTCCGGATCGGTCATGATCGTCGCCGGGTTCGAATTGACGAGGACGATCCGATACCCCTCCGCCCTCAGCGTCTTGGCCGCCTGGGTGCCGGAATAATCGAACTCCGCCGCCTGCCCGATGACGATCGGGCCGGCGCCGATGATGAGGATTGAGGAGATGTCGGTTCGGCGGGGCATGTTAAGTAGCTCTTATCATTGAGAGTACGTCGGTGATTGCTGATGCGATTGCACCTAGGCCACCTAAGACTCCGAGGAGTTTTATTATTAGCTCCCAAGGTGGATCAGGAGCCTCTGAAAGCGCTATCGTCGCGAGCAAATATGCTTTTGCGTTTGCCCGCTCAGTTTGGGTGAGCGGCAGGTCTTCTAGTGCCGCTTCGATCGCCCGGAGGCGCTGCGAGATCCTTTCGCGGCTTGCTGCGGATACTTCGTGCCTGTCGAGGCTCCCTGTCCATTCAACGCTGTGAATGGGATCAATGGCGAACCCCCACTCCTTCTGGGCAAATTCGACGCCCGCCACGCTGAGCCGATAGTGACCACGAGTATTGGTCTGGACTCGACCATCTTCTACAAGACCATCTAGCACTATATGTAGATATCCCTCCGCGAGCGGCAGCCGGAGCTCTCTTTGTATCGAAGTCCTGCTTGCGTAGCTGCTTTTCTTCCGGGTCATCGTCCGCCGATAGAGGGTAAACAGCACCCTGTTCTGAACCTGCGGAACAGCAGTCGTCTTCACGCAGGAGACCCAAGCATGCGAACAAATTGCCCGAAAACGTAGACGCTGTCCTGCGGCCCCGGGCTCGCCTCCGGATGATACTGGACGCTGAACGCCGGGCGGTCAGTCAGCTCCAGTCCCGCCAAGCTCCCATCGAACAGCGAGATGTGGGTCGCCTTCGCATTTTCCGGCAGGCTCTCCCTCTCCACCGCGAAGCCGTGGTTCATGCTGGTGATCTCGACTCGGCCATCGGCGAGGCGCTTGACCGGGTGGTTGGCGCCTCGGTGGCCCTGGTGCATCTTTACGGTCCTGGCGCCGACGGCGAGGCCGAGGAGCTGGTGGCCCAGGCAGATTCCGAAGAGCGGCTTGCCGGTTTCGAGCATCTGGCGGATCACCGGCACCGCATATTCGCCGGTCGCGGCGGGGTCGCCGGGCCCGTTGGAGAGGAAGAGGCCGTCGGGCTTGTGGGCCATCACCTCTTCGAAAGTGGCGGTGGCGGGGAGGACGGTGACCCGGGCGCCGGCTTCGGCGAGGTTGCGGAAGATGTTGCGCTTCGAGCCGTAGTCGATGGCGACGACGTGGGGGCGGGTTTCGTCCTCGGCGCCTTCGGAATAGCCCTTGCCCAGCGCCCATCCGCCCCCGGACCAGCGGAACATCTGCTTGCAGCTGACCTCCTTGGCCAGGTCCATCCCCTCCAGCCCCGGCCAGGCCCGCGCCTGCGCCAGCAGCGCGTCGAGGTCGAACCCCCCGTCCGCGGCGTGGGCGATCACCCCGTTGGGAGCCCCCTCCTCCCGGATCTTGCGGGTCAGTGCCCTCGTATCGATCCCGGAGAGCCCGATCCGCCCGTTCGCCTTCATCCAGGCGTCAAAGGTCTGCACCGCCCGGAAATTGCTCGGCTCGGTGACGTCCTGGCGGACGACGCAGCCCAGCGCCCAAGGGTTGTCGGCCTCCACGTCCTCATAGTTCGCGCCGACGTTGCCGATGTGCGGGAACGTAAAAGTGACGATCTGTGAGGCGTAGGAGGGATCGGTCATCACCTCCTGATAGCCGGTCATGGCGGTGTTGAAGCAGACCTCGCCCGCCGCGGCGCCCTCCGCTCCGAAGCCCCTGCCCCAGATGAAGCTTCCGTCGGCCAGGACCAATACGCCCGTGGCCCCTTGAGGCGCGGGCGAAGGCTTGGCGTCGGCCATTGGGGCGGGCACTCCTCGGGAAAGACGGCGATGTCGCTAAGGCCCGACGGCTAGAGGGGCGGGGCGGCAGCGTCAATCTGTTAAAAGCCGGCGAGCGCGGCTATCGTCTTAGCCTTTCCAACGCCTGGACCGAACCCCATGATTCGCGACGACATCAAGGCCGCGCTCGTCACCGCCATGAAGAGCGGCGACAAGGCGCGCACGGCGACGATCCGCCTCATCCAATCCGCCCTCAAGAACCGCGAAATCGAGATGCGCGGCGGCGCGGCGGCGGCGGATGACGACGTCACCGTCACCGAGGTCCTGCAGAAGATGATCAAGCAGCGGCGCGAATCGGTGGCTCTTTACGAGCAGGGCGGCCGGCAGGAGCTGGCCGACGCCGAAACAGCCGAGATCGCGGTCATCGAGGGATTCCTGCCGCGCCAGATGAGCGAGGAGGAGGCGAAGGCGGCGATCGACGCGGTCGTCGCCGAGACCGGCGCGAGCTCGGTGAAGGACATGGGCAACGTGATGGCGGCGCTGAAGGAAAAGCATGCCGGAGCGATGGACATGTCGAAGGCCAGCGGGCTGGTGAAGGCCCGGCTTTCCGCATAGGCTGGGGGCATGTCCCTCAGCCCCCAGTTTCTCGACGAGATCCGCGCCCGGACCACGCTGTCGGCCGTGATCGGCAGGACGGTGAAGCTGCAGCGGGCCGGCCGGGAATGGAAGGCCCCCTGCCCCTTCCACAAGGAGAAGACCCCCAGCTTCTACGTCAACGACGAAAAGAGCTTCTATCATTGCTTCGGCTGCGGCGTTCACGGAGACGCAATTCGCTGGCTGACTGACGCCCGGGGCCTTCCCTTCATGGACGCGGTGAAGGAGCTGGCCGAGGCGGCGGGCATGGAGGTGCCCGCGGCGGATCCCCAGGCCCAGCAGAAGGCGGAGAAAGCCGCCGGGCTTCACGAAGTCATGGAGGCGGCCCAGCGCTGGTTCGAGGATCAGCTCAACGGCGTCGACGGCGCCGAAGCCCGGGCTTATCTGGATGTTCGGGGGATCACCGACGACACCCGCCGCCGCTTCGGCTTCGGTTATGCCCCGGACTCGCGCGGCAAGCTCCGGACGGCATTGAAAGGCTTCGGAAACGAGAAGCTGGTCGACGCCGGACTCCTGATCCTGCCGGAGGGCGACCGCGAACCTTATGATCGCTTCCGCGGCCGGCTGATGTTTCCGATCCGGGACCGGCGCGGGCGGGTCATCGCCTTCAGCGGCCGGATCCTGGGCGCCGGAGAGCCCAAATATCTCAACTCCCCCGACACCCCCTTGTTCGACAAGGGCCGGACGCTGTTCAACCTCGACAAGGCGGCCGCGGCGAGCCGCGACGCCAAGCGCATCATCGTCGTCGAGGGGCAAATGGACGTCATCGCCCTCGACCAGGCCGGCTTCCCGGAGGCCGTGGCGCCGCTTGGAACCGCGCTCACCGAGACGCAGCTCGGCCTTCTGTGGCGCCTTTCCCCCTCGCCGCTCCTGTGCTTTGACGGAGACTCGGCGGGGCAGAAGGCTGCGGTTCGAGCGGCCAGGAGGGCGCTGCCCGAAGTCGATTCCGAACATACGTTGAGCTTCGTCAGCCTGCCTCCGGGCAAGGATCCTGACGATCTCATCCGCGACGGCGGCCGAGCGGCCCTCGCCGGTTTCCTCGCTCGGGCGGAGCCTCTGGCCGAACGCCTCTGGCGGTCCGAAGTCGAGGAAAGCCCCGCCGCCACGCCCGAGGACCGGGCCGGAATCAAGCAGCGCCTCCTCGACCTCGCCGCCGAGATCAAGAACCCTCACGTCCGTGATCAATATCGGCAGGACTTCAGCGACAGGTTCTGGGACGCCTTCGGATGGGGCAAGCAGCAGCGGCGAAGCGCCGCCGACGTAATCGCCTCTTCCCGGATGAAGCGCCCTGGTTTCGATCATCTCGTTCGGCGAGCGATCCTGCTCGGGCTGAGCCGCTATCCCGACGTCCTCGCGACCAATTACGATCTCGCTTCCAGGCTCGAATTCTCCGCAAGCGGCCTGAACGGCTGGTTCGAGGTTCTCGCCCATGAGGTGTTCGCCCGGCCCAACCTGACCGAAGACCTGATAGAGGAGATTTTGGAAGCCTCCGATGTCGCACCGATCGAAAAGCGCGACCTGGCGCGGGATCTGGCCTTCTCCTTTTTCCGGAAGCACGACCCCGAGCGGGGACGTTCCGATCTTCGCGAAGTGATGGCGACGCTGGTGGCGGAGCAGGAAGTGGAACGGGCCCTCACGGAGGCGAGCGAAAAGTTCAAGGCCCGCATGGAAACGCCCGAGTGGGAGGATCAGCAGCGCCTTATGACCGAGAGGAGCCAGATGCGGGAGCGGCTCAGCCGGATGCTCGAGGCGGAGGACGCGGCGGCGGGAAATGACGCGGCCGCGGAAGAGAGCCGGCGCGACGGCGCACGCCGAGCTTGATCAGGAGCAGCTTCATACCATATTGATCCAGGCTGGCGTCGCCCCTCTTGCCGGGAGGCTGCGCCTGGAACGCGGACTGGCCTTCTCCTTCAACCGCCGTGATGCCGAGCCGGAACGT
Source organism: Allosphingosinicella sp. (assembly GCA_036387555.1). GTDB lineage: Bacteria > Pseudomonadota > Alphaproteobacteria > Sphingomonadales > Sphingomonadaceae > Allosphingosinicella. The sequence continues at coordinate 36,831 of DASVTN010000007.1, read as the reverse complement.
GCTTCTCGCGATCTCGTTCTGGTCATCGACACATGGCGGCCCAGTCGGGACTGAGCGCCGCGCTCGACGCGGCGAGCGCCCGGTTGGAGGAGGAAGGCGAAGAGCCCGCGTTCCGGGAGCGGCACAGGCCCGGGGCGGCCAGGGACGAGGCTGAGAGGCAGTTCGCGGCGCCGGTCCAAGGCGGCGCGGGCGAATGACTTATAAGGCGTTTAAATGGCGAAGACGAACACTCAGGCCGAGACGGACGAGAAGCAGGACAACGGCGACGCGCCGCTGATCGACCTGAACGAGGCCTCGCTCAAGAAGCTGGTCGCCCGCGCGAAGAAGCGCGGCTACATCACCTACGACGAGCTCAACGAAGCCCTCCCCCAGGACCAGATGTCCACCGACCAGATCGAGGACGTGATGTCTGCTCTGAACGAGATGGGGGTTAACGTCGTCGAGAACGAGGAATCGGACGACGAGGAGGACAAGTCCGACGAGCCGGAGGTCGATTCCGGATCCGAGGAAGGCGACGGCTCGGACGGCGAGCGCTTCATCATCGAGAAGAAGAAGGAGACGGTCGACCGCACCGACGATCCCGTCCGAATGTATCTTCGCGAGATGGGCGCGGTCGAACTGCTCAGCCGCGAGGGCGAGATCGCCATCGCCAAGCGGATCGAGGCCGGCCGCGACACGATGATCTGGGGCCTTTGCGAAAGCCCGATCACCTTCAACGCCATCATCCACTGGTCCAACGCCCTCAATGCAGGCGAGATGCAGCTTCGCGAGATTCTCGACCTCGACGCAATGCTCTCCAAGGGCCCCACGCCCGAGCAGGTGGAGAGCGCCGAGGAAGGCGGCGAGGACGAGATCAGCGAGAAGACCGCCGGCCCGAGCTTCAAGGAGGAGGAGGAAGTCGAATCCGCCCCCGCCGAGGAGGAGGACGAGGAGGACAGCCTGGTCGAGCGCCGGGCCCGCCCCCAGTTCGAGGAGGAGGACGAGGACAACACCCTCTCCCTCGCCCAGATGGAGGAGACGCTGAAGCCGCAGGCGCTCGAGCGCTTCGCCCGGATCACCGACCTCTACAAGAAATTCTCGAAGGTCCAGCAGGCGCGCATGGATTCGATGAGCGTCGGCCAGGAATTCTCGAAGGCGGACGAGAAGAAGTACCAGGCGCTGTCCGAGCAGCTCACCGCCGAGGTGGAGAGCGTCCAGTTCCACGGCGCCAAGATCGAATATCTCGTCGACCAGCTCTACAGCTACAACCGCCGGCTGACCGCGCTCGCCGGCCAGATGCTTCGCCTCGCCGAGCGCCACAAGGTGCCGCGCAAGGCCTTCCTCGATTCCTATCTCGGCCACGAGCTCGATGAAGGCTGGGCCGAGCGCGTCTGCGGAACCGACAAGAAATGGAACGCCTTCTGCACCCAGGAATCGGGCGCGATCGAGCGCATCCGCTCCGAGATCGCCGAGATCGCCCAGGCGACGGGCATGTCGCTGGCCGAATTCCGCCGGATCGTGAACCAGGTCCAGAAAGGCGAGCGCGAGGCGCGAATCGCCAAGAAGGAGATGGTCGAGGCGAACCTCCGCCTCGTCATCTCGATCGCCAAGAAATACACCAACCGCGGCCTTCAGTTCCTCGACCTCATCCAGGAAGGAAACATCGGCCTGATGAAGGCGGTCGATAAGTTCGAGTACCGCCGCGGCTACAAATTCTCGACCTACGCCACCTGGTGGATCCGCCAGGCCATCACGCGGAGCATCGCCGACCAGGCGCGGACCATCCGAATACCGGTCCACATGATCGAGACGATCAACAAGCTGGTCCGCACCAGCCGCCAGATCCTCCACGAGATCGGCCGCGAGCCGACCCCGGAAGAGCTGGCCGAGCGCCTCTCCATGCCGCTCGAGAAGGTCCGCAAGGTGATGAAGATCGCCAAGGAGCCCATCTCGCTCGAGACTCCGATCGGCGACGAGGAAGACAGCCACCTCGGCGACTTCATCGAGGACAAGAACGCGGTCATCCCGGTGGACGCCGCGATCCAGGCGAATTTGAAGGAGACTGTGACCCGGGTGCTTGCGTCGCTGACTCCGCGCGAGGAGCGGGTGCTGAGGATGCGCTTCGGGATCGGGATGAACACCGATCACACGCTCGAGGAGGTGGGGCAGCAGTTTTCGGTGACACGCGAGCGTATCCGGCAGATTGAGGCTAAGGCGCTCAGGAAGCTGAAGCATCCGAGCCGGAGCCGGAAGATGCGCTCGTTCCTCGACCAATAGAGCGGCGGCGCCATGCGGTGGGTCAGGGTCACGAAGTGGGTCTTGATCGCCGGCGCAATCCTCTTCTGCCTGGCCATGGCGGCTATCGGGACGTTGCGGAGCCAGCCGGACAAACCGATACGTGCGACCGTGGTCTTCGTCGGCGGTCGGCCCGGCAAGCTTCCCTATGCGCCGAGCGTGAGGATCGTCGCCAGAACACAGGACGGGCGGACCGCCCAGATGAGCGTCCCGTCGAACCAGCTCAGGTGCAAGGTCGGCGACCATATTCGGGCGACGAGCCGCGGCACCTCCGTCTACCTCGACCAGAGCAGCTGCGCCGATCTCGGACGGTATTGAGACATCGTGCGACTTCGCCCCCTCTGCGCGGTCCGTCATGCCGGACTTGATCCGGCATCCATCTTCTTGGCGGCTTTGCGGCTTCGTGTGAGGCCCTCCCCCGAGGGCCGGGTCACGCGGACGCAGGAATTGGGTTCACGCAAAGCCGCTAAGCCCGCAAAGAGCCATGCCCTCCCTCGTCATGCCGGACTTGGTCCGGCATCCACCTTTCCCGGGCCGTCGCAGGTGATTTGGTTCGCACAAAGATCACGAAGGCACGAAGGGGCCGAGCGGCAAGCGAGGGCAGCGCCTTGTCGAGAACGCTGGGTACTCGAATACGATCTTCTGATTTCAGCGCTCCGCGCCCCTGCGGCGTTGGCAATCGGCCATCCGGCGCCTATTCTTTCGGCATGAACGATCCCTCTCCTGTTGGAGCAGAGTTCGAGTCGGCTGAAGAAGCCGAGAGCTATCTGCGCTGGCTGAAGGCCAAGGTCGCGGAGTCGAGGGCGGATACGCGGCCCACCATCGAGCATGACGAAGCGATGAGGCAGATACGGGCGATCATCGAGGCGAAGGCGCGCCGCGACTGATGAAGCTGGTCTGGCGGGCGGAGGCGCTCGCCGATCTGAAAGCGATTGTCGAATATATCGCTGATCGCAATGTGCCTGCCGCCATGCGTTTATTCAGGTCGATAGAGGCTTGCGCCGAGAGACTGCGGGAGCGTCCTTTGCTGTACCGGCCGGGCCGCGTCGAAGGGACACGCGAGGCGGTCGTGCATCCGAATTACATTCTGATCTACGAGGTTAGCGTCAGGGCCGTCGAGATCACGGCAGTGGTGCATTCGCGGAGGCAATATCCTTAAGACTCACGCGGAGACGTGGAAGCGACGAGGAGACAGCCACCTCGGCGACTTCATCGAGGACAAGAACGCGGTGATCCCGGTCGACGCGGCGATCCAGGCCAACCTCAAGGAGACGGTGACCCGGGTGCTGGCCTCGCTGACTCCGCGCGAAGAGCGGGTGCTGAGGATGCGCTTCGGAATCGGGATGAACACCGATCATACGCTCGAGGAGGTGGGGCAGCAGTTCTCGGTGACTCGGGAGCGGATCCGGCAGATCGAGGCGAAGGCGCTGCGCAAGCTGAAGCATCCTTCGCGCAGCCGGAAAATGCGGAGTTTCTTGGACCAGTGACAAGCGCCCGAGCCCTTCGACATCGCTCAGGATAAACTACCGCGAAGCGGTAGCGACGTCGGCTGCGAAGCAGCTGCCGGTGCAGCGCGAAGAGAGCGCGCAGTCCGGCCGGCGGGTCGCGAAGCTGAGCCCGTCCGACGTCACGGGGCCGCCCCCGTGATGGCTGCACCGGCGATCGAGGTTTCATGCGAAGGGCTTGTCCTTGCCCGTTATGGCGGACTCGATCCCGCATCCACTCACATGCATCGGCGGGAGCGTTTCGGTTCCCACGTAGGCGGTCACGAAAAGTGACCACGAGCCCGCGATTTCGGTTCGCGTCGAGTCGGGGGAGGACCCGGCGCGCCTACATGTATGAATTGTCTAACCCCAAGCGGTACCCCACTCCGGATATTTCCTTGAAGCTGCGAATGCTGCACTTAGCTGCCTTCGAAAGGAAAAATCGTGTCGATTCGATGGCTTCACATCTCCGATGTACATGAGTGCTCGCGGGAGAGTTTTCACCGCGAGGCCATGTATGACGCGATCATCCAAGACGCCGACAAACAACAAGAAAAGCCGAACTTCGTATTTTTCACGGGCGACTTGGCCTTCTCCGGCGCGTCTACCGAATACGTCTCTCTGAAAAGTCGCTTCCTGGAGCCCCTTCGCGAGGTTGTGGGGCCGGAATGTCCGATCCTGACCGTACCCGGAAATCACGACGTCGACCGCAAACGGGTAGTTAATCCCCGTACTTGGATGACCGATCAATATGACCGGCGCGCCTTTCGGCAAGTCGATGCTGAAGGCCAGCAAAAGCGCATCGACGCGATATTGCCGCGATTCGAACACTATCGTGAAACTGAGAAGTCTCTAGGCGCTTGGGGCGAGGACTGGCTAGCTTCCGAGAGAGGGGCGGCCGTCACTGTCCGTGAAGTTGCCGGCCGGCGCATTGCCGTGATTGGCTTGAACACGGCTTGGTTATGTCATGACGACGAAGATTGGGGCCGTCTCGCGGCCGGATCGACGATGTTGGACGCCGCGCTCAAGGAGACCCGGTCCGCATCGCCCGATCTGACGATAGTTCTCGGCCATCATCCGCTAGCCGCCCTGACGGGGGAGCAGGATTGGTCGGACGGAGACCGGATCAGAACGCGTCTCGAACAGGCCAATGCCATCTACCTGCACGGCCATCTCCACCGCGCCGGGACTCAGCGAGCAGGGGATGCGATTGGGTCGCTTCTGGCAATCCAAGCTCCGTCAGGCTTTCAGGCCGGCGATAGTGACATCTGGCGCAACGGGCTCATTTGGGGCGAGGTCGATTTCGATGTGGGTCGTGTCATCATCGAGCCGCTGCGTTGGAACAACAACAATGAAGAATATGTATTCGACACCGACGCCGCTTTAGGCCGCTATCGAGTGCCGGAACGCGATGCATTCGCTTATCCCCTGCCCGGCCATGTGTCAGCTCCGAAATCGGTCCTCGAGTCGGTCGTAGCACTTCCTGCGGCCGTTGCCCCGGAGGGATGGCAAATCATCGACGCTACTCGGCTAAGTGAAATTACGGCTGCGCGTCCTAGCGTTAAGGATATGGCAGACTGGTTCGACGGCAGCTTTCCGAGGTGGGAGGTGGCCTTGGCCGAGGGAGTTCGCCCCCGTCACATCGTTGACGACCTTGTACGCGGCTTCGAGGCGGCACATCACACATCACCGCAGCCACTAGTGCGATTGCTGACCGGTGCGGGCGGAGAAGGCAAATCGGCTGCGCTGCTGCAAACTGTTGCTGGGCTCCTGCGAGGAGGGCGGACGTGGTGCTGCCTCTGGCGACAAAGCTCTGCTGCCGGTCTACCAAATGACTGGATGAAGCTGATCCCCCGCGTGCCTGGTCAAGCCTGGATTGTCGCAATTGACGACGCGGAAAACGTCAGCGCCGAATTGTCTGAGGTTCTGCGGAAGCTGGCGCCTCGTACTGACGTACACTTAATCCTCGCTGCGCGCGAAGCCGACTGGGCTCTTCGGGGCCTTAGCGACGGCATGTGGCAGGGGCATTCGAACTACAGACGCATCGCGTTGGTCGGTCTCGATAAGGAAGACGCGCGACGTATCACGGATGGGTGGAACGCGTGGGGACCGGCCGCAATGGGCAGGCTCCAAGGGCAAACGCCGGAAAGTGCAGCGGCGATATTGCTGGAAAGCGCGCGTACGCTCTCAGCCAAGAAAGAAGAGGGCACGCTTCTAGGCGCACTCTTGATCGTCCGAGAAGGCGAGGAACTCCGAGAGCGCGTCAGTCGTCTAATGGCGCCTTGGGCGACGGCATCCGGTATAAACGGCAGGTCGCTCCTCGACATTTATGCCGCAATCGTAGCCATGCACGCGGAAAACCAACTCTACTTGTCTCGCACCGTACTGGCTTATGCATTGGGATGCGAGGAGGACGAATTGGACTCAGGACCCCTCCGAGTTCTCCGACAGGAAGCAATGGTCGACGGCGGCACGGCCTATGTCCTGACCCGCCACCGCCGGATCGCCGAGGTTGCACGCGATTGGCTGATTGAGAACCAACACCACGTCGATCGATGGTATTCCACGTTGGCGCGGGCGGCCCATTCGGAATCTAAAAATCGGCGTTCCGGAAACCCTGATATCAACAGCTGGCAGTGGGGACTACCGCGATATTTCGTAGAGAACGGTCAATTACGATGGCCGGTTGCACGCGAGGTGGCAGAAGCGCTTTTTAATTCGGATACGAATGACGCCTTATTACTGAATAACTATGCAGGGACTCTGCGCAAGACTGGAAAAGCCCGAGATGCAATGGCGTTGCTGCAAAAGCACGGCGCACGCTTCAAGGGGCGCCGCGATGTTCTTTACGAGTGGAGTGTTGTGGCGGGGTCCGTGGGTGACCATGGGCTCGACGCTTGGCTTGCCGCTCGCTCTCTTGCAGACGATCGAACGCAACCGCTCGACTCGAGACGATGTGAACTCTCCCTGGCGGGACTAGGTGCAGCCTTCCGGGAATTGGCATCGGCCACAGCCCGCAAAGATTTTCTTAAGGCACAGGCCGCCTGCGGCCGCGTCGGTCTGCGGTTGACCGATCTCAACCCGAAGACACAGCGCTATTTTGAGGAGTATTCCAAAGCCATGCCCTTAGATGCCAGCCAACCGGTATCGCTCGAGAACGATATTGAAACCATTCGAAAAACAGTCATCCACGCATATGGTGAGACGGACCCAGACAACGACCGAGGAATGGATGATCTAATTGGCGAGCCCGATGCGTACAAATATCAGATGCTCACGGCCGTCCTTCGCGATACGCGCCAACCTACGAATAATGCTCGGCGCTGAGACTCGCTTATCTTGTCTCGTTTCCAAGCCCCCTCTCCAGCAGCCGCCTGATCGCCTCCGAGCGCGATGGCTTCGGCTCCGGCTGGCGGTCGATCCAGGCGTCGAGTTTGGCTTCCAGCTCGGCATTCGGACTCCGCGCATCGGGTGGCGGCCGGTGGGTGGGCGGCCGCGGGGTCTTTTTGGTTATCCGCTATTGACCTGGTCCTGAAGAAAGAAGGCGTCGCGGAACTGAATTCCGCGACGCGTCGGACGGGCTCGCTCCGCCGGATCGGGTCCGGGGTCGCGCCCCGCCGGCCGGGCCGTCGCGTCTCTCGCCGAAGCTCGCCTTTGCTTCGCAAAGCCACGCTTCGGCTCGGCGCTGTGGCCATAAGCTGTCGCGGCGCGCGGTGCTAGCCGGTGCCTGCGCCCTGCCCCTTGCTCGTCATTCCGGGCTTGACCCGGAATCCATCTCCCCTCCTCCACCGCTAACCGGAGAAAGGTGGATCCCGGATCAAGTCCGGGATGACGGGACAGAGCGCAGGGATGCGAAGTGGCGGGAAGCGCTGGCCGGGTTGCGGGAGGCCGACCAGGCGCTCGAGGCGCTGGTGCATTGCCGGAACCAGCGCGTGTACGATCGCGCGCTTGGACGGCATTCCACGGCGCTCAGGCGGCTGTTGCGTGCGCCGGCGCCCGATCTCGACGCGGCCAGGTTGAAGCTCGAGCTGATCGTTCGGCATCATCTGTTCGAGGCGGGCTTCGCGGCGGCGGCGCTCGCTACGCTGCGGCGGGACATCCGGCGCTGCGCCGCCCTACCCTCTTCTTAGCGGCTTCGTGGCCTTTGTGTGAGGCCATCCTTCCAGCCCTCCGCCCGGCACAGGCGACGGAATTTTGTCTCACGCGAAGGCGCGAAGGGCGCGAAGAGGTGGGGACAGTCACTAGTGACTGCCCCAAGTGACTGTCCCAAGTGACTGTCCCAAGTGACTGCCGCCCGCTCCAGCTCTCCAGTCACTGCCCGAATGAGGGCATGTCGGGAACCGAGGGCATCGAGTGCTGAAGCGATAGGGCTTGATCGTCCTGCATCTTCACGAAGAAACCGCCCGCTGCGATGCAAGCTGCAAGGGACAGGGCGCCGATGGCGATGAGCCCGCGGCGGCGCTCTCGCGATGAAGCCAGGCCAATCTGCAATATCTCGACACCTTTCATCACGAGATAGAATGCCAATAGATAGGTGATGATTTGCAGCATTCCGGCCATCGTCGCTCTCCTGTTGGTAATTGACGGCACAGTAACAGTGAAGATGGATCCCGGATCAAGTCCGGGATGAGGGAAGGGTCAAAGCCTCCTGATCCGCGGCTCCGCACGCTCCTTCTGGAGCATCAGCTCCGTCAGCCCCCAGACCATCGCGTCCGCGCGGTCCGGGCTCGTCCCCGGTCCTTCGTAATCTCCGCCCGCGATCATTCCGCAAAGCTGGGCCTCCAGCTCGGGGAAGCGGCCGTGGACCGCGACCATGCCCGCTTCGAACAGCATCGCGACCGGGGCGGCGCGGTCGGATTTGCCCTGGATGGCGGGGACCAGCTTTATGTTGAGGGCGGGGTCGGAGATTCGGAGGACGGACTGGACCATGAGGCCGCCCTGGTTGCTCTCGGCGACGACGAGGACCGGGAGGGGGACAGTCACTAGTGACTGTCCCCAAAGGTGCGCCGAGTCCGCGACGGCCCGGGACCAGGCCTCGGGGCTCTGGGCGGTGACCGAATGGTCGGCGAGGATGTGGGCCTTGCCGTGCGAGTCCCTGGCGCAGGCGATTATGCCGCAGGTGCCGTCGCCGGTGGGCGGGTCGACGGCGATGACGAGGCGGGTGAAGGGCGAAGACCCCTCTCCCTGCGGGGGAGAGGGAAAGGCCGCGTCAGCGGCCGAGGGTGAGGGGATGCCGGCGCCCTCCCCGTACGACGCTCCCTCACCCTGGATCGCTTCGCGAACCTGTCCCTCTCCCCTGGAGGGAGAGGGGTTGGGGAGGCGGCAGCGCTCGAGCAACTCTTCCGTCCACAGGGCGCCGGGATTCTTTTGTAGGATTTCCACGATTCTATATACTTAGCGCCGTTATTCCCGATTCGTCGGGGAGCGGGGCGGTTCCTGGCCTCCTCCAGCGGAAGGAACAGCTTGCCCCGCCTTCACCCCAGCGCCCGCCTCGTCCTCGCCTGTGCGCTGATCGGATCCGCGTTCGCCGGCGGCGGCCCCGAAGCCGGGGCGCAGGCGCCGCGGATCGGCAAGCCGAGGCCCGCTCCGGGGCCGCCGAACATGGATCCGCTGCCGCCCGCCGAGATCGACGAAGCGCTCGCCATCGGCGGCGACGATATCGAGGCGCGCGAGGTGGAGACCCGGCTCAGCGTCGAGGTCCGGGTGAACGGGCGCGGGCCCTACCAGTTCGTCGTCGACAGCGGCGCCGACACCTCGGTGATCGGGCTTCGAATCGCGCGAGACCTGCGCTTGCCGCTCGGAACGCCGGTGACCCTGAACAACATGACCGACCGCAACGTCGTCGACCGGGTGAGGGTGGATTCGCTGACCCTCGGCCCGAGCACGATCCGGAACCTGCAGCTTCCCGCCTTGCGCGAGCAGAATCTGGGCGGCGCCGGGATGATCGGCATCGACGCGCTCGCCCGCCAGCGCCTGATGCTGGATTTCGAGAAGCGCGCGATCCGGATCGAGGACGCGTCCAGGCCCGCCCGCTCCCTCCCCGGCGACATCGTCGTCACGGCGCGGCTGAAGCGGGGCCAGCTGATCCTGACCGAGGTGAAGGCCGGCGGCGTGGCGCTCGACGCGGTGATCGACACCGGGTCCCAGATCACGATCGGCAACCTGGCGCTTCGCGACAAGCTCCTGCGCCGCCGGCCCGTCAGGCTGGAGACGGTGATCGCGACCGGAGTGACGGGGACGAGCGTCAAGCTCCAGCTCGCGCACATCGCCGAGCTCCGGCTCGGCTCGGTGGTCCTGCGCAACGTGCCCATGGCCTTCGCCGACCTGCCGCCCTTCAAGGTGTTCGGGATCGCCGACCAGCCCGCCTTGCTCCTCGGGACCGACCTGCTGGAGACCTTCCGCCGGGTCTCGCTGGATTTCCGGGCGCGCAAGGTCCGCTTCCAGTTGCGCCGCTGCAACCAGGGCGTGACGATCGGCACGTCCCCCTCCTCGTCCCTGACGCGCCTTTCGACCAGCGGACAGGCCTGCGCGAGATGAGGCGGCGCCGGGAGCGCGGACCGGACGGGCGGCAACCAAAGGACCCCCACCCCGACTGAGGCGTTCGGATCGAAGGCTTGAGGCGGAAGGTGGACATGGACAAAGCGGCGGGAATGGCGGCTTGCGTGATCTGCCTGGCGCTGCTCGCCAGCAACGCTCCGCCGCCGCTCGATCGGGCGGCCGCGCGGTCGGTCGCGCCGGCGAAGGCCACTGCCCCCCAGTCCCTCCTCCGCGCGCCGGAGCCGACGGCGCCCGCCGAGCCGCTCCCGCCGCCGCCGCCGCCTCCACCGCCTCCACCGCCCCCCACCGCGCGGGAGGCGCTGGAGAAGGGAGTGCTGATCGTCGTCAGCATCCCGTCGCAGAAGATGTTCGTGTTCCGCAACGGCGAGCTTTGGGACACCTCCAGGGTCTCGACCGGAAAGCCCGGCCACGACACGCCCGAAGGCGTCTTCCCGATCCTGCAGAAGAAGGCGATGCACCGCTCCAACCTCTATGACGACGCGCCCATGCCGTGGATGCAGCGGCTGACCTGGGGCGGCGTGGCGCTCCATGCCGGGCGCGTGCCCGGCTATCCCGCCTCCCACGGCTGCATCCGGCTGCCGCACGGCTTCGCCAGGAAGCTCTACGCGATCACTCGGTTCAACTCGACCGTGGTCGTCGTCGCCGGCGAGCCGCTCTCCACCGGGGAAGAGGCTCGGACGATCGCCTGACGCAAGGCTCGCCGGTCAGTCCCCAAGCGCCGCGAGGATAGCCGATTCCGCCAGGTTCGGGTCGGCGAGCGGGTGGCTGCGCACCTGCTCGCGCCAGTCCCAGGCGATTTCGAGCCGGGGGCGCGAGAAGCGGATCCAGTCGACGTCCATCAGCATGTCGACCGGCGCCTTCCTGTCCACCGTCCGGTTCGTGACTCCGGCGTTCTCGGGCGCGGGCGGAGAATCGTCGCTGGTCGTATAGGCGATCAGCCCCACCTGCATGTGCGGGTTGGGCTCCATCCGGTAGAAGCGGTCGCGCACCCGCCATTGGCCGCCCTCGGGGCGCGCCAGCGCGAACAGGGTCATCCCGACCCGGACGAGCCGAAGCTCGACCCAGCCGGAGCCGAACGGCCGCAGCTTGAGCGAGGAATAGCTGTTGTAGGTGCCCTTGGTCTCGGTCACGGCGACGCCGCGCTCGAGCCCGACGCCGGTGGTGACGAAGTGCCAATTCTCGCGGAAGGGCTCCCAATCGCCCGCGCTCTTCCCGTTGGGAATACGGGCCATCAGTCCGCCGAGCGACCAGGTGCCGCCCGGGACCGGCCCGCCCGAGCTTCGGACGCGAACCCGCGCCCGGACGTCGAAATCGCCCTCCACCGCCTGGAACAGGAACGGGGCGACCCGGTCGCGCACCCAGGCCGAATCGTAGGGCTGGAGATGAAGCGCGCCCGGTACGCTCGCGCCGACGTCCATCGACTTCAGCATGTCGGCCCAGCCGAATCGCTGGTGGAAAATCGTCCATTTCGGATCGAGCGTCCGCCCCTCGAATTCGTCGTTCAACGCGGATAGACCGGTGCGCGGGGGCGGCTGCTGCGGCCGCGGCTGGGCGGAGGCGGCGCCGACGGCGAGCAGCGCGAAGGCAAGGACAGGTGCGATCATGTTTCTCAAGGGAGGCTCCCGCGTTTCGACCGGGGCGCGCAACTGCACCGGCGAGCGTCGGCCGCAAGCCCGGCTCGACGAAGAGGCGATCGGCTCCGACGAAGCTCGCCGGCTTCCCCGCTTCGCCCGGCCACCTCCTAAGGGGGCGGAGATGAGGATCCGGTCCGCCCGGTCCGCCGACATCGAGGCGATGCACGCCCTGCGGCTTCGGGTGCGGGAGAATAGCCTGTCGGACCCCGGACGGGTCACGGAGGAAAGCTACGGCCCCTATGTCGCGGCCGGCTCCGCCTGGCTCGCCGAGACGGAGCGTGGGCTCGGCGGATTCGCCGTCCTCGATCCGGCGGGCGCCTCCGTCTGGGCCCTGTTCGTCGCTCCGGAGGCGGAAGGGCGCGGGATCGGCGGCGCTCTGCTCGATCGCCTGCTCGCCGAGGCGCGTGCGCGGGGCCTGCGGCGCCTTTCCCTCCAAACCGATCCCGGAACCCGCGCGGAGCGCTTCTACACGGCCGCCGGATGGACTAAGGCGGGAACGAGCACGACCGGCGAGCTGTCGTTCGAGAAAGAGGTGGGCGAATGAAACAATCTTCCGTGGGAATCGTGACCAACGCCGCGCGAGCCAGGGCCGCCGGCGCCGGTCCGCGGCGCATCAGAAAGGCCTTTCCGGCCGCGTCCCTGTCCTTCCTTCTTCTGGCGGGCCTGAGCGGCACCGCCTCCGCGCAGGAGGAAGAGGAGGGCAAGAAGGAGCCCCGCCGGATCCGCGTGGGCATCGGCGCCCAGGTCGTGCCCGCTTATCCGGGCGCGGACGGCCACAGCATCCGGCCCCTGGTCGACGTCTCGCTCAGCCGGGGGGACAAGCCCTTCGGCTTCGAGGCCCCCGACGAGAGCTTCGGGCCGCCGCTGATCAAGACCGGAGGCCTCGAGATCGGACCTGCGCTGAACTTCGAAGGCAGCCGCACGGCGAAGGATGTCGGAGCCGATCTCGACAAGGTCGGTTTCACGTTCGAGGCGGGGGCGTTCGTCCAATATGCCTTCAGCGAGAAATTCCGGATCCGCACCGAGGCCCGCAAGGGCCTGGGCGGCCATGAAGGCTGGACCGGCCAGGCCGGTGCGGATTTCGTCGCCCGCGACGGAGACGAATGGCTCTTCTCGATCGGGCCGCGGGTGACCTGGTCCGACGCCCGCTATCACCGCGCCTATTTCGGAGTGACCCCGGCCGAATCGGCCCGCACCGGCCTCGCCGCCTATCGCCCGGACGGCGGGATCCAGGCGGTCGGCGCGACCGCCGGGTTCCTCACTCAGCTCAGCCGGAGATGGGGGATCTACAGCTTCGCCAAATATGACCGGCTGATCGGCGACTCGGGGCGCTCGCCGGTCGTGAGGGTCCACGGTTCACGCGATCAATTGTCGGGTGGCCTGGCGCTGACCTACACGTTCGGCGGCGGCAAGTCGAAATAGGCGGGTCGGCCGCTCCGTGAACCGGTCGCGCCACCCGATCCTCTGGCTCGCGGCCGGGATCGCTCTCGCGGTGCCGGCGGTGGCCGCGGCTCGGCCGGAGCCGGTGCACTGCCCGGCGCCCGCAACTCCCCCCGGCGCCGCTTCGCCGGGCGGGCAGCTGCGGGTGATGTTCATGGGAACGTCTTCGCTCCTGTTCGACGACGGCGCCACGCAGATCCTGATCGACGGCTATTTCTCCCGCCCGTCGCTGCTGAGGGCGGCGATCGGCCGGGTGCGGCCGAACCCCGACAGGATCGCGGAAGGCATGAATTCGGCCGGGATCGGCGAAGGGCGGCTCGCGGCGGTCTTCGTCGCTCACGCCCATGTGGATCATGCGCTCGATGCCCCGTCCATCGCCGAAGCGACCGGAGCCGACCTGATCGGCTCTCCTTCGGTGGCGAAGATCGCCGCCGGGCACGGCCTGCCCCCCTGCCGGATCCGGACGGCCGAGGGGACCGAGCGATTTGCCTATCGCGATTTCGACGTGACCGTCTTCTCCACCCCGCATTCCACCCCGAACGTCGCCAAAGGCGGTGTCCGCCGGCCGGTGCCGCGCCGGGCGTGGGCGCAGCGCTACCGGGCGGGATCCAGCCACGCCTATCTGATCCGGCACAGGGACCGGCATTTCCTCGTCTATCCCAGCGCGGCCTATGTGGCCGGATTGTTGAAGGACCAGCGCGCGGACGTGGTCTTCCTGGGCATTGCCGGCCTCGGCCGCCAACGGTCCGACTTCGTCGACGCTTATTGGGCGCAGGTGGTGGAATCGGTCGGAGCCCGGCTGGTCTACCCGATCCACTGGGATAATCTCGGCAAGCCCCTGAAGGAGGGCCTCCGGCCGATGCCGTGGCCGTTCGACAACGTGCGCCGCGGCTGGGCCCGGGTCGCCAGGCTTGCCTGCGCCCATGACGTGAGCCTGAAGGAACTGCCCCTCTTCACCCACGTCGCCCTGCCCCCGCTTCCGCCGCGCCGGCCGCGGACGGCGGTGCCGGACGGCCGCCCCCCCGCGACCTGCCCCGACGTTCAGGCGGGACCGAAACCCTCCTCGCGGCTCGAGGGCGCCGTCCCTCGCCGACGGACGCGCGAAGCTTCTCAGCCGGCGTCGTAGCGCCGGCACCCGGGCCCGCCCGACTGCCCCTCCACCCCTCCGACGATGCCGCGGCAGTTCATCCGGACGCTCAACCGCCCCAATTGCCAGAGGATGGTGAATAACGTGGAATCGATCTTGTAGGTCGTCTTGGCGAGCGTTCCGGCGCGGTAGAAATTCTCCGAAAGGCAATCCCCGCCCTTGCCGGCGAGCTTCGCCACGCTCTCCTGCGCGGGCGGCGGCTCTAGCGGCGACCTGCGCCGCTTCGGCTCGACGAACCGCTCCCCGTTGAAGCAGGCGACGTTGTTCGCTGCGTAGAAGGCGAGTTCGCGAAGATCGGACAGGAGGTGGGCCTGGTCCGGCCGGAACCGGGCGGTGCTGTAGAAATCGAGCAGGACCGGCTCCTTCACCCGGACGGACCCGAACATCGGCTTGTAGAGCCGCTCGAACGTGGAATCCTGGACCGCCATCAGTCCGTTTCCGGCGGTCGTGATGAGGAAGCTGGAGCTGCGCTTGGCGGGCGCGATCATCTGCAGATCGGTGGCGGTGTTGGAGTTCACGAAGATCATCGCCCTCCTCGCCTCCGGCGATTCCCCATTCAGTCCGAGCATCACCTCATAAGCGGTCTTGTAGCCGATATTGTCGTAATAGCCGCCGTCCGCGATGCGCAGATAGCTTCGCGGCTTTCCCTTCAGGATGGAGTGACAGAACGATGCTTCCCGGGCCGGGCTGTCGCCCGCGCAAAGGCCCGTGCTCGCGAATGCGTGGTAGAAAGGCGACACCGTCCCGCTCGCCGCGGCCGCATAGCCGAATTGGAGGTCGGCGACGTTCCTGACGGGCGGAGACCCTTCCTCCGTCAGCCAGTGGTCGCCGCAGGCGCCGAAACGCTCGACCCGGTAATGGCGCAGGAAGGCGTCGCTGAAGACGAACGGCGAATGCGACGGCAGGAGCGCGGCGTTGATGAAGACCCTCGGCAGCGGCACCGGATTGGCCGAGGAATAGATGTCGCCGTAGGTGCGCTCGCCGAACAGGTGCTCACGCATCGCGCTGCTCCAGCATTTCACCGTGCCGTCGCTCATCCGGTCGAACCGGTCGATCAGCGAATTGCCTTTCGGAAGCTGCATCCGGTCGAGAAGCTTGTATCCGGCATCCCGGCTCGCGGCGCGATCCGCAAGATAGGCGGCGACGCCCCAGCTCCCTCCGGAATTGGAGGAGATGAAATCGATCCGGTCGAGCATGTTCGAGCCGCCCTGCCCGATCGCCTGCAACTCGGTCAGGACGCCCAGCGTGAACGCGGCGGCTCGGGCGCCGCCGCCGGAGACCGACAGGCCGACGAGCCGGCCGTCATCGAACATCTCCTTCATGAAAAGGTTTCCGCCGAGGCCGGCGTCGACGGCGGGAGCCGACCGCAGGAAATCCACCGCCTGCACGTCGTGGACCTCTGTACTGGTCGGCCAAGGCACCGATTTCATGCCGAGCCCCGCGCAGCCGGCGAGCGAGCCCATCAAAAGAAACGATGCGAAGATCCGGGTTTTCGGCATTGCCCCTCCTGTCGGTGCGGGTGATTCCATGGTCCGGACCGAAAATGTCAAGGGGCATCGGCCTGGTGCGCGGCCCGGCCCGAAAGGTTCGCCCACGGCCGCGGACCGGAAGGCGAATTGCAACAATCGACACGAATTTACCGCGACGGCGGCATCGGGCGGACACGTGCCTCGGCGAAAGAAGCCGGGTGCTTCGGCCGGCGCCCGTATGCCCCCTCCGCGCGCCGGCCGGGCCGCAACCCCCGACACCCAAAGACGAAATCACGAGGACCACAGGATGAACCCCGCCCGGCTTCATCGGCCGCTTTCCGGCGCCGCAGACCTCGGCGGTTTTTACCAACTTTTGGCGCCGCTCGCCGCCAGGCGCGGCGGCGGCGGCTCGGCCGGCCAGCTCAAGTCTCTGTTATTCGAGGATTTCCTCGATCTGGCACGGCTCGTGCTGAAGGGCCTGTATCTTCGCCCAAGGAGCCAGTGATGCAAACCTCTTCGATCCCCGTCTACGCCCGCGACCACACGATCCTCGGAATCTGCGAAGCGATCGGTGAGGATTTCGGCTTCAACCCGCTCCTGGTGCGCATTCCGCTCGCCGTGTGCCTGCTGGTCGCCCCGCTGGCGGTGGTCGGCGCCTATCTCGGCCTCGGAGTGGTCGTCGGCCTCTCGCGCCTGCTGGCGCCCGATCCCCGACCGGCCGCCGAAGCCGCGAAGCCCGCCGCCGCTCGGGCTCCGGCGGAAACCGGCGACAATGACGACGGCGAGATGGCGATCGCGGCTTAGCGCGCAATCCGTCATCCCGGCGAAAGCCGGGATCTCGGGACGGGAAGTCTCGGCGGGTCTTCCCGAGGTCCCGGCTTTCGCCGGGATGACGGGGGGGCTTCGCGGATGACGCCAAACCGGGCTGCCGTCCCGTTTCGGGAGGAACAGCCTTTCCGCCGCCCTAACGGGGCGTAAACCGGGTTTTTACGGCATTGATATAGGTCAGTCGCTTAGAGCGGCTTCGGGGGCCGCTTCGGGAGGGCCGCAAATGGCTTCAGCATCGGTCGAGACTGCCGGGGGGCCCCTTACGGGCGCCCTGCTGCTGGCGCGCCTTGCCGAGCATGGCAGCGCCGTCCACCCCTACGCCGCGGGCCCAACGCTGCTGAGAAGTCCCACCGCGGCCCGCGACCTCGCCGACCTCATCCACTATCTGTGCGTGCTCCACGGCCGCTATCCCGGGCTGATCGACCATGCCGCGCAGCGGGCGGCCGAGCCCGAGGTACGGGCCTGGCTGGCCAACGCCACCTACGCCTTCGCCGGCGAACGCGCCTATCTCGCCCGGCTCGCCGTGGCCGTCGGGCCGGTCCCGAGCACTCCGGGCGGAGGGGGAACCGATGCGGCGGTGCTCGGCCAGCGCCACGCGATGGAAACGCTCGCCTTGTCGGAGCGTCGCGGCTGCGCGCTGGGCGCCGCGATGGCGCTGGTCCTGGACTGGGCGGTGATCCGGTGCTGCCTGGATTCGGCCGCCGTGCGCCTCGGAATGGAAGCGCCCGCTTATCCCGCCGCGGACCGCGATTCGGTCGTTCGGCTCGCCGATTCCCACGGCGACTCGGCCCCTGTCCAGCGCGCGCTCCTGTTCGGCGCGCAGCAGATCCTCGTCCAGCACCACGGCCTGTGGGACCTGCTCGAGGCGAGGCAGCAGGCGCGGGTGGGAAGCTAGCGTCATCCCGGCGCAAGCCGGGACCTCAGGACGAGAAGTCTCGGCGGGTCTCCCCGAGTTCCCGGCTTTCGCCGGGATGAGGTTTGCTTTTCCCGCCCCGCCTTCCCTCGCCCGCCCCGCTTTCCTTCTCCCACCCCGCCTTCCGCCCCTCCTCTTGCCCTTCCGAACCCCCTCCCCTATCCCGCCGCGATGCGCTTCCAGGGCACCCAGAGCTATGTCGCCACCGACGACCTCAAGGTCGCGGTCAACGCCGCCGTCACGCTGAGGCGCCCGCTTCTCGTCAAGGGCGAGCCGGGCACCGGCAAGACCGTTCTCGCCCACGAAATCGCGGCCGCTCTGGATGCGCCGCTGATCGAATGGCACGTCAAGTCGACGACCAAGGCGCATCAGGGGCTCTACGAATATGACGCGGTGGCGCGGCTTCGCGACGGCCAGCTCGGCGATCCGCGCGTCCATGACATCTCCAACTATATCCGCCGCGGCAAATTGTGGGAGGCGTTCACTTCGCCGAAGCTCCCGGTCCTGCTCATCGACGAGATCGACAAGGCCGACATCGAGTTCCCGAACGACCTCCTCCAGGAGCTCGATCGGATGGAATTCCACGTCTACGAGACCCGCGAGACGGTGAAGGCGGCCGAACGGCCGATCGTCGTCATCACCTCCAACAACGAGAAGGAGCTGCCCGACGCCTTCCTCAGGCGCTGCTTCTTCCACTATATCAAGTTCCCGGACCGGGAGACGATGCAGGCGATCATCGACGTCCATTTCCCCGGGATCCAGAAGATGCTCGTCTCCAGGGCGATGGACATCTTCTACCAGGTGCGCGAGGTCCCCGGGCTCAAGAAGAAGCCTTCGACGAGCGAGCTGATCGACTGGCTCAAGCTCCTCCTCCACGAGGACATGCCGCTCGAAATCCTCCAGTCGCGCGATCCGTCCAAGGCGATCCCGCCGCTCCACGGAGCGTTGCTCAAGAACGAACAGGATGTCATGCTGTTCGAAAGGCTGGCTTTCATTTCGAGGCGGCCGGGAGCCTGAGGGGGGCGATCCAATGAAGCTGTTTGCCGGTGCGGTCGCCTTGCTCATCGCCCTCGCGCCGGCCGGGGCGGCGCCCGCAGAACCGCCCGCGCCGCCGCCCGGCACCGTCAAGGCGGAGGGCGGGCTCCGCCACGAGGCGACGGGGGTGGTCTTTCCCGACGAGCTGGAGGGCATGCGGCCGATCGTCACCGGCACCGGCCACATCATCGCGATGTACATGCCGTCGAACCCGATGGAGATGCTGAAGGGCAAGGTCGCGATCCTGGGGGTCAGCAAGGTTGCCGAGGATCCGGGCCGGGCGACGATGGCGGAGCGGGCGCGCGAATCCTTCCATGAAACCGGAGTGCCCAAGGTGATCTCGGAACGGCGCTTCGCCTGGCCCGGCCATGCCAAGGCGACGACCTTCCACGGAGTCTACGAGGTGGGGCCCTACCGCAAGGAATATTGGCGCGGCTGGGACGGCGGCTGGGACGCGACGATGATCGTCACTTCCCCGCGCGGCGACAGGAAGCTCGCCGAGCGGGTCTCGGCCGCGGTCGCGGCGAAGGTCTACGGCGGAGCGGTGGTCGAGGATTGACCCGGGGCCCGGCGGGGCCGGCCGGACCCGGTTCCCGCTCCCGAATACGGGCTTGCGGACGATAAGCGCGCAGCCCTAGTGTCCCCTTTTCGTCGGTGGGGAGACGTGGCTTATGCGTGGGATCATCTTGTTGGCCGCCCTGTCGCTCGGCCTCGCCGCGCCTGCCGCGGCCGCCGATCCGGCGCCGGCCAACGCCTTCTGGAGCGTTTCGGGCGAGAGGCTCAGCTTCGCTCCGGCGCGGCTGTCGGCGCCGCGCCGGGCCGCCGGCGCGGAATATTTCGAGACGGCGGAGTTCAGCCACAAGGGCGAAGGCGTCGACACCGCGATCAAATATCGAAGCGCCGACCAGAAGATCTTCGCCACGCTCTACGTTTATTATCCCAGCTTCTCGCACAGCGGAGTCCAGGCGATCGCCACCGACCAGGCGATACGCGGCGGCACGAGATCGCCCAATCTCCGCGCCCTGGGCTCGGGCCTGGCTTCGGCGGGCGGGAAGCGGGGCGTGGCCGTGACCGCGGACTACGACCATTATCTCGGCGAGAACCGAAGCAAGGCGGCCTTCATCAAGGCGGGCCGCTGGATGTTGAAGCTTCGGGTCACGGGACCGGAATCGCGCTCGGCGGAGGTCGCCGCGATCATGACCGCGCTGCTGGACGGCCTGCGCTTCGAGGGCCCGGCGCAGCCCCTGCCCGCCGCGCCGATCTTCGCCGGCGAATGCAAGGCGACGGACCGGCCCGACGCGCAGGCCGTCTCGGGCGGCGGCGAGGCCGCCATCATCGCCGTGTCCGACGCGGGCGGAGGGCCGGCGGCAAAGGGCCGCAAGCCCGTCCCCGGCCGAGTCGGCCGCGACTGGTGCCGCACCCTGCTGCAGGTGGGCAACCAGAAGACGGCGGTGCTTCAGTCGACCGGCAAGGAGCGGGACGGCCGCGGCGGCGACGCCGATTCGGCGTTGCTGGTGCTCTACAGCGACAGCGGCGGCGTGCTCGAGGTGGTGAGGGCTCGCAAGGAGAACAGATATCTCCTCCTCCACCACGACATCGCCGAAGTGAAGGTCCTGGAAAGCTACGACCGGCTGCCCAGCCTCGCCCAGATCGGCCGGCTCTTCACCGAAGGCAGCCCGACGGGAATCCGGGCCCGGATCCGGCTCAATCCCAGCGGCACCGCCGACATCGAGCTTCCGGGCACCAACGCCAAGGCGACCAACTGACGTCCCGTCATCCCGGCGAAAGCCGGGACCTCGGGGGGACCCGCCGGTGCTTTCCGTCCTGAGGTCCGGCTTTCGCCGGGATGACGATGGCGGCTTCAAGCCGCCGAGGATCAGAGCCGCATTTCCTCGTCGCGGTAGGCAAGCTCGAAATTGCCCCAGCGGCGGCCGTTTATGTGGAGCGGAACGAAGACGTTCTTGACCGGCAGGTAGCGGCCCTGGCCGAGATCCATCGAATAGGTGGCGAGCATAGCCTCCTTCTCGCTTTCGATCGCCCGGCGGGTGACGTCGTCGAGGAAATTGCGGCGGTTGCGGCAATGCTCGGCGTTCCAGGCCGGATCCGGGCTCTGAGGCCGCGAACGTTCCGTGATATGGGTCGGCAGATAGCCGTTGTTGTCGGTGATGGCGCAGGCGATGAGCCGTGGCTCGCGGGCCATCAGCCCATCGAGAACGGGCCGGACGAGCCGGTCGGCGAGATCGCTGAAGCGGGTGGAATATTGGACGGGATCGGTGCCGGGCATCGCCGCGTAGCGCGTGTCGAAGACGTCGTCCTCCTGGGTTTCCCCGGACCGGATCGCCGCCTCGACCACCTCCCTGATCTCGCGCATCCCGGCCTGTGCGAACTCGATGAAGGGCGTGTCGTCGATTCGGACGCCCGAGCTCGCCAGCCGGTCGAGCATCTCGTTCGACAGGGTCTCGAGCTTGCTGAGGCGGCCGTGCACCTGGAGCAGCTGCCCGCCATTGTCGCGGGCGTCGGCGGCGAAGCTGGAGAGGCCCGATTTGACCGAGTCGACGCTCTGCTGGATGTGGCTGGTCGACTGGGCGATGCCGTCGGTCTGGCGGTCGACCAGAGCGACGATCTCCGCGACCTGGCGGACCGTTTCGGTGATGGTGGCGAAGCCGGTTCGGGCGACCCGGCTCCGGCCCACGCCCGTCTCGATCTCGGAGGTCACCGCTTCCGCTTCGCGGGTCAGCGAGGCGATGGTTCCGGTGATCTCGCTGGTCGCCGTCCTCGTCTCCTGGGCGAGCTTCTTCACCTCCGCGGCGACGACCGCGAAGCTTCGCCCCGCCTCTCCCGCCCGGGCCGCCTCGATGGTGGCGTTCAAGGCGAGCATGTTGGTCCGGTAGGCGATCCGCTCGATGCTGGAGGAGACGTTCTGGACCCGGCTCATCGCTTCCGCGAAGCCGGTCATCCGCTCGCCCAGCCGGACGACGAGGTCGGTGAGGCCGCTGAAGATGCCGATCGTGTCCTCGATCGCGGCCCGGCCTTCCGACAAACGCTCGCGCGCCTGCTCCGCGAGGAGCCGCGCCTCGTCGGTCGATTCCGCCACCCGCGCCTGGTCGAGGAGCAGCCGGCGGGTCACTTCCTCCAGCGAATCGAGCGTCCGAAGGTTGGACGAGATCCGCTCCGAAACGCCCGAGACGTAGCCGGAGACGTCGCTGCACTCGATCGCCAGCGCGCCGCAATTGCGGGCGACGATGTTGATCGCGTTGCCGTCCGCTTCCTCGATCGCCCTCGTTGCCACGCTTCGCCCCCTGATGGTTCTGGACGAGGGCTAAGGGGAAAATGTTGAAACGGCGTTAACCACTGGCCGTCATCCCGGCGAAAGCCGGGACCTCGGGCCGGAAAGGCGCGGCGGGTCTCCCCGAGACCCCGGCTTTCGCCGGGGTGACGCGCCGCGTGCAACAAGTTACACCCGGCGCGCCATGTTCTTCTCCTTCGTCGACGAGCTGCGCGCCGCGGGAATATCCGCTTCGCTCAAGGAGCATCTCGTGCTCCTGGAGGCGCTCGACGCGGACGTCATCCGGACCAGCCCGGAGGAATTCTACTATCTCGCCCGCGCCACCTTCGTGAAGGACGAAGGCCTGCTCGACCGGTTCGACCAGGTGTTCGGAAAGGTCTTCAAGGGCCTGGAGGCGGATTACGGCACCGAGGCGGTTCCGATCCCGGAGGATTGGCTCAAGAAGGTCGCCGAACTCTACCTCAGCCCCGAGGAGATGGCGAAGATCCAGGCGCTGGGCTCCTGGGAAGAGATAATGGAGACCCTGAAGAAGAGGCTCGAGGAGCAGCAGGGACGCCACCAGGGCGGAAGCAAGTGGATCGGCACCGCCGGCACCTCCCCCTTCGGAGCCTATGGCTACAATCCCGAAGGCGTCAGGATCGGCCAGGAAGGCGGCCGCAACCGGAGCGCGATCAAGGTCTGGGACAAGAGGGAGTTCAGGAACCTCGACAACGAGGTCGAGCTCGGCACCCGCAACATCAAGGTGGCGCTCCGGCGCTTGCGGCGCTTCGCCCGCGAAGGCGCGGCCGACGAGCTCGACCTCGACGGCACGATCGACGGCACCGCCAGGCAAGGCTGGCTCGACATCAGGATGCGCCCCGAGCGCCACAATGCGGTGAAATTGCTCCTCCTGCTCGACGTCGGCGGTTCGATGGACCCCCATGTGAAGGTGTGCGAGGAGCTCTTCTCCGCCGCCCACAGCGAGTTCAAGAACCTCGAATTCTTCTACTTCCACAATTGTCCCTACGAGAGCCTGTGGAAGGACAATCGCCGCCGCTTCGCCGAGCGCACCGCGACCTGGGACGTGCTCCACAAGTTCGGCCACGACTGGAAGATCGTGCTCGTCGGCGACGCGTCGATGAGCCCCTACGAGGTCAGCCACCCCGGCGGCTCGGTCGAGCATTATAACGAGGAAGCCGGCGCGGTCTGGATGCAGCGCCTCGTGACCACCTATCCGAGCGCCGTCTGGCTCAACCCCACTCCGGAAAAATATTGGGGCTACAGCCAGTCCACCCAGATGATCCGCCAGCTCATGCACGAGCGGATGTATCCGCTTACTCTGGGCGGGCTGGACGAGGCGATGCGGGCGCTGAGCCGGAAGGTCTAGGAGCGGGCGGGCCACCCGTCATCCCGGCGGAAGCCGGGACCTCGGGGAGACCCGCCGAGACTTCTCGTCCCGGGATCCCGGCTTTCGCCGGGATGACGGGGAGAGATCCCGGCTTTCGCCGGGATGACGGCTTGGCGGATCCCCAAGCAGGAACCTCGGCCCCGCCCCCGCCCGGGCCGCCCGGTCCCCCGGGTTGTAGAGCGCGCAATTATCCAGCGACAGGCAGCCGCAGCCGATGCACCCGTCCAGCCGGTCGCGGGTGCGCTGGAGGATCGCGATCCGTTCGTCGAGGGTCGAGCGGAGACGCTCGCTGATCGCCCGCCAGTCCGATTTGTCCGGCGCCCGTCCGCCGGGAAGAGACGCCATCTCGCTTTCGATCTCGCCGAGCGTGAGCCCGCAGCGCTGAGCGATCAGGGCGAATGACAGCCGGCGGATGTCGGAACGCAGGAAGCGGCGCTGATTGCCGGAGGTTCGGATGGCGCTGACCAGCCCCCGCGCCTCGTAGAATCGGATCGCAGACACTGAAAGGCCGGTCCGCCGGGCCAGGTCGCCGATGGTGAGAAGCGCCGGACTTGCCATGGAAACCCTGTTCGCGAAATGAAGCTTGACCTCAACTTAGCTTGAGGTCGTACGACTCGCAAATCGAAGCGGCTGAAGTGCGAGGAGATCGAGAAAATGGCATCGGCAAGGATCGAGCATGTCAATCTGACGGTCCGCGATCCGGACCGGACCGCGCAGCTGCTCCAATCGGTGTTCGGATGGAATGTCCGCTGGCAGGGCCCTTCGATGGCGGGTGGCCGGACGGTCCACGTCGGAACGAGCGACCATTATGTCGCTCTCTACACGGCTCGGGACGCCGTCTACACCGACGAGCAGTTCATCAAGGGCCGACCGTTCAACCATGTCGCACTGGAGGTGGACGACGTCGACGAGACGGAGGCGCGGGTCGTGGCGGCGGGGCTCACCCCTTTCTCCCACGGCGACTACGAGCCGGGACGCCGCTTCTACTTCCTCGATCCGGACGGGATCGAATATGAAGTGGTAAGCTACGCGTAGCAGCGGCTCCGGGGCCCTCAAACCCCTCTCCCGCTTTCGCGGGAGAGGAGGGGCCCGCCGCGAAGCGGTGGGAGGTGAGGGTCTGTATCCCAGAGTCAGCAAGACCCTCACCTCCCAAGCCTTCGGCCTGGGCCCCTCCTCTCCCGTGAAGGACGGGAGAGGGGAAGAGGTGCCGATGCCGGCTCCTCAGCCGATCGCCTGGGCGGCGGCGATGGCGGGCGGGAGATGGGCGGCCGCGAACGGCTTCTTGACCACCATGGCTCCGGGATCCCCGGCGCGGACCCGGCCGATCTGCTGGGTGATGAAGAGAACCGGGACCTTGAGCTTCGCCCGGATCCTCTCGACCGCGCGGATCCCGCTGCCCCGCTCCAGCTCGACCGCGGCGGTGACGAGATCGGGCGGATCGGCTTCGGCGCAGGCCACGGCCTCCTCCTCGGTGGCCGCCATCATGATGGAGGTGAAGCCGGCATCCCTCAGGGCATCCTCGATCATGAAGGATGTAAAAATCTGTGGCTCGATGATCAGAGCGCGCATCACATTCTCTTGTTTTTGAACTCGGCGGCGGCGGGACCGGAAACAACCCGACGATCGAGACACCCAACGGTCCTGATCTATGTTTGTTTCCTTGGCCGGGAGAAAAAGCCGTTTGTTTGCTGCCCGTTATCGACTTCCGCGCGTCATCCCGGCGAAAGCCGGGACCTCGGGACGAGAAGTCCCGGTGGGTCTCCACGAGGCCCCGGCTTTCGCCGGGGTGACGATCCTATCGCCGGGGTGACGATCCTACCGCCGGGGTGACGATCTTACCGCCGGGGTGACGATCCTACGAAACGGGCCGCCGCGCCCTCAGCGCCTGGGCGAGCGTTCCCTCGTCCAGATAGTCGAGCTCGCCGCCGACGGGCAGGCCGTGGGCGAGCTGGGTGAGGCGGACGGGAAAGCCCTCCAGCCGCTCGGCGAGATAATGGGCGGTGGTCTGGCCTTCCAGGGTCGCGTTCATCGCCAGCACGACCTCGTCCATGCCGCCCTTGGCGACCCGGCCGAGCAATTTGTCGATGTTGAGGTCCTCCGGCCGCACCCCCTCCAGCGCCGAGAGGCGGCCACCGAGCACATGGAACCGGCCCGGGAAAAGCCGGGAGCGGTCGAGCGCCCAAAGGTCCGACACCTCCTCGACGACGCAGAGCAGCCGGTCGTCGCGGCGCGGATCGGTGCAGACGGCGCAGGGATCGGCGGTGTCGACATTGCCGCAGGCGGAGCAGACGGAGAGAGTCTCGTTCACCCGCTCCAGCGCCTTGAGCAACGGAGTGAGGGCCGTGTCCCGCTTCTTCATCAGGTGAAGCACCGCCCGCCGCGCCGAGCGCGGGCCGAGCCCCGGCAGGCGGGCAAGCGCCTGGGTGAGGGCGTCGATTTCGGAAGAAGCCATGGAAGGTAGGTAGGATACAGGCTGCAGTCGCGCCACCCCTCTGCCTCCCCATGCGCAGCATGGGGAGGGGGACCATGCGAAGCATGGTGGAGGGGTACCTGCGCAGGGCTGGAGGTTCGGGCGCGAGACGGCTCAGCCTCGCCACTTACCCCTCCACCACTTCGTGGTCCCCCTCCCCATCTGACGATGGGGAGGCTAACAGGGCCCATGCGCATCGCCTTCATGGGTACTCCCGAATTCGCCGTTCCGACGCTGGAGGCGCTCGCCGGCGCCGGGCACGACATCGCCGCCGTCCATTCGCAGCCGCCCCGGCCCGCCGGGCGGGGAAAGGCGCTCCGCCCCTCCCCCGTCCAGCAGCGGGCGGAAGCGCTGGGGATCGAGGTTCGGACCCCGGCCTCGCTCAAGGACCCGGCTGAACAGGCCGCCTTCGCCGCGCTCGGGCTCGATGTCGCCGTCGTCGCGGCCTACGGCCTGATCCTGCCTCGGCCGATCCTCGACGCCCCGCGCCGGGGCTGCCTCAACGTCCATGCCTCGCTCCTCCCGCGCTGGCGAGGCGCGGCGCCGATCCAGCGCGCGATCCTTGCCGGCGACGCGATGACCGGAGTGACGATCATGCGGATGGAGGAGGGGCTGGATACCGGCCCGATGATGGCGGTGATGGGCACTCCGGTCGGCCGCAAGACGGCCGGCGAGCTGACCGTCGAGCTGGCGGCGCTGGGCGCCGAATGGATGGTCGAGGTGCTCGACCGGCTCGACGGCATCGGACCCCGCCCCCAGGACGATTCCAGAGCCACCTATGCGCCGAAAATCTCGAAGGAGGAGGCGCGGCTCGATTTCACCCGCTCCGCGCTGGATCTCGACCGGCAGATCAGGGCCTTCAACCCGGTTCCCGGAGCCTGGTTCGAAGCCGGCGGGGAGCGGATCAAGCTGCTCGCCGCCGACGCCGTCGACGTCGCCGGCGAGCCCGGGACCGTGCTGGACGAATGGTTCACGATCGCCTGCGGCTTCGGCGGTCTGGTGCCGACGCTCGCACAGCGGCCGGGCCGGGCGCCGATGAGCGGCGCCGAATTGCTGCGCGGCTTCGCGATCCCGCCCGGCGCGCGGCTCGGGTGACCCGCTTCCGCCTCAGCGTCGAATATGACGGCGGGCCGTTCATGGGCTGGCAGCGGCAGGCGCACGGCCCCTCGGTCCAGCAGGCGATCGAGGAGGCGGCGCTTGCGATCACCGGCGAAGCGGCCACTTTGCACGCGGCGGGACGCACCGACGCCGGAGTGCACGCGCTCGCCATGGCCGCGCATGTCGACGTCCAGCGGCCGATCACGCCCTTCCGGCTCGCCGAGGGGCTGAACGCCCGGCTTCGGCCCCTTCCGGTGGCGATCCTCGAGGCTCGGCCGGTGGCGGACGACTGGCACGCCCGCTTCAGCTGCGTCGGGCGCCGCTACCTCTACCGGATCGTCAATCGCCGGGCGCCGCTCGCGCTCCATTCGGGCCGGGCGTGGCAGGTCGCCGTTCCGCTCGACGCCGCCGCGATGCATGAAGCGGCGCGGATCCTCGTCGGCCTGCACGATTTCACCACTTTCCGCTCCGCCCACTGCCAGTCGGACAGCCCGGTCAAGACTCTCGACCGGCTCGACGTCCGGCGCGACGGGGAGTCGATCCTGATCGAGGCGGCGGCGCGCTCCTTCCTCCATCATCAGGTGCGCTCGATGGTCGGCTGCCTGCAGCTCGTCGGACGGGGGAAGTGGAGCGCGGGGGATTTGAAGGCGGCGCTGGAAGCGAAGGACCGGGCGGCGCTGGGGTTCAACGCGCCGCCGCAGGGGCTGTATTTCGTCGAGGCGCTGTATCCGACCTAGGGCGTGTCGACATCCAGGCGGGCCATCAACCCCTCTCCCGTCCTTCACGGGAGAGGAGGGGCCCAAGCCGGAGGCTTGGGAGGTGAGGGTCTTCTCCGGCTCCGGTGTACAGACCCTCACCTCCCACCGCTACGCGGCGGGCCCCTCCTCTCCCGCAAAGGACGGGAGAGGGGATGGTGCGGTTCTTCGGACTCCGCAAGGCCCCTCCACCATGCTTCGCTTGGTCCCCCTCCCCTGCGAATGCAGGGGAGGATTTACGGGGAATCACCCCGCTTTCCTCACACTCGCGCCGAAGCCGAAGAGGCGCTGGAGCGACTTGTCCAGCATCAGCAACTGCCAGAGAAGCCGGCCATGCTCCTCGCGGCCCGAGCGGTGGGCGGCGGCGAGGCGGGCGATGGCGGCGCTGTCGAACCAGCCGAGCTCGGCCAGCGCCGGGCTGTTGGCGATTCCCGCCGCCTCGCCGGCCAGCGGTCCCCGGAACCAGGCGCTGACGGGAGTGACGAAACCCATCTTGGTGCGATCGAGCACCTCGTCGGGCAGGTAGCGGCGAAGCGCCCGCTTCATCAGCCATTTGCCCGAGCCGCCGCGAAGCCGCATCCCCGCCGGCACCCGGGCCGCGAACTCGATGAGCCGATGGTCGAGCAGCGGCTCGCGCGCCTCGAGGCTGACGGCCATGCTGGTCCGGTCGACCTTGGTGAGGATGTCCCCGGGAAGCCAAATCTTGAGATCGGCATATTGGGCCCGCGAGAGGGAATCGGAGGCGGGCGCGCCCGCCATCGCTTCGACATAGCGGGTCTCGGCCCGGTGTCCGTCGAGATGGCGCTTGAAGGTCGCGGTGTAGAGGCTTGATCTAATCGACCAGGGTGTCACCCCGACCGCGCCGGCATAGGCTTCGCCGCTTTCCCGGCCGATGGCCTGGAGAGTGGTCTTGGCGCGCAGGAACCGGGGCGCCCAGTCGAGCTTGGGATAGAGGTTGCCGACCGCTGCGACCATTCCGCGGGCGGGACGCGGCAACAGCCCCCTCACCCGCTCCTCGGCGGCGAACATCCGGTAGCGGCGGTAGCCGGCGAAGGCCTCGTCCGCGCCGTCGCCGGACAAGGCGACCTTGACCGTCTCCCGGGCAAGCTCGGACACCCGGTAGGTGGCGAGCGCGGAAGCGTCCGCGAAAGGCTCGTCGAAGGCGTCGGCGAGCGTATCGATCAGCTCGAAATCGTCCGCGGCGACGGTCCGGCTCCGGTGGCGGGTGGCGAAGCGTTCGGCGATCAGGGCCGCCCATCTGGTCTCGTCATGATCCGCTTCGCTGAACCCGATCGAGCAGGTGTCGACCGCCGCACGGCTCGCTTCGGCCATCAGCGCGACCACCGCCGAGCTGTCCACTCCGCCCGAGAGGAAGGCGCCGAGCGGCACGTCGGCGACCATCCGCGAGCGCACCGCCGATTGCAGGCGCTCGACCAGCTCCTCCTCCAGCGCCCTGGCGGAGGCGCTCGAGGGGTTGGAGAAATCCACGTCCCACCATTGGACGGGCCTCGGCACCACCCGCCCCCGCCTGACCAGCAGGTAGTGGCCGGCGGCGAGCTTCCTCACCCCGTCCACCATGCAGCCGTCGTCGGGGACGTAGCCGAGGCCGAGATAATCATCGACCGCGCTTCGGCTGGGACTGCGCCGAAGCAGCGGGTGGGCGAGCAGGCCCTTAAGCTCGGAGGCGAAGACCAAAGCGTCGTCGGGCAGCGTCGCCCAGTAGAGCGGCTTCACGCCGAGCCGGTCGCGGGCGAGGAAGAGGACGTCCTCGTCGCCGTCGTAAAGGGCGAAGGCGAACATTCCGTTGAACCGGGAAAGGCAGTCGGGGCCCCATTGGCGCCATGACGCCAGGATCACCTCGGTGTCGCTTTCGGTCCGGAAGCCGTGGCCGAGCGCCTCGAGCTGCGCCCTCACCTCCCGGAAATTGTAGATCTCGCCATTGTAGGTGAGCGCGAGCTTGCCGTCGGACGAGCGCATCGGCTGGTCGCCGGTGGCGAGGTCGATGATCGAGAGCCGGCGGTGGCCGAGGCCGACCCCAGGGGCGGTCCAGACGCCGCTCCCGTCGGGGCCGCGATGGGCGAGCGCGTCCGCCATCCCGCTTACCCGCTTCGGATCGACGGGCTTGGGGGAGCTCACATAGAAGAGGCCGGCGATGCCGCACATCAGCGCGCCCCTGCCAGCCCGGCGGCCCTGTCCGCAAGGGGCGCGATCGGCCCGAGATCGGAAAGGAAGGAGTCGATCGCCGGCCGCGGGCTGAGGCCGTCGGCCGGAGCCTGGGCGGAGACCAGGACGGCCACCGCCCGCTGGGGGCCGCCCAGGAGGCGCACCCTGACCGTCTCCAGCTTCACCCGGGTCGCGCTTCCGGTGACGATGTCGCCGACCCGGTAGAAGCTCGCCACCTCGCGCACCTTGGCGTGCGATCCGATCCGCTCCGCCTTGCCCCCCGGCGGCGGCGCGGAGTCGCCCGTCCAGGACCAGGCGCCCTCCTCGTCCGAGGCGCCCTGGCCGTAGCCGACGAGCTCCCTGCCCTCGCTCTGCCGGGCGAAGACGACCAGCGCGAGATCGACCTGCTGGCCCGAGGCGTTGCGGTAGCGGCCCATCCGGATCCGGTCCGCGCCGGTATAATGAGGCTGCCATTCCCGCCCGGCGGGCAGGCGGGTCCAGCCGCTCACTTCGGGAAGCGGCGAATCGGGGACGGCCAGGGTTCCGGCGGCGGCCACGGCTCCGGACCACAAAGGCGCTGCCGCGGCGAGCGCGACCGCGACCGCCGCCGCCTGGGCCGCGCCCGCCGGGCGGCCGGGCCCGGCGCCCGGCGCCTGAAGCTCGGCGGGATCGAACCAGCGCGCGTTCGCCGGCCGGTCGAAGAAGCGCCAGCCCGCGGCCATGATGAGGGCGATGACCAGTCCGAAGAAGATCCATCCGTAGATGAGATGGTCGATCCCCACCGCGACCTCGTTGTTGGTCATGTAAGCGAGGTAGATGGTCCCGAACGCTCGTACCCCGTTCGCAAGCACGGCGACCGCGAGAGCGAAGGCGACGAACGCCAGGCGGCGGCGCCACGACCGGAAGCACAGGTTGGCGGCGAGCGCTCCAAGAGCCGCCATCGCGACCAGGAAGCGGACTCCGGAACAGGCTTCGGCCACCCGGAAGAGGCCGGTGGGGGTCGAGATGAAGATGCCTTCGATATGGGCCGGCACCCCGGTCAGGGCGAGCAGCGCCATGCTTATATCGGCGGTGAAGGTCTGGAGCGGCGGCACCAGCTGGTCGCCGAACGGGACCAGGAAGAAAGCGTAGAAGATCGGGAAGGCGAGCCCGATCGACACCGCCTTGCCGAGGCAGGCGACCGCCGCCCCCTGGAGCATCAGCACCAGTCCGAAATGGCGAAGCAAGGCGACATTGCCGGCCTCGCCGAGCAGCCAGGCCGAGGCGCCGGCTCCGACCAGCGCCAGCCCGGGCGCCCAGGCCCGGGGGGCGAGCGCCTTGAGCTCGGGCAGCCGCTGCCGGACCAGCCAGGCGATGATCGGCGCGATCAGGAAACAATGGTTGAAGGTGGCGCTCTTCCACCAGATCGCGGCCATCGCGGCCGCGTCGCTCGCGAACAGAAGCAGGATCGCGGCCCAGGCCGCTCCCAGCGCCGTCAGGTGAGTGCGCCAGCCGAGCGTATCGGGCTCGGAACGCAGGATCGGCAGGACCGCCGTCATGCCGCCGCCCGCCTCGGCGGAACGCCCACCAGCTCTTCCAGGGCGGCGAGGCGCGAGTCCCAGCGATAGGCCTCCTCCATCCGGCGGCGGGCGCTCCGGCCCATCGCCTCGGCGCGGGTCCGGTCGGCCAGGAGGCCGGCGATCGCCTCGGCCTGCGCCTCGGCGCTTTCGCGGACGAGGAGATGCCGTTCCGGCTCCGCCTCGATCCCCTCGAACGCCGCCGGCGAGGCGACCACGGGACGCGCCATCGCCATCGCCTCGAGCACCTTGTTCTGGATCCCGCGCGCGATCCGCAGCGGCGCCGCGACCACGTCGGCCGCCGCAAGCCAGGAGCGCACGTCGGGAACCGCGCCGGTGACGACGACGCGCGGCCCGGCAAGCCTTCTCACCGCCTCCGGCGGCTTTCGGCCGACGATCGCGAAGCGGGCGCCCGCAAGCATCGGCATCACCTCGCCCGCGAACCAGCGCACCGCATCGATGTTGGGCGCATAATCCATCTGGCCGGTGAAGACGATCAGCGGCCCCGCCTCGTCGAGGCTGGGGAAGCGCGCCGCCGGATCGTAATAGTCGAGGTCCACCCCGTTCTGGAGCGAGCGCACGTCGGCGCCGCGAAGGCCGCTTCGGCGCCTGAACAATTCCGCTTCGGCGTCGCTGACGAACAGGCTGACGTCGGCCCGCTGCGCCACCGAGCGCTCGAAGCCGGCCAGCATGCGCCCCTCGCGGCGGTTGATCGGCCCCATCAGTCCGCCCTCGGCGCCGTAAGCCTCGAACTTGGCCGAATCGACGTCGCCGAAATCCATGACGAAACGCGCGCCGGGGCTTTCGGGCACGAACTGCGCCATCTGCCCGGAAAAGGCGAAGATCGTGGATATCCGGCCGCTCCCCAGCATCCGCTCGACGAAGCCGCGAAGCGCGGGGCTGTCGAACAGGGTCAGCGACACCGGCCTGCCCTCGGCAAGGGCGCGGGCCCCGGCGGCGATCCTGGACGTGCGGCGGACCTCGACATGCACCTCGCCCAGAGCGGGCCCGATCGCCTGGCGCAGGCCGGCGAGGTTCGCCGCGTCGGCCTCGTCGTCGGCGAAGCAGGCGAGATTGACCCGCCCGAGCCGGGCGAGGTGCCGCAATTGGTGAAACGTGCGGATCTTGTCGCCCCGGTCGGGGGGAAAAGGGATCCGGTGGGCGAGGAAAAGCAATTCACCCATCATCCCAGCCCCCGCGCCAGCATCGGCCCAAGCCTGTTCGACGCCCACAAGGGAAGCTTCTTCCACGCCTCGACCTTCAGCCGGTTCCTGGGGCTCAGCGGATTGACGTCGCGCTCATGTGCGCCGGCGGCGGTGCGGATGCCGTAGCGAAGCGGCTCGGGCTCCATCCCCCAGTTCATCTTGAAGCTGTGGTTGCCGGTGCCGACCTTGGAGCGGCCGAAATCGAAGCGGGTGCAGCCTCGCCTGGAGGCGTTGCACATCGTCTCGAAATACATGAGCTCGCTTCCGAAGCAGTCGCGCGCCTCGAAGGTGCCGCCGCCCCAATAAGGGTGGACGGTGCCCTTGAAGTAGAAATTGAGGACGCTCGCGACCGGAGTCCCGCTCTTGGAGATGGTGACGATGTCGCAATCCTCCCCGAAACGGTCGAGCATCGCGTCGAAGAGCCGCGGCGGGAAGACGGGCGAGCCGAGGTTGCGCATCGATTCGCCGAACACCCGGAAGAAATCGGCGCGATCGGCCGGCCCGGATCCGATCCGCACTCCAAGCTCCAGCGCCCGCGCCCGGCGGACCCCGCGGTGGCGGCGCTTGATCGCCTTGAGGATGGCGTCCTCGCCCTTCGGCAGGTCCATCGCGAATCCGACATAAAGGTCGTCATGAGCCGTGAACTGCGGCGGCAGCGCGCCGCCGCGAAGCTCGAGGGTGGCGCAGCCGAGCCGGCGGGCGAGCGCCCAGGCCGCCTCCAGCAAGGCGCTTTCAGCCGCTTCGTCGTCCCCGATGGCACCGCCGCCGGTGCCGAAGCCGGTCGAGACCAGCGCCCGCCCGAACAGGATCGAGCGGACGTCGGTGAGCGGAAGGCAGCCGGCGAGGCGGCCTCCCGGCCGCTCGGCCACCAGATAATGCCCGCGCTGGCCGCAGCCCCGCTCGACCGCCTGGCTCCATTGGGGCCGGTGGAAGAGCACCGAGCCCGGATGCTCGGCGACATAGGAATCGATCCTGGCGCATTCGGCCGGATCGCGAAGGTCCGCGGCTCGAACCGCGACGGCGGTGATGGGCGAGTGCATGGTCATGACAGCCTTTCACGCTCCCGCTCGACCACCTGGTCGGTTCGGCCCCAGGCGTGGGCGTTGAACAGTTTCAGCAGCTTGGGACGCATCGCGGACAATCGGCTGTAATGACGAAGCCGCGATCTGAGCGGCGCCTCCGCGACCCGCGGCTGACCGGGGTCGATCTCCCAGGGGTGGAAATAGAAGACGGCCGGGCGGCCGTCGTCCCTGTTCACCCGGCCGATTGCCCAGCTCGAGAAGCGATAGGGCAGGAGACGGAAGAAGCCGCCCCCGCCCGCCGCCATCCGCCGGCCGCCCAGCTCGACGGTGGTCACCGGAAGCTCGACCAGGTCGCGGTCCGGCAACGGCCGGTGGGCGAAGCGCGGAGCCTCGCGCCAGCCATAATGATCGTGAGCGATCGGGGCGACGCTCGAGGAATAGGAATAGCCCTCCTCCGCGAGCACCCGGTGAGCCCAGGGCGTCCGCTTGTCGATCGAGAAGCTCGGCGCCCGATAGCCTTTGGGTTCGACTCCCGAAGCTTCGGCAATGGCCCGGTGGGCCCTGCGAAGATCGGCCCTGAAGCCCTCCTCGCCCAGCTTGAACACCCGCTGGTGGTCCCAGCCGTGGCTTGCGATCTCATGCCCAGCCTCGGCCGCGCGCCGGATCAGCGCGGGGTGGCGCTCGGCGACCCAGCCCAGGGTGAAGAAGGTCGCCTTGACCTGTGCCTCGGCGAACAGGTCGAGCACCGCCTCGGCATTGCGCTCGACCCTTTGCTCAAGCCCCTCCCACTGGTCGCGGCGAATGACGCCTTCGAAGGCGCCGACCTGGAACCAGTCCTCGACGTCGACGGAGAGGGCGTTCAGCATTCTCACCCGGCTCTTTCCAGCATTCCTCCCCGAGCTCGCCTCGGGGAGGGGGACCGCGCCGCGAAGCGGCGTGGTGGAGGGGAAATTCGGACTCAGAATTGCCCCTCCACCGGGCTTCGCCCGGTCCCCCTCCCCGAGCAAGCTCGGGGAGGAATAAGTGTCTTCAAGCGGCATTGCTGCGGCGCGGCTGGCTTTCGTTCTCGACCCAGTCGAGCAGCACGGTCAAGACCCGGCGGACCGCGCCTTCCTGCTCGTCGAGGCGCGCCTCGAGCGCCGCCAAGCGCCGCTCCAGCGAAGCCTCGGCACCGGCTTCGGGAGAAGCGGAGGGCCGCCTGAGCGGAAGGACTCGCTTGGAAGCGCTCGACGGGCGGTCGGCGGCCATGTCGGCCGCGACCGCCTCGACGTCGGCGCCGCCGATCGTCTCGAGCTGCTCGACTCCCGAATAGAGGAGCAGGAGCGACGCCTGCTGGTTGAGCTTGCGCGGCACTCCGCCCGAATGGCGATAGAGGGCGGCGAAGGCGTCGGGCTCGAAGCCGGGCCGGCCCTGCCAGCCGGCCACGGCGAGCCGGTGGACGGCGTAAGGCTCGACCTCGTTGGCATCCATCGCTTCCAGATGATGGCTCGCGATGACCCGCTGGCGAAGCTGCTCGAGGCTCTCATCGGCCGCCACCCGGTCCCGGAACTCGGGCTGGCCGAGCAGGAAAATCTGAATGAGCGCACGGCCTTGACTGGTGAAGTTCGAAAGCATGCGAAGCTCTTCGAGCGCCGAGACGGGCAGGTTCTGGGCCTCGTCGACGATCAGCAGCGTGCGCTTGCCTTTGGCCGCTTCCTCCCGGAGCCTGTGCTCGATCCGGTCGAGCAATTGCGCCTTGGTGACGTTGCCGGTCTCCAGGCCGAGGCCCTGGGCGGTCAGGCGAAGCATGTCGTCGCCCTCCACCTGAGTGGAGACGAGGCTGATGGCGTTGAGCCGCTCGCGGTCGATCGTCGCCATCAGATGGGCGGCGAGAGTCGACTTGCCGGCGCCGATCTCCCCGGTGATGACGATGAAGCCTTCGCCCTGGGCAAGCCCGTAGCCGAGATAGGCCATCGCCTTCTTGTGGGTTCGGCTCTCGAACCAGTAGCGCGCGTCCGGCGTCAGCTGGAAGGGGCGTTCGGCAAGTCCGTAATGGTCGGTGTACATCGGGCCGTCCCTCAGAAATTGTAGCGCAGGCCGAGGAGCAGCGAGCCGTAGCTGGCGTCGAATTCCCCTGCCTGGGTGGTGTAGAGCCCCGCCGCGATCTGGGCCTGAAGCCGGTCGCGGAAGATGTTGCGGTAGTAACGCCCTGTGAGCCCGGCTCCGAAGCTGGAGTCGCTGCCGGCGAGGCCGCTGTCGTACCAGCTGGCATAAGCGTCGAAATCGTAGCCCGAGCTCCGGGTCAGCCGCCGTCCCAGATTGCCCTCCAAAGAGAAGCTCTGGTCGGTCACGCCGTTAAGCGCGAAGACGCTGTCGGAAGGCGCCAGATATTTGCGGTTGGCGTAGCCGGCGCCGATCCCCATGCTCCACGGGCCCCGCGCCGCCGAGTAGCGAAGGCTCGCGCCGCGGTTGCGGAAGTTGAAGTTGGCGATCGACTGGAGCGCGTCGCCGAAGCAGGCGCCGGTGCCGGGATCGTTCCCGAACACGCAGCCCGCGCCGCTCAGCCCGCCCAGGTCGCCATTGCGCGGAGTCTGAAACTTGGTCGGCAAACCATTGAGATCGGCTATCAAAAGTCTCCCGAAGCTGCTTACGCTGTCATAGACGGACGCGTTGAGCGAGGAGCGGCTGTTGATCTTGTGGGAGAGCGAGGCGGTGAAGCTCTCGCCGCCGTAGCGCCACCCGCCCCGGGCCTGAAGCTCGGTCCGGCGGCTCGGGCGCCAGAGGATCCCGGCGTCCCACATGATCCCGTCCTGGTCGAGCGTCTCGAGGCGGGGCCTGGAGGGATCGGGGATGAGATCGCCGCCCGGCGTCAGGACCGGCACTCCGCCGGGGCCGCGCTTGAAATCCTGCTGCGAGCCCTTCATCGTCTCATAGCCGACTCCGCCGGTGACGGCGAGGGTCGGCGAGACCGGAAGCACGACGTCGGCTCGGACATATTTGGCCTCGAAATTGGAATCGAGCCGGTTCATGTCCTCGCGGACGTAGCCGGCGCCGACCGTCCAGCCGAAGGGCAGCCGCCCCGGGCCCATTCCGAAGCTGACCGTGGCGTTGTGGACGGTGCTGCTCGA
>DASVTN010000006.1:0-14873 GCA_036387555.1 Allosphingosinicella sp. | reverse complement strand
CGGAACGGTCACTGCCGACGATCTCGGCCGCGCCATCGAGCGCGGCAAGGGCAAGGCCCAGCTCGCCACGGTCGGCGGAAGCAATCTGAGCTTCAGCCGGGAAGGCGGTTCGATCGTCGTCACCGACGCCGCCGGCGGCCGCGCCCGAGTGGCCGGCGCCGAAGGGCACTCGACGAACGGCGTCGTGCATAGCGTCGACGGAGTGCTGAGGGGGCGGTGATTGAATTCCTCCCCGAGGCAAGCTCGGGGAGGACTTGAGGGGCCTGCACCGAATCTGCACCGCCTTCGCGCACCGAACTGAACCTCGAGCCATCACCGCTCGACGCGGCAGGCCCATTTCGCTCCCGTCCAGAACAGGGGAGCCCGATGGAACTCACCATGCCCGCCGCGACGCCGCTTCGCCCGCGCCGCTTCACCTTCGTCCGCAAGATCGCCCTCGCGGCGATTCTGGTCGCCCTCGCCGACCACCTCTTCTTCTTCCAGCGGGTCGGAGCCACCGCCGGCCTGTTCGCGGCGGCCCTCGTGGTCGCGCTGCTCGTCGCCACCCCCGCCATCGGCCGAAGCAGGCCGGCCCTCGCGGCGGCCGCAGCCGCCCTCCTGTTCGTGCTTGCTCTCGCCGACGATCCGTCGCCGCTCTCCGCTTTCCTGTTCCTCACCGCCTGCGCGTTGGCCGTTCTCCTCCCCCGAACCGGCGCTTTCGACGACGGGTGGCGCTGGACGAAGCGCCTCCTCCTCCATGCCTTCCTCTCGGTCTTCGGACCGCCGGCCGACCTCGGCCGGCTCCGCGCGACGCGCCGCCGCCGCGGCTCCGCCCGTCTCGCCGCGGCGCTGCCGCTGCTCGCCTTGCCGGTCCTCGGCACCGCCCTCTTCCTCGCCCTGTTCAGCGCCGCCAACCCGCTCATCTCCAACGCCTTCGCGCGGCTCGACCTGCTCGCCGGGGTCGGCGGGTTCTCGATCGTCCGCTTGTTCTTCTGGCTGGTGGTGATCCTCTGCGTCTGGAGCCTGCTCCGGCCGCCGCGCGCGGCGCTGGCGCCGCTGCGCGTTCGCGAAGGCGACCTCATCCTTCCCGGAGTCACCCCGGCCTCGATCGCCCTCTCCCTGACCGCCTTCAACCTCCTCTTCGCGCTTCAGAACGGGCTGGACATCGCCTTCCTGTGGAGCGGCGCCCCTCTGCCCGGCGACATGGGCCTCGCCGACTACGCGCATCGCGGCGCCTATCCCCTGATCGCCACCGCCCTGCTCGCCGGCCTGTTCGTCCTCATCACCCTGCGCCCCGGCACCCCGACCCCGGAAAGCCCGCTGGTGCGGCGGCTGGTCTATTTCTGGATCGCCCAGAACGTCGTCCTCGTCGCCTCCACGATGCTCCGCACCATCGACTACATCGAGGCCTATTCGCTCACCCGGATGCGGATCGCGGCGCTGATCTGGATGGCGCTGGTGGCGGTCGGGCTGATCCTCATCTGCGTCCGCCTGTGGCGGCGCAAGAGCGGGCCCTGGCTGATCAACGCCAACCTCGGCGCGGCTCTCCTCGCACTCACCGCCTGCTCCGTGGTGGATCTGGGAGCCGTGGCCGCCCGCTGGAACGTCCGCCATGCCCGCGAGGTGGGCGGCGCCGGAGTGCCGCTGGACCTGTGCCACCTCAACGGGCTCGGGCCGTCGGCCCTGATCGCGCTGGTCGAGCTTGAGAGCCGGCCGATAGCCCCGCGCTTCCGCGAGCGGGTGAGCTGGTCCCGCAACCTGATCATGGACCGGCTCGCAACCCGGCAGGGGGACTGGCACGGCTGGACCTTCCGCAACGCGCGCCGGATGTCGGAGGCGAACCGGCGGATCGCCGAGCGCCGGCTGCCCCGCTTCTCGGCCGACGTGCGCGGCTGCGACGGGCGGCGGCTCGCTTCCACCTCAGACTTTGACAGCCGCCGTGCGGGGATGTGACATGTACGCGATGAGCCACAAGATCCTCCTCGTCGACGACGACGCCCATATCCGCCAGCTTCTCGCCTTCGCGCTCGGCAAGGCGGGGATGAAGACGAGCGAGGCCGGCGACGGCGAGGAGGCGCTCCGGGCGGTCGAGCGCGAGCGGCCCGACCTCGTCGTGCTGGACATCAACATGCCGAGGATGGACGGGCTCGAAGTATGCCGGCGGCTTCGTGCCGAAGGCGATTTGCCGATCCTTTTCCTCTCCTCGCGCGACGACGAGATCGATCGGGTCCTCGGCCTCGAGCTTGGCGGCGACGATTATGTCGTGAAACCCTTCAGCCCCCGCGAAGTGGTAGCGAGGGTCAGCGCCATCCTGAAGCGCGGCGGCCGCGCGCTTGCGGAGGCGGGCCCGAAGAGCGCGCTCGTCCACAACCGCCTCCGCCTCGATCCGGAAGCTTGGGAGGCCCATTGGGACGAGGTGCAGGTGCCGGTCACCGTGACCGAGTTCCAGCTCCTGCAGCTGCTTGCGAGCCTGCCGTCGAAGGTGTTCACCCGCGATGCGATCATCGACCGGCTCCACGGCCCCGGCTTCGCCATCACCGACCGCACCATCGACAGCCATATCCGCAACCTGCGCTCGAAATTCGCCGCCCTGGGCGGCGGCGACCTCATCGAGACCCGCGCCGGCATCGGCTACCGGATCGGCCGCTGCCTCGGCGAGGGCGCATGATCGGCAACGACATTCAGCCTCGCCTTTCAACTCCCTCTCCCGTCCTTACGGGAGAGGAGGGGCCCAAGCCGAAGGCTTGGGAGGCGATTGTGCGCCTCCCACGCCATCTTGGTCCCTCCAGCCTGTGCCGGAACCGGGCTTGATCCGACCGCTGAAGGACTATGCCAAGCGGCACTGGCCGGCGCTGAGGCTTCGGACCCTGCTCTTCCTCACCCTCTTGTTCGTGGCGGCCCTGCCCGGCGTCGGCGCGGTCTTCCTTCGGGTCTACGAGAACACGCTCGTCCAGCAGACCGAAGCGGAGCTGATCGCCCAGGCCGCCGTTCTGGCCGGCGCCTATCGGGCGGCCTGGCCCGAGCCTTTCACCGATCCTCCGCCGGGCCCGCTCCGGCCCGAGCGGCCGACCATCGACCTGCGCTCGATGCCGGTGCTTGCGCCGCAGCCGGACGCGCTGCCGTCGCGGCGGGCGCCCGATCCGCGGGCGATGCGAGTCGCGGCCACTCTGAAGCCGGTGGTGATCGACACCGCCCGAACCACGCTGGCGGCGGTCCGGCTGATGGACGTCCACGGCACCGTGGTCCTCGGACGGGGCGACGTCGGCCGAAGCTACATGCACCTTCCCGAGATCAACCCGGTAACGATCGGGCAGACCAGGACGGTGCTCAGGGAGCGGGGAGACTACCGCCCGCGCTATGCGCTCGAGTGGCTGAGCCGCGCCTCGAACATCCGGGTCCATTACGTCCGCCCCGTCGTCGCGGGCGGCGACGTCATCGGGGTCCTGATGCTGAGCCGCTCGCCGCGTGGCCTGTTCCTCGGAATCTACCAGGACCGGGGCAAGATCGCGCTTGGGGTCGGGCTCATCTTCCTCACCCTGCTCGGCCTCGCCGGCCTGCTCTCGCGCGGTATCGCCCGGCCGATCGAGGCGCTGAGCGACGCCACCCAGAACGTCGCCCGCGGCGCCGTCGCGGTTCCGGAGCCGCCGGCGACCGCCGCGATCGAGATCCGCAACCTCTACGTCAACTTCGCGGCCATGGC
This sequence comes from Allosphingosinicella sp., assembly GCA_036387555.1. Taxonomy (GTDB): domain Bacteria; phylum Pseudomonadota; class Alphaproteobacteria; order Sphingomonadales; family Sphingomonadaceae; genus Allosphingosinicella. Next base: position 11,194 of record DASVTN010000006.1, on the reverse strand, counting down.
GGACCGGATCGAGCGCCGTTCGCGCTATCTGAGGGACTTCGCCGCCGCCGTCAGCCACGAGCTCAAGACTCCGATCACCGGGATCAAGGGCGTTCTGGAGCTGCTCGTCGAGCATCCGGAGATGAGCGACGAGGAGCGCCGCCGCTTTCTCGCCAATGCCGGGGCGGACGCGGATCGCCTGTCGCACCTGCTTCGCCGGCTGCTCGACCTCGCCCGGGCCGACATGGCCAGCGCCCCCGAGGACGCTGCGACCGTGCCGGAGGGCCCGGCGCTCAAGGTGGCGGACGCTCACCGCGCGCCCGGCTTCACCGTGGACGTGAAGCTGGCGGACACGCCGGCGGTGGCCGCTCCGGCGGAGTTGATCGAGGTGGTGCTCGAAACCCTGGTCGAGAACAGCCGGCAGGCGGGGGCGGCACGGGTGACGATCGCCGGCCGGCTCGAAGGCCGGAAGGTCAGGATCGCGGTTGAGGATGACGGCCAGGGGATAGCGGAGGCGGACCGGGAGCGGATCTTCGAGCCTTTCCACACCAGCCGGCGGGGCGAGGGCGGATCCGGTCTCGGCCTTTCGATCGCCCGCTCGCTCCTGACCGCCTGCGGCGGCACCATTGCCGCCGCGCGCAGCGATGCCGGCGCCCGCTTCGAGCTTTGCCTGCCGGCCGCCTCCGATCGCGCCTGACCTCCGTCATCCCGGCGAAAGCCGGGACCTCGGGCCGTAGGGGGCACGGCGGGTCTCAACGAGGTCCCGGCTTCCGCCGGGATGACGGGTGCTACTCGAACTCGAGTATCACCGCGTCGACGGCGAGGCTGTCGCCGGGCTTGGCGGAGACCGACTTCACCCTTCCCGCCTTCTCCGCGCGCAGGATGTTCTCCATCTTCATCGCCTCGACCACGGCCAGCGGCTGCCCCGCCTCGACCGGATCGCCTTCGCCGACATTGAGCGCCGTCAGCAGCCCCGGCATCGGGCAGAGCAGATATCTGGAAAGGTCCGGCGGGATCTTCTCGATCATGAAGCGGCTGAGCTGCGCGACGTGCTCGGGGAGCACCTCGGCGAGATGGGAGGCGCCGCGGGTCGTCAGCCGCCATTGCCGGCCGCGCCGGGCGATCTGCACGATCCGGCTGCGGCCGTCGATCATGCCCTTGAACAATCGCTGGCCCGGCTCCCAGCGGCCGATCAGCTCGCGCCCCTCCCCCTCGTCCAGGTAAGCGAGCAGCCCGCCTTCGAAGCCGTCGAAACGGATGCCGAAGCTCAGTCCGCCGATCCGGACCACCCGCTCTTCCGGCGGCAGGACCGGACCCCCGAGCTGCCCGCTGACCGAGCAGGCGCGGGCATCGGTCTCCATCCCCACCAGGGCCGCGATCGCCGCCAGATCCTCGATCAGCCGTTTGTCCGCGGGCGCTCCGGCGAAGCCTTCGGGATATTCCTCGGCGATGAATCCGGTGGTGAGCCGTCCCTCCCGGAACCGCGGATGCTGCATCAGCGCCGACAGGAAATCGACATTGTGTCCGATCCCTTCGATCACGAAGGAATCGAGCGCCTCGACCTGCCGGTCGATCGCCGCTTCCCGGGTCGGCGCCCAAGTGATCAGCTTGGCGATCATCGGATCGTAGAACATCGAGACCTCGCCCCCCTCCTCGACCCCGTCGTCGACTCGGGTAAGCCCCTCCCCTTTAGGGGAGGGGTTGGGGGTGGGGGATGTCGAAAGCGCCACGGGGCCAGAAGACAGTCCCCGCCCCTCCCCCGAAGGGGAGGGGCTTGCTTGCGGCGCCCGATACCGCACCAGCCGTCCCGTCGAGGGCAGGAACCCCCGATACGGATCCTCGGCATAGACCCGGTTCTCGATCGCCCAGCCGTTCAGGGTCACATCCTCCTGCCCGAACGGCAGGTCCTCGCCGGCCGCCACGCGGATCATCAGCTCGACCAGGTCGAGTCCCGTCACTTCTTCGGTCACCGGATGCTCGACCTGGAGCCTGGTGTTCATCTCGAGGAAGTAGAAGCTGCGGTCGGCGCCGGCGATGAACTCCACGGTGCCGGCGCTGAAATAACCAACCGCCCGCGCCAGCGCGACGGCCTGCTCGCCCATGGCCCTGCGCATCTCTGGGGTGACGAAGGGCGACGGGGCTTCCTCGACCACCTTCTGGTGCCGCCGCTGGACCGAGCATTCGCGCTCGCCGAGGTAGAGGAGGTTACCGCCCTTGTCGCCGATCAGCTGGATCTCGATGTGGCGCGGATTCTCGACGAACTTCTCGATGAACACCCGGTCGTCGCCGAAGCTCGCAAGGCCTTCGCGCTTCGTCGCCTCGAAGCCTTCGCGCACGTCGGTCTCGCTATAGGCGAGCCTCATCCCCTTGCCGCCGCCGCCGGCCGAGGCCTTCATCATCACCGGATAGCCGATCTCGCCGGCGATCCTCACCGCGTGGCTTGTATCGTCGATCTCGCCGACGAAGCCGGGCACGACGCTCACCCCCGCCTCGCGCGCCAGCTTCTTCGATTCGATCTTGTCGCCCATCGCCGCGATCGCTCCCGGCGGCGGGCCGATGAAGGCGATCCCCGCCTCCTCCAGCGCCCGGGCGAAGCTCTCGCGCTCGGACAGGAAGCCGTAGCCCGGATGCACCGCCTCGGCGCCGGTCGCCTTGCAGGCGTCGATGATCAGCCCTGCGTTCAGATAGCTCTCGCTCGCCGGGGGCGGCCCGAGCCGGACCGCTTCGTCCGCCAGCTTGACGTGCGGCGCCCGGGCGTCCGCATCCGAATAGACGGCGACGGTGGCGATGCCCATCTTGCGGGCGGTGCGGATGACCCGGCAGGCGATCTCGCCGCGGTTGGCGATCAGGATTTTAGAGAACATTCGGCGCCTTCATCTGCATGGACGTCATCCCGGACTTGATCCGGGATCCATGAACACGGTCCGGCGAATTCGGCAAGGCGGGTGTTCATGAAAGGCGGATCACGCTCGTCATGACGAGAGTCGGATTCAACGGACGATGTCTCCGCAGATATAGGCCAGTATGACGAAACCGGTCAGATAGACCTTGGGCGCCAGCGACCGCAGCCGGTAGACCACCGATGGTATCTTTTCCCCGCTGGCCTTAGCCGCGACCAGCTGCTCGGCGCCGAAAAAGGCCATGAACGCCGCCGTCCCGAGAACCACGATCGCCGCCGCCTTCATCAGCATCGGAACCCCCTTCGCCGTTTCCATTCCGAGGAAGGTGAAGACCGCACCGAGTGACAGCAAAGCGACCGAGGTCAGATATTTGAAAAAGTCGTAGAGATAATGGTCGCCGTCATGGTCGCTCCGCGCCGGACCCTCGTGCTCCTCGATCATTCCGCGGCCTCCTTGAGTGGTCTGCGGTCGAACGGCCGTTCAGTCATCGTTTGGGCCTGACCTGATTCCCGCGGTGAATTCTGGTGCGTATCGCGATCGTGGAAGGAATAGAAAGTACGATCCACAGCGCGACGAGCGCAATGCCGAACCAGCGCAACGGATGTTCGATTTCGAGATACTGCGGCAAGAAGCCAAGCCGCCTGCGCAGGTCGACCAGCAGCCCCAGCCGGCCAAGCCGCTCTTCCGCGGCAATGGCGAGCACCCCCGCCATGAAAACGTACCCGAGCCAATCCTGGGCCAGCCAAAAGGATGCGCCCCAGACCTTCACTCGGCGGCTTCCTCCAGGGGAGGCATGTTGTGGCCCAGGAGCTTGAGCACCTCGCCGGCCGCGTCGACCAGGTTGGTGCCCGGGCCGAAGATCGCCTGAACGCCCGCCTCGCGGAGCATCTCGTAATCCTGGGCGGGGATGACTCCGCCGACGACGACCTTGATGTCCGGCCGGCCCATCTCACGCAGATGGCCGATCAGCTCCGGCACCAAAGTCTTGTGCCCAGCGGCGAGGCTTGAGGCGCCGACCACGTCGACGTCACGCTCGACGGCCAGGCGGGCGCTTTCCTCGGGCGTCTGGAAAAGCGGGCCGGGCACGACCTCGAAGCCGAGGTCGGCGAAGGCGGAGGCGACGAGGTTGGCGCCCCGGTCGTGGCCGTCCTGGCCCATCTTCGCCACCAGCATCCTCGGCTTGCGGCCGAGCCGCCGCTCGATGGCGGCCACTCCGTCCCCCGCCCGCGCCCAGCGTGGATCGCCGTCATAGGCGCCGCCGTAGATCCCCTTCACCGGTTCCGGGGTGGTGCCGTAGCGGCCGAAAGCATCTTCAAGCGCCTGGCTGATCTCGCCCAGCGTGGCGCGCGCCCGCGCGGCCTCGACCGCAAGCTGGAGGAGATTGGAATCGCCGCGGGCGCCTTCGCGAAGAGCGTCGAGAGCCGCCTGCGCGGCCGCCTCGTCGCGCTCCGACCGCACTTTCGCGAGCCGGGCCACCTGGCCGGTCCTGACCTTGTCGTTGTCGATCTGGAGGATGTCGAGATGGGCCTCGTCCTCGAGCCGGTAGCGGTTGACCCCGACGATCACGGTCTCTCCGCGGTCGATCCTGGCCGCCTGCGCCGCGGCCGCCTCCTCGATCCGCCGCTTCGGCAGGCCTTCGGCGACGGCGGCGGTCATCCCGCCCATCGCCTCCACCTCCTCGATCAGGGCCCAGGCCCTGTCGGCCAGGTCCCTGGTCAGGCTCTCGATGAACCAGGAGCCGCCGAGCGGGTCGGCGACGTTGGCGATTCCGCTCTCCTCGGCGAGGATGAGCTGGGTGTTGCGCGCGATCCGGGCGGAGAAATCGGTCGGAAGAGCGATCGCCTCGTCGAAGCTGTTGGTGTGGAGCGACTGCGTCCCGCCCAGGACGGCCGCCATCGCCTCGATAGTCGTCCGGACGATGTTGTTGTAAGGGTCCTGCTCGGTCAGCGAGACTCCCGAAGTCTGGCAGTGGGTTCGAAGCATCAGCGACTTCGGGCTCTTCGCCCCGAAGTCCGTCATGATCCGGTGCCAGAGCGTCCGAGCCGCGCGCAGCTTCGCGATCTCCATGAAGAAGTTCATGCCGATCCCGAAGAAGAAGCTGAGGCGCGGCGCGAAGGCGTCGACTTCGAGGCCATTCGCCCTCGCCGCCCGGACATATTCCATGCCGTCGGCAAGCGTGAAAGCGAGCTCCTGGACCGCCGTCGCCCCAGCCTCGAGCATATGATAGCCGCTGATCGAGATGGAGTTGAACCGCGGCATGTGCCGCGAAGTGTAGGCGATGATGTCGGCCACGATCCGCATCGAGGGTTCGGGCGGGTAGATGTAGGTGTTGCGGACCGCGAACTCCTTGAGGATGTCGTTCTGGATCGTTCCGGAGAGCTGCGCCTGGGCGACCCCCTGCTCCTCGGCGGCGACGATGTAGAAGGCCATGACCGGGAGAACCGCCCCGTTCATCGTCATCGAAACCGACATGGTGTCGAGCGGTATTCCGTCGAAGAGGATCTTCATGTCCTCCAGCGTGTCGATCGCCACGCCGGCCTTGCCGACGTCGCCGGTCACCCGCGGATGATCGCTGTCATAGCCCCGGTGGGTGGCGAGATCGAAGGCGACGCTGAGCCCCTTCTGCCCCGCCGCCAGGTTGCGCCGGTAAAAGGCGTTGGAATCCTCCGCCGTCGAGAAGCCGGCATACTGCCGGATCGTCCAGGGCCGCCCGGTGTACATCGACGCGTAGGGCCCGCGCGTATAGGGCGCGAAGCCGGGCAGGCCCGGGTCGATCCCCTCGACATCCTCCGCCGTATAAAGCGGCCTGACCTCGATCCCCTCCGGCGTGTGCCAGACGATGTCCTTGCCTCTGACCTCCTTCGAAGCGGCAGCCTGCCAGTCACTGCGGGTGGGTTTGTCGGTGCTCATCGAATTTCCCGGGTGCTGCGAATGCGGACGACGGTGATAAAGTCGTCGAAGGGCTGGTAATCTATCACATATTGAATGTCAGGCACGGACAGGCGTCATATCCCTGCTTTTGTGATCTGCGGCCCTGTATGCGGCGCGACGAGGAGCGCCATAGCGCGTTCAATCAGCCGCAGCTGCACTTTCTCCGCCCACCGCTCGCTGCGCTGCAGGTTGAAATCCCAGATGCGCGCCAAATCGTCTCGGGCACGCTCCGAGAGGCCGAGCCGCACTATTCGGCTGCTTCGGTCCGGGGTCCGCGGCGCCGTGCGGCGAGGTGCTCTTTTACCTCTTCGATCGAATAAACGGGGCCTTTCATTCGTTCCTCGAGGTCGGCATGATCCTCGCGAACCGCGATCATATATTGCTGCAGCGCCAGCTCGACGAGCGCCTGGACGCTCTGCTCGCTGTTGTGCGCCCATTCACGGAGTTCGGCCATATAGCTCTCGGCGATCTCAATCGTCACTTTCTCGCTCATAGCGCCAGTTTACTCCCGTCGGCGAGCAAACCCAAATCCGCTTACGGCGCGCCCTTGGGACTCTCCATGATCTCCGTCAGAACGCCGCCCATGTCCTTGGGATGCACGAAGAAGATCGGGGTGCCGTGGGCGCCGATGCGCGGTTCGCCGAGCACCTTGGCTCCTTTTGCTTCGAACCATGCCTTGGCGGCGTGGATGTCCGGCACCTCGTAGCACAGATGGTGCTGCCCCCCCGCCGGGTTCTTCGCGAGGAAACCGTGGATCGGGCTCGACTCTCCAAGCGGCTCGATCAGCTCGATCTGAGTGTTGGGCGTGTCGACGAAGCACACCTTCACGCCCTGCGCGGGAAGGTCGAAGGGCTCGTGCACCTTGGTCGCGCCCATCACGTCCCGGTAGAGCATGACGGATTTTTCGATCGAAGGCGTCGCGACGCCGACATGGTTGAGCCGCCCGAGCTTCATAACGCCTCCTTCAGGCCGAGCTGGAAAAGCAGGTCCGCCGCGATGGCCGCGACCAGGACGAAGCTCAGCGCGTGGAGCGCGAGCAGAAGGCCGAACTTGCTGCCCGCCTCGTCCCGGTCGACATAGGTCCGGTAGAGCGGAAGCCGCCCCTCCCTCAGCCCGCGAAGCACCCGCCAGGCGATCAGCGGCAGCAAGGCGCCGGCGATCAGGCCGACCAGCAGGTCCTCGCCGGAAGCCATCAGCAGGTATCCATGATCGACTTGCCGCCGGCCACGGAATAGCCGTCCGCGCCGCGCACATAATGCTCGCTGAACCTTCGCGATCCGGAATAGACGACGTCGAACGACTGGCCCTTGACGACGTTGAGGATCTTGCCCTCGATCGACTTTCCGGTCCCGTCCTCCCTGGCGCCCGTATCGTCGTAGACGAGCGGCACGTTGGCAACCCTGACCGGCCCGCCCGGGCGAAGCTCGGTCATGGTCAGCCAGGAGCAGGTATAGCCCTGCCCGGTGCCGCCGCCCTCGGCGACGAGCACGGGCCATGTCGACAAGCGCGGATTGAGGCTCCAGCGGGCGACCTGTCCGTTCGTACCGGTGGAGACGGCGGCCGGAAAGGCGCGTACCACCTCGAAGCGGTCGGCGGCCGGCCGAAGGTAGTGGACCGCGATCTTGCCGGCGCTGGCATGGGCGGGGTCCTGGGCCTTGCCCTCGCTGATCAGCACCGGCCCAAAAGACGGCCAGACCAGCCGCCCCGGAGCGAAGCGGACGTCCTCGTCGGCGCCGTCGCCGGGAACCGAAACCACCGCTTCGCCGCGGCTTCCGAACGCCGCCTCGAAAGCGCGCGCGAGCTGCTCCCCGGGAGGAAGCGCCCGCACGTCCGGGGCGGCTTTGGCCTCGACGACATTCTCTTCGGCCGCGACGTTCTCCGTCGGCATCGGCAGGTCGAGGATCCCGTCCTCTTCCGCGGGCCTTGCGAAATACCAGCCCGCCGCCACCGCCAGGACCAACACCGCCGCGCCGAGCAGGATCCACAGCCGCCGCCGCGAAGGCCGCTCCGCCTCTTCGACGGCCGCCGCTTCCGCCGGTCCGGCGGTCCCGTGCCCGAGCAGCCGCCGTTTCTCCGCCTGGAACTCCTCGTCCGTCAGCGCCCCGCTCTCGCGAAGCCGCTGAAGCCGCTCGAGCTCGTCGTAGCGCGAGCTCATCCCGTCACCCCGGCGAAGGCCGGGGCCTCGGGGAGACCCACCGAGACTTCTCGTCCCGAGGTCCCGGCTTTCGCCCGGATGACGCGGTCAGAGAGGGATGTTGTCATGCTTCTTCCACGGATTCTCGAGCTGCTTGTCGCGAAGCTTCCTCAGCCCGAGGGCGATCCGCCGCCGGGTCGAGTGCGGCATGATCACCTCGTCGATGAAGCCCTTGGACGCCGCCACGAACGGATTGGCGAAGCGCTCCTCATATTCGCGGGTGCGGGCCGCGATCTTCTCGGCGTCGCCGATATCCTTGCGGAAGATGATCTCGACCGCGCCCTTGGCGCCCATCACGGCGATCTCCGCCGTCGGCCAGGCGTAGTTCAAGTCGCCGCGAAGGTGCTTGGACGCCATGACGTCGTAGGCGCCGCCATAGGCCTTGCGGGTGATCACCGTGATCTTGGGCACCGTCGCCTCGGCGTAGGCGAAGAGCAGCTTGGCGCCGTTCTTGATGATCCCGCCATGCTCCTGCGCCACTCCGGGGAGGAAGCCGGGGACGTCGACGAAGGTCAGGATCGGGATGTCGAAGGCGTCGCAGAAGCGCACGAAGCGCCCCGCTTTCTTCGAGCTGGCGATGTCGAGCACCCCCGCCAGCACCATCGGCTGGTTGGCGACCACGCCCACGGTGCGGCCTTCGACCCGGCCGAAGCCGACGATGATGTTCGCCGCATGGTTCGGCTGGATCTCGAAGAAGTCGCCCTCGTCCAGCACTTTGCGGATCAGCTCGTGCATGTCGTAGGGCGTTGCGGCGCTGTCGGGGATGAGCGTGTCCAGGCTCGGCTCGGCTCGGTCCCACGGGTCCGCGGTCGGGCGCTCCGGCCCGGCGTGGCGGTTGGAGAGCGGCAGGAAGTCGAAGAAGTCGCGCGTCGCCAGAAGCGCCTCGATGTCGTTCTCGAAGGCGACGTCGGCCACCCCGGACTTCGTCGTATGGGTGACGGCGCCGCCCAGCTCCTCCTGGGTGACGACCTCGTTCGTGACGGTCTTCACGACGTCCGGCCCGGTGACGAACATGTAGCTGCTGTCCTTCACCATGAATATGAAGTCCGTCATAGCCGGCGAATAAACCGCCCCCCCCGCGCACGGTCCCATGATCAGGCTGACCTGGGGCACGACGCCGCTCGCGAGCACGTTGCGCTGGAACACCTCGGCATAGCCGGCGAGGCTCGCGACACCCTCCTGGATGCGGGCGCCGCCGCTGTCGTTGAGGCCGATGACGGGCGCTCCAACCTTCATCGCCATGTCCATGACCTTGCAGATCTTCTGCGCGTGCCGCTCGGACAGCGATCCTCCGAACACCGTGAAATCCTGGGCGAAGACGAAGACGAGGCGGCCGTTGATCGTTCCCGATCCGGTGACGACGCCATCGCCTGGGAACTTCTGGGTCTCCATCCCGAAGTCGGCGCAATTATGCTCGACGAACATGTCATATTCTTCGAAGCTGCCTTGGTCGAGGAGCACCGTGAGCCGCTCCCGCGCCGTCAGCCGGCCCTTCCTGTGCTGCGCCTCGATCCGCGCCTCGCCGCCGCCGAGCTCCGCCCGGCGCCGTCTTGCTTCGAGTTCCTCGATCGTCGTTGCCATGAGGTTCCGCTACCCTGTTGCAGAGGGGAATTCCTTAGGCTGGCGTGGCGGGAGTGGCAACAAATCCTCCCCATGCGCAAGCATGGGGAGGGGGACCATGCGAAGCATGGTGGAGGGGGAGCTGGCTCAGGACGGAGAGGTTACGCGCGCGCACCCGCCGACCCCCGCGCCACCTACCCCTCCACCACCCTCGGGTTGTCCCCCTCCCCATCTGCGATGGGAGGATTATTTCCCCTCGAACCTCGGCTGCCGCTTCTGGAGGAAGGCCATCACGGCGCCCTTGAAATCCTGCGTCTCCCCGGCCTGCCGCTGGGCCACGCGCTCCGCGGTGAGCGCCTCGCCCAAGGGCATGTGCCCAGCCTCGCGCGCCAGCTTGCGGATCAGCCCCAGAGCCACCGTCGGCCCCTGGGCGAGGCGGGTGGCGAGCGCAACCGACTCCGAAGCGAGATGCTCGTCCTCGACCACCCGCGAGATCAGCCCCCATTCCATCGCCTTGTCGGCCGGAATGCGCTCGCCGAGCATCATCATCTCCATCGCCCGGGCGCGCCCCGCCAGGCGAGGGAGGAGCCAGGTCGCGCCCGCGTCCGGGACGAGGCCGACGTTGACGAAAGCCTGGAGGAAATAGGCCGAGCGGGCCGCGACGACGATGTCCGCGGCCAGGGCGAGCGAGCAGCCGGCGCCGGCGCAGGGGCCGTTGACCGCGGCCACGATCGGGATCGGAAGCGCGAACATCGCTTCGACCAGCGGGTTGAAATGCTCCTCCAGCGCCGCTCCCGCGTCCTCGGGCAGGCCGCCGCTTGCGGCGAGGTCGGCGCCGCTCGAGAAACCCCTGCCCTCGCCCGTCAGCAGCAGGCAGCGCGCGCCGGCGCTTTCGGCCTCGTCCACCGCCGCCCAAAGCTCGTCGACGGTCTGGCCGGAGAGCGCGTTGAGCCGGTCGGGGCGGGCGATGGTGACCGTCGCGACCGCGGCGGGGCTCAGCTCGAAGCGGATATGTTCATAGTCCATGGCCGCTTACAGCATCCCGGGGGAGGCGGCGCAACTCGCCACGACCTAAATTCCTCCCCCGGATTTCCGGGGGAGGGGGACCGCGCGAAGCGGGGTGGAGGGGTTCTTCAGACTCTCAGAACCCCTCCACCAGGCTTCGCCTGGTCCCCCTCCCCGGCAAAGGCCGGGGAGGAATAGCCCCTACTCGCTCAGCGCCCCTTCTTCCGGCGCATGGAGCCTGAGGCGCGTCACCCGCCTCGTGTCGCTTTCGGTGATCTCGAGCCGCCACCCGGATGGATGCTCGACGATCTCGCCCGCCTGCGGGACATGGCCTGCGAGCACCGTCGCCAGGCCGCCCAGGGTATCGACATCCTCCTCGACCGCGCCGAGCCGGGCATCGATCGTCTCCGCGACGTCCTCGAGCTCGGCCCGCGCGTCGGCGTCCCAGATCCCGTCGTCGAGCGCGATCAGCATGCCGGGAGCTTCCTCGTCATGCTCGTCCTCGATCTCGCCGACGATCTCCTCCACCACGTCCTCGATGGTGACGAGGCCTTCGGTGCCGCCGAACTCGTCGACGACGATGGCGAGGTGGACCCGCTCCGCCCGCATCCGGGCGAGGAGATCG
>DASVTN010000005.1:0-16668 GCA_036387555.1 Allosphingosinicella sp. | reverse complement strand
GATTTTGGAGCGCTCGAACACGGTCCCGACCGTTACGGTGAATTGCTGGCGGCAGTCGTTGCACTGGACCGCGCCAGGGCGGTGCTTCTTGCCCTGAAGGCGAGTCGCGTCGAACGATCCGCAATGAGGGCAGAACGGGCCGTCCGGCCAGCGTACCGCCTCTAGGTGCTCGCGGGCCTTGGTCTCATCGGTGAACTGAGGGGCGGTGATGTTCATGGCTTTGCTCCTGCCTCCCCTCTGCCCTGGGACAGTCTGCTTTGTCAAGTATATAATAGCCAAACATTTTGCGTCTCCGAACGCAGCGGCTTCGCGGCCGGACGGCCGATGCTCAGGCGAAGGCCTGAAGGTTCGTTCTGGCGAACCTGTCCCTCAGCATCCAGGAAAAGAGGTAGGGCCGCGCCAGCGCCTTATCCAGAGCGTAGGGCCACCAGCCGGGACCGAAGGGAACGTAGATCCGGACGGGTATTCCAAGACGTCTCGCGACGGCCATGGACCGTCGCGAGGGAAGGCCGCGAAGCTGCTCCAGCTCGCAGGGCGTTCCGGCCGCGATCAGCAGGCGGAGCGCGCTTTCGGCGAGGACCGGATCGTGCGTGGCCACGGCAACCGGCGCGGACCGGCCGGCGAGGCGCGAGACGAGGGCGAGGAAGTTCCCCTCGACGTTGGGGACGTCCGCTTGCGGGTCACTCCATTCGCCCTTCACCAGCCGGATGCGCGCCGGCCCGTCCCGGAACAGGGCCGCGTCCGCCAGGCTTCGGCGCCAGCGGGCGGGAAGGGCGAAACCCGTCTCCGGAAAGTCGGGAAGAAGGGCGCAGACGGATCGCAGCGTGGGTTGCGCGTCCTTCTCGGCATGGGCGTCGAACATCAGGGTCAGTCCGGCCGCCGCCGCGGCTTCGGCGACTTTCCGAAGGTGGCCGCTGTCGAACAGCAGAGGCGGCGCCTTGACGGACAGGCAGGAGCCGCCGCAGTTTCGAGCCAGAAGGCGCGCCGCCGCGACATTGGCGGCGACGATCTCCTCCGGGCTTGACTGTCGCGCTTGGAAATAGCCGGCGGTGGCGCCGAGCCCGGAGCCGCCGAGGCGTTGGCAGATCCGGGCGGCGGAGGCGGGGCCGGGCCCGGGCACGAACCGTTCGACCAGTCCGGGAAGCGCGTAACGGGCGTTCCTCAAGGCGGCCCGGAGCCCCGTCATCGGGCGCCCGCCGGCGCGAGCCGCCTGCGCAGCGACGCGCAGGCGTCGGCCGCGAAAGCGGCGGCGCCCCTCGGGTTGACGGGATAAGCGCGCACCCAGACGCATTCATGCTGCTCGCGGGTCCAGAAGCGGGCGATCCAGGGCTCGAAATGGCCGAGAAGCTCGTAGGCGCGCAGGTCCCGGTTCGCGGCCCAGCCGAGCGTGTGGAGCATCAGCAGGGTGCCCGGCGAGCAGCGTTCGAAGGCCTCGTCGAAGCCGATCTTGAACAGCCAATAACGATCGAGGCATTCCAGAGCCATCTGCATGGCCACCGCCCGGCCGTCGATCCGCATGAAGGCGATCCGGAAAACGCCCTGCTCGCAGGCCGAGCGGAAATAATGGCGGAAGCAGCTTTCCTTGGCGCTGTCGACGGCGATCGCGGTCCCCGCCTCGCGCTTCCAGCTGCGAAGCTCGACCTCCACGGCCTCGTCGAACAAGGCGTCGAACTCGCCGGGCCGCGGCGACAATATCTCGAACCTCGGCTCGCCCAGCTCGCCTGCTCTGCGCGCGGCGCGGCGGAAGTCGGACCGACGCCCCGAATTGAAGCGGGATTCCGGATTTTTCCAGTCGGGGCCGAGGGTGATGGTGGGCGTGGGGGTAGCGGGGCGAACCGACATCCAGCCTTTCCCGCGCAAGGCCGAGCGCAAGGCCGGGATGAACGGCGAACCCGCGGGAACCCGGTCCAGCTCGATCGCCCTGCCGTCGTGGACGACCGCCTCGGCCAGGAGCCGCGCCGCTTGCGGATTTCGGCAGAGCGCATCGTCCGGCTCGCACACTTCATGCGCTCCCACCGTCAGCCAGCGTTCGAAATATCCCCGCTTCCGGCTCAAGGCGAGCAGGGCGGCGACATCGTCGCCCCGGCCGACCGAAAACACCTCGATATGCGCGTCGGCGAGGAGGGTGCTTGCGAGCGCCGAGGCGAAGGCGTGGCTCTGGACCGGCAGCGATGCCTCCATCTCGAGCTGCCGCCATGCGCGCAGACGGGACTCGTCCTCGCAGAAACGGCCCAGCGGGAGGGAGGAGGCGGCGAGCCCCGCAGCTGTCGGCGACCCGGCCGGGCGGCGGGCGAGCGGCGCCGTGGCCGGGGACACCGGCTTCGTCGCGATGGCGCTCACCCAGCCTTCGATCATCGAGGGGGGCGCTTAAGCCTCCGGGGTAAACATTTTGCGTCTTTGCGGGCGCGGCCCGGCAGGCCTAGGGAATGGCGCATGGTCAGCCGCATATCGCCCCCCGCAGCCCTGGTCGCCACCAGCCACGCCGACGCCGAGGCCTATGAGGCCCTCTACCGCCAGTCGCTAGACGATCCGAACGGCTTCTGGGCGGCGCAGGCGCGGCGGATCGACTGGATCGGGGAGCCGACCAGCGCCGGCAATTGGTCCTTCGACCCGGTCGACATCAAATGGTTCGAGGACGGGATCCTGAACCTCTGCCACAATTGCGTCGATCGCCACCTGGAGGCGCGCTCCGATCAGGTGGCGATCCTGTTCGAGGGTGACGAGCCCGGCACCGGCCGGAGCCTCACCTACGGCGAGCTCTACCGCGAGGTCGTCGCGATGGCGAATTGCCTGAAGGCGCTGGGCGCCGGGAAGGGCGACCGGGTCACGCTCTACATGCCGATGATCCCGGAGGCCGCGGTGGCGATGCTCGCCTGCGCCAGGATCGGGGCGGTCCACTCCGTCGTCTTCGGCGGCTTCTCGCCCGAGGCCCTCCACGGCCGGATCGAGGATTGCGCGAGCCGCTTCGTCGTCACCGCGGACGGTGGAAAGCGCGGCGGCCGGCTGGTGCCGCTCAAGGCCAATGTCGATGCCGCGCTCGCAAAGGGCGCGGACGTGGAAGCCGTGCTGGTCGTCCGCCACCTGGGCAACGACATCGAATGGAGCGAAGGCCGGGACCACTGGCTACACGAACTGGCTTCGCTCGTGCCCGACGAATGCCCGGCCGAGCCCATGAACGCGGAGGATCCGCTCTTCATCCTCTACACCTCGGGCTCGACCGGAAAGCCCAAGGGCGTGCTCCACACCACGGGCGGCTATGCCGTTTGGACGGCGGCCACCTTCCACTATGTCTTCGATTACAAGCCCGGCGAGATCTTCTGGTGCACGGCCGACGTCGGCTGGGTCACCGGGCACAGCTACGTCGTCTACGGCCCGCTCGCCAACGGCGCGACCAGCCTGATGTTCGAAGGCGTCCCCAACTATCCGGATTTCAGCCGCTTCTGGGGCGTGGTGGAGCGACACCGGGTCGACATCTTCTACACCGCCCCGACCGCCATCCGCGCTCTGATGCGGGAAGGGGAGGGGCCGGTGAGGAAGCACGACCGCTCCTCCATCCGGCTGCTCGGCTCCGTCGGAGAGCCGATCAACCCGGAGGCCTGGCGCTGGTATCATGAAGTGGTGGGCGAGGGGCGCTGCCCGATCGTCGACACCTGGTGGCAGACTGAGACGGGCGGAGTCATGATCACCACCTTGCCCGGAGCCCACGACATGAAGCCGGGCAGCGCCGGGCGGCCCTTCTTCGGAATCGAGCCCCAGCTGGTCGGAGCGGAAGGCGAGCTGCTGGTCGGCCCCGCCTCGGGCAATCTGTGCATCGCCCGCTCCTGGCCTGGTCAGATGCGGAGCGTCTACGGCGATCACGACCGTTTCGTGCAGACCTATTTCAGCACCTACCGCGGCAAGTATTTCACCGGCGACGGCTGCCGCCGCGACGAGGACGGCTATTACTGGATCACCGGCCGGGTCGACGACGTCCTCAACATCTCCGGGCACCGCCTCGGCACCGCCGAGATCGAAAGCGCGCTCGTCTCCCATCGCTGCGTCGCCGAGGCCGCCGTGGTCGGTTATCCGCACGACATCAAGGGGCAGGGCATCTATTGCTACGTCACCTTGATGGAGGGCGAGACCGAGAATCCCGAACTCGAGAAAGAGCTTCGGCAGCATGTGCGGACCGAGATCAGCCCGATCGCCAGCCCCGACATCATCCACTTCACCCCGGGCCTGCCGAAGACGAGGAGCGGCAAGATCATGCGGCGGATCCTCCGCAAGATCGCCGAGAACGAGTTCGGGAGCCTGGGCGACACGTCGACCCTGGCCGACCCGGGCCTGGTCGACGGATTGATCGAGGGACGCCGGAACCGCTGACGCTGAGGAGAGGGAGATGCCGAGCTTCAAGTGTATCTGGCCGACGGCCCTCGTCCTTGTCGCGCCCCGGCCTCGGCGATCACGCCGGAACAGGCCCAGACCCTTCCCGTCGCCGAGCTGGCGAAGCTGGTCCTGGGGGAAGCCGGAGCGCTGGTGGTGGATGTCGACCGGCCCGAATGGCATACCTGCGAGTTCAGTTGCGCGCCGCTGACCGAAGAGCAGCTCAAGCGGCCGCCCCCCCTCCAAAGCCTGACCTTCTACACCCGCCCCGCGGCCGGCTGGTCGTCGGCGAAGTGGAGGGGACTTTGCCGAGTCGACGCCATTCGCGTGAGCTTCGACGGGCAGGGAGCGGTGGCCGGGTTCGATATCCGGCGACGCTGGACCTCGCCGTCCGGGATGCAACGCGCAAAAGCCGACATCATGGAGGCTGAGCTTCCGGCGGAGAATGACAAATGCCGTTCGGGCGGAGACGCGCGAACCTTCTTCGAGGCCGACGACATGATCGGCCTCACCGCCTTTCGGGTCCTGGTCGCGGCTCGGCTCTACCGCGAGGCTGTCGAGCGAGGCGTCCCGCTGCCCTTCAAGTTCAAGTGCAAATCCGATCTTTGGGCCTGTGAGGATGAGCCGGCCAAGGCTGTCGCAATGAGGTTCTGGCCGATCCACATCTCGAAGGTGGAGCAGGTCGACTGCGCGGATCGCCGCCGGAGAGTCTCATCCACAGAAGCCGCCGCCTGCTATACGGTCGCCCTGGAACTCGGGGAAAGACTGTTCCTCGAAGTCGCGGACGCCATGACCGAGCTTCGCATCAAACGGCTCGAATACAGCCGCTCAACGGTCATCGTCGACTGATCCCGCGCACGCCACCCAGGATGTTCGGCGCGTGCCGAAGGCGCCGCCATATCCCTTGATCGAAGCCGCGCCTGCCCACGGGCTGGACTCGTTGCGGGCCCGGGCTAAGCTGCCCCGATGCACCGATTCCCACTGCTCGCCGCCACCGCCGCCACGCTGCTGTCCCTCGCTCCGGCCGCCGCCGGCGGGTTCGCGGCCAAAGAAGCCCCTGCGGGCTCCGTACCCCAGCCGGCGCAGGCGGCGGCGGCGGCGGTGGACGCCTTTCACGCCGCGCTTCGCCGCGGCGATGCCTCGGCCGCGCTGGCTTTGATGGCCGACGACGCCCTGGTCTTCGAGGAAGGACGCGCGGAGCGGAGCAAGGCGGAATATGCCGCCAGCCACGCCGCCGCCGACGCGGCCTTTTCCAAGGCGGTGGCGACGACAAGGCTGCGCCGAACCGGCCATGCCGCCACGGATCTCGCCTGGATCTCCAGCGAGAGCCGCACAAAGGGCAATTTCAAGGGCCGCCTCGTCGATCGGATCATGGTCGAGACGATGGTTCTTCGCCGAGTTTCCGGCGCGTGGAGGATCATCCATATCCACTGGTCGTCGGCTGAGCCCGCCACCGAGTAGCCGCGCTTCGTCATCCCCGGCCTTGATCCGGGATCCATGAACACTGCCGGTCCCGAACCCGCACCAAAGGTGTTCATGGATTGCTTCCTTCGCCGGGATGACGGTTCAGCGCGTCCCGTACGTCCGGTCGCCGGCGTCGCCGAGGCCGGGAACGATATAGCCATGGTCGTTCAGCGATTCGTCCACCGCGGCGGTCCAGATCGGCACGTCGGGATGGGCGGCTCGAACGGCCTCGACTCCGGGCCTCGAGCAGAGAAGGCAGACGAAGCGCATCTCCGAGACTCCCGCTTCCTTGAGCCGGTCGATGGCCGCGACGGCGGTGTGTCCGGTGGCCATCATCGGATCGACGATTATGACGAGGCGATCGCCTATGTCTTCGGGGGTCTTGAAATAATATTCGACGCACTGCAGCGAGACCGGCTCGCGGTACAGGCCGATATGGGCGACCCGCGCGGAGGGGACGAGGTCGAGCATCCCTTCGGCCATCGCGAGGCCCGCGCGCAGGATCGGAGCGATGACCAGCTTCTTGCCCGCGATGGCGGGCGCTTCAGTGACTGCGATCGGGGTTTCGACCCGGACGAGCTCCGTCGGAAGGTCGCGGGTGACCTCGTAGCAGAGCAGGGTGGCGATCTCCCGAACCAAGGTCCGGAACAGCTTGATCGAGCTGTCCCGGTCGCGAAGCAGGGTGAGCTTGTGCTGGACCAGCGGGTGGTCGACGATCGTCAGTCCGTCCATGTTCAGAATACCGTTCCGTCGCTGATGATTTGAAAGGGGGGACCGCCGCCCGGGCGGAGCTCCGCTGCGATCCGCCGCCCCGCCGCCCAGCTGCCGCCTTCGAGCATCCGAGCGAGGGGGAAATCCTGTTCGGCCACGCCCAGCCGCGCGCGGACGAGGGGCGCCATCCGGTCCAGCAGCGCGACGGTCATCGCGCGCCACGCCACGATCAGCGGGTCCGATACCCGATGCGTCCGCCCGGCGGCTTCCGGATCGGCGAGCCGGATGACTCCGGTGTCGACGAACAATCCGCCGTTGCGATATTCCGCGAGGCCCGTGAGACCGTCGACCTCCACCACCGCGACGCCTGCGGCCTCCAGCGGCTCGATCAGCGAATAGGCGAGCCACTGCGACAATTTGTGCAGCGGCACGAGCCCGTTGCTGGAATCGCTTCGGCGGATGGCGGGGTGGCGCCAGCAATCGCCCAGCGGAAGGCCGGAAAGCACGAGCCGGTCCGCCCAGATCGGGCCGAGCGCTTCGAGCAGCAGCTCCAGTATCGCCGGCGCGGGAAGCCGCCCGCCCTCGGCGCGTGCGGCCAGAACGTCGTAGAGCCCACCCGGCCGGGCCTCGTCCCGGGTGGCGAACAGATCCGGCCTCGCCAGCACCTGAACGCCCAGGCGCCGGAGCAGCGCGGTCCGGCCCTCGAGGCCGGCGAGCGGGTTGGAGCCTCCGACCTGGAAGCCTTGCGCCAGGGTTCGGTCGTCGAGCGCGGCCAAGGCGGCTCCATGGGTCGCGAGGGCTCCGCTTTCGACCAGCCTCTGGCTTGCCACCGCCAGGCCCTCGGAACGGGCGAAGGTGCCGCCGCTGACGGGGTCCGTGAAGCTCCAGCCCGGGCCCGTCCCGGCGTCGAGAAGAACCGAGACGATGACCAGGTCGAACGCTGCCCGGGCGCGCGCCGCCGGATCGCGATCCGGCAGGCTCGGCTCCCCGGCGACGAAGTGCCGCCAGCGGGCGTGGAAGGGGATCGCGAGGTCGGGATAGGATTCCCGCGTCACCCGGGCGGTGAGGTCGGCCGCCGCTTCCAGCCGGCCGGGATCGGCGGTCCAGCCCTCGATGCCGCCGTCGAGCGCGATCTCCAGCATCTCATGCGCCCGCTCGCGCACCGAGGCGGCGCTGAGCAGGGCGAGCAGTGCGGGGTCGGCTGCCACTAGTCCTCCCCCTCCTTGAAGCGGATGGGGAGGGGGACCGCGTGAATCGCGGTGGAGGAGCTGAGGGCGCCCGTCGCCCCTCCATCATGCTTCGCATGGTCTCCCTCCCCACGGCTGCGCCGCGGGGAGGATGACAGGGCCTCCGGCTTCTTCATCCGCTCTAGAACTTCCCCAGATCCCGGCCGACCACCGAGCGAAGATGCTCCTCGGTGGGCGCTCCCTCCGGCGTGTAATAGCCCGCCGCCTTCTTCGCCTCCATCTCGACGCTGGCGTCCGGAGGCACCAGGCCCTCGGGGATCGGCACCCGCTCGCCTATGTCGATCCCACCGACCGCGAGGGCGTCATATTTCATGTTCGACATCGACACGAAGCGGTCGATCCGGGTAATCCCGAGCCAGTGGATGATGTCCGGCATCAGCTGCTGGAAGCGCGCGTCCTGGACTCCGGCGACGCATTCGGTCCGTTCGAAATAGGTCGCCGCCTGGTCGCCGCCGGGCTGGCGTTTGCGGGCGTTGTAGACGAGGAACTTCGTAACCTCGCCCAGAGCGCGCCCTTCCTTGCGATTGTAGACGATGAGGCCGGTTCCGCCCGCCTGGGCCGCCCTCGTCGCCTCCTCGATGCCGTGGGTGAGATAGGGACGGCAGGTGCAGATGTCGGAGCCGAAGACGTCCGAGCCGTTGCACTCGTCGTGGACCCGGCAGGTCAGGGTCCGGCTGGTGTCGCCGAGGAAGGCGGGGTCGCCGAAAATGTAGAGGGTCATGCCGCCGATCGGAGGGAGGAACACCGAAAGGTCCGGGCGCGTGACCAGCTCGGGATACATTCCGCCCGTCTGCTCGAAGAGGCAGCGCCTGAGGCTCCCCTCGCTGACCTCGAAGCGCTCGGCGACGCCGGGCAGCCACCATACCGGATCCACCGCGATCTTGGTGACCGAGACGTCGCCCGCCTCATGGACGATGTCGCCGTCCACTTCGAGCCGGCCGGCGGCGATGGCGCCCTGGATCTCGTGCAGGGTCAGCCGCGCCTTGGTGATGGCGATGGAAGGGCGGATGTCTATCCCTTCCTCGATGAAGGCGCCGAAATCCTGGGCGACGCGGTGGCCCCAGGGGTCCAGCGACACGATCTTGCCGGGCTCGTTCCACTGAGGGTGCGGACCGATCTCGCATACCGGCGAGGTGTCGTGCAGGTCGGGCCTGGCGTTGGGATCCATCGCTCCGGACGAGATGGCGAGCGCCCGATAGATCGAATAGGAGCCGCCATGCGCCCCGATCGCGTTTCGGTCCGACCGGGCGTTGACGGTCGCGATCACCGGCCCCCGCTCCGCCGCGCTCGCCGCGCCCCAGGTCAGCGGAAACCGCACCGGCCCGCGCGATCCCGGGTGAGACGTCAGGCGGATATGGCCGGTCGGTGCGTCCGCGCTCATCGAAAAATATCCTCTCGCTCCACACTCGGCCCCGGCCCCGCGGCCACTTGCGCCATCGCTACGCCAGCAGGAGCGAAGTAGCTAGGGCGTAATGATTTCCGCCGCTCCGAAGAAGCGCAACGGCTGCGGCCGGCGGGGCTGGAACGCGGCGCCGCCGTTTGCGAGAAGGGAGGCATGCGGGACGATTTGCAGCGGGTCGGGATCACGGGCGCCTCCGGCTGCGGCGTGACGACGCTGGGGGCGGCGCTGGCGGGCCGGATCGGCGCCGTCCATATCGATACCGACGACCATTTCTGGGTCGCGACCGATCCGCCCTACCAGCACCAGCGCGAAGTCCCCGAACGATGCGCCCGGATCCGGGCGGAGCAGGCGCGCACGGGCCGATGGGTGATCTCGGGCACTCTGGACGGCTGGGCGGAGAGCCTCACCTCAGGCGCACAGCTGATCGTGCTGCTGCGGGTGCCGACGAAGGTGCGCCTGGAGCGGCTGCGCCGGCGCGAGCAGGAGCGGTTCGGTGACGCTCTTCTGCCCGGGGGCGTGATGTACGAAACCCATCGCGACTTCCTCGAATGGGCGTCGCATTATGACGACGGCACGCTGCCGGGCAGAAGCTTGCCGAGGCACGAACGCTGGCTCGCCGGGATCGGCAACCCCGTGCTCACGCTCGACGGCACAAGGCCGACGGAAGAGCTGATGGCCGCGGTGCTCCGGCACCCCCGATCCTGAGCTAGGCTACAGCCTCATCACCCCTTTGCGCGGCTCCCGCGTCGCCATCGTCTCCACCGTCAGCGGAGCGCCCGCCGCGAGCAGCGCCCGGCGGCAGCCGGCGGGGGTGGTTCCGAGCTGGACCTGTTCGAAGGGCAGCAGCGTAGCGAAGCAGGGATGCGCAAGGGCCCGCTCGCAGAAACCGGCCACCCGCGGCCACCGTGCGGGATCCGGCTCGACGCCGACATAGGCGCCGTTGCGGAAGAAGGTTGCGATGGCGATGTCGGCAAGGCCGATAACGTCGCCGCACAGCCAGCCTTCGCTCGGGAGCTGGCCCTCCAGATATTCGAGCTCGCGGGGCAGGTCCTCGGCGAGGGTCTTGTCTACGCGGGCCTGGTCGCCCGGCGATCCCCAGATGATGGGGTGGACGAACTTCGGGTAGAAGAGACCCCAGATGAAGACGTCTCCCAAGCGGGTGTCCGCATATTCCTCCAGCCAGCGCGCCCGGGCGCGGTCGGCGGCCGCGGGGGGAAGCAACGGCCGCTGCGGATAGGCCTCGTCGAGCCAGGCGCAGATGACGGAGGAATCGCACAGGGCGAGATCGCCCTCGATCAGCACCGGAATGCGCCGGAGCGGGCTCAACCGCTCGAATTCGTCATTGCCGTAGAAGGCCGTGATCGGGTCGATCTCATAGTCGAGCCCCTTGAGCGCCAGGCAGGCGAGAACCTTGCGCACATAGGGGCTGACGTAGCTGCCGATGATCTTCATGACTCGGCTTCCTCGCGAGGCGGACGAGGAAGGTCAAGCGGCGGCGGATCTCCCGGAGACCCGCCGCGCCCGAAGCGCGGCTGCGGATCAGCCTTCCTTGACCAAGGTCCCGTAGAGGTCGCCGGTGCTCGTCCCGACATGGACCTTGAAGTCGCCCGGATTGGCCTTGATCGCGTCCAGCTCCGCATCGGTGATGCTGTCGCAGTCTTCGCTGTCATTGTCCTTGGGGACGTCCAGGGTGGCGATCACGGTGTTGCCAGGCCCGACGAGATGCCCGACCGTCATGGT
Organism: Allosphingosinicella sp.; assembly: GCA_036387555.1. Taxonomy (GTDB): domain Bacteria; phylum Pseudomonadota; class Alphaproteobacteria; order Sphingomonadales; family Sphingomonadaceae; genus Allosphingosinicella. The sequence continues at coordinate 5,742 of DASVTN010000005.1, read as the reverse complement.
CAGGCCGCTCGACAGCTCGAGGTCGGTGCAGAGCATGTTCGTCGCATCGTTGAGGCTGATCTCGACCTTGCCCGAACCGGCGCCGCCGCCGGCCGGCGCGAGCATCGCGGTATATTCGAAGCCGATGGCCTCGTTCGCTTCCTCGGCCACCGTTTCGCAAGCGGCGAGCGCCATCGCTCCGCAGGCAGCCAGCAACAGATGAGCTGACTTCGCTCCACTCATGTCATTCTCCCCTGATCGGCGGACGGCGCGGGGAAGCCGCGGCCCCGTCCGCGCGGGATTAACCCATGGTAGTCCTGTGCGTTCCGCGAGGGCGCGGTTGTGGGACGAACCCTCCTACCGGCCTTTGCGGCGGAGGGCCGATCTGCTAGTCTCGCCGGGCAGGGGAGGGGAAGGATCATGGCCGTTGGAGGAAGCTGCCACTGCGGACAGGTGCGGATCGAGGCGCCGGCGGCGCCCGAATGGGTCGCCTCATGCAATTGCTCGCTCTGCACGAAGACCGCCTGGCTCGTCGCTTACTATCCTGACGGCGCCGCCAAGGTGGAGGGCGAGACGGTGCCCTACATCTGGGGGGACAAGTGCATCGGGATCCACCACTGCCCCGTCTGCGGCTGCGGCACCCACTGGCGGACATTGGGCGAGGATTTCGGGAAGATGGGCGTGAACGCGCGGCTGCTCGACGGGTTCGACGCCGCGGCGGTCGAGGTTCGGCTCTACGACAATCGCGAGCCTTAATTCCGCTGGCCGGATCGGCCGAAGCTCTAGCCCTGCTCCGACAGGTCCGGCTGGAACTCCAGCAGGGCGGGATCGAAGCCACTCTCCCAGGGAAAAAGACCGACGCGGTCGGGCCAGACCAACTGCAGACAGGGAAAGTCGTCGCCGCCGTAGAACCATCGGCACCACCCCAGATGCTCGGGATAATGGCGTGCGGCTACCGGGAAGAAGGCCACGTCGGCATTGCCGACGACTCCGGACACGCGCTCTGCCTCGGGCCACCGGATCCCGCCCTGGAGATCGCGGAAAACGTCCCACAATATGTCGTGGCGGGTGGCGCGGGTCAGGCCGAACAGGACGATTTCCGGCAGGCGGAACTCCAACCAGAATCCGGTCGTGTAAGAGAATGCGGCCAGGTCTTCCTCTTCCCGTACATGGGTGGCGAACCAGCCATGCTCCCGAATCACAGCGACGAAATCGTGTTCATCGGGATCGAGACGGTCCGGCGGGATATCGAGCGCGGTGTCCACGGCGGAGATCTTAGATCGACCTCGACACCACCTCCTTCATGATCTCGTTCGTCCCCCCGAAGATCCGGGTCACCCTCGCGTCCCGCCACAGCCGGGCGATCAGATATTCGTTCATATAACCCGCACCGCCGTGGAGTTGGAGCGAGGTGTCGCAGGCTTCCCACTGGAGCTCGGTGTGCCAGAGCTTGGCGGCAGAGGCCTCGGCGGCGGTGAGCTCGCCGGCGACGTGGCGGCGGATCGCCCAGTCGAGATGGGCCCAGCCGACCTGGAGCTTGGCGGCGACGTCCGCGAGGGTGAATTTGGTGTTCTGGAAATCGAACACCGTCTTCCCGAACGCCTTTCGGTCCTTGGTGAAGCGGACCGCCTCGTCGAAGGCGCGCTGGGCCGCGGCCTGGGCGGCGCAGGCGATCGAAAGCCGCTCCTGGGGAAGCTGGTTCATCAGATAGGCGAAGCCGGCGCCTTCCGCTCCTAGACAGTGGGTGATGGGCACCCGCACGTCGTTGAAGAAGAGCTCCGACGTGTCCTGCGAGTGGAAGCCGATCTTGTCGAGGTTGCGGCCGCGGGCATAGCCTTCACGGTCGGCTTCGACGAGGATCAGCGAGACGCCCCTGGCCCCGGCTTCGGGGTCCGTCTTGGCGACGACGATGACGAGATCGGCATGCTGGCCGTTGGTGATGTAGGTCTTGGAGCCGTTGAGGACATAATGGTTGCCGTCGCGCCTGGCCGTGGTGCGGATGCCCTGAAGGTCCGAGCCGGCGCCCGGCTCGGTCATCGCGATGGCGGTCGCGGTCTCGCCGGACACCATCCGCGGCAGCCAGTGCTTCTTCTGCTCCTCCGATCCGTAGGCGACGAGATAATCGGCGACGATGTCGGAATGGAGGGTGATTCCGGCGGTCGATCCGGCATAGGCCAGCTCCTCGTCGATAACCGCGTTGAACCCGAAATCGAGGCCGGGACCGCCATATTCCTCGGGGACGGTGGGGCAGAGCAGGCCGGCCTCTCCCGCCTTGTTCCAGAAGCCGCGGTCGATGATCCCTTCCTCTTCCCAGCGGCTAAGGTGCGGGATGAGCTCGCGCTCGAAGAAGCGGCGGACGCTGTCGCGGAACTGGTCGTGCTCAGGAGCGAAGGCGGTGCGGCGGGAAAGGTCGAGCATGTTCAATCCTTGGCTTTGAAGCGGGGCGCGGGAGCGGGCTGGGTCACTCCGCCAATGTTGAGGAAGGTGCCTCGGCGAGCGTTATGAGGGTCGGACGGAGCTTGCGCCAGAGAGAGAACGGGAGCGACGCAGCAGTCCGAAGATTGCAATTTTTCGCACCAGAATTGCCTGCTTTCGCCACGAAAGTGGTCGATAAGTTCCTGGCGGAGGCCCGGATCGTGCTGTCCTGAGCGAAGACCCATCTTGTCCTTCAGAACCGCGAAGAATTCGCCCTCCAGCGCCCCCACCGCCAGCCACTCGCCGTCGGCGCATTGATAGACGTCGTAATAGGCGCGGCCGGTGTCGAGCAGGTTCACCCCGCGCTCGTCCTTCCACATCCCCGCGGCCCTCAGCGACCAGGTGAGCGCCGACAGCAGGGCCGCTCCGTCCACCATCGCGCAGTCGATCACCTGCCCCTTGCCGGTGGAGCGCGCGGCGAGGATTCCGGCGAGCATCCCGAAGGCGAGCAGCATCCCGCCGCCGCCGAAATCCCCCACCGCGTTGACCGGCGGCGTCGGCGGCCCGCCTTCGCGGCCGTAGGTGTGGAGTGCGCCGGCGAGGGCGATGTAGTTGATGTCGTGCCCGGCGGTTTGGGCGAGCGGCCCCTCCTGGCCCCAGCCCGTCATCCGCCCGTAGACGAGGCGGGGGTTGTCCTCGAGCAGGAGGTCCGGTCCGAGCCCGAGCCGCTCCATCACACCGGGGCGGAAGCCTTCGATGAGGCCGTCCGCGTCGCGCGCCAGCTCGCGCACCCGGGCGACTCCTTCCTCCGACTTGAGATCGACCCGGACGGTGGAGTCGCGCGACCGGCCGAGGATGTCGAACTCGGGCGGAATGACCGGCGGCCGGTCCTCCCGCTCCACCCGGATGACGGTCGCGCCATGATCGGCGAGCATCATCCCGGCGAAAGGCGCGGGGCCGATCCCGGCGAGCTCGACTATGCGGATACCGGAGAGGGCCCCTGCCATGGGTCCTTCATAGGTGGCAGGGGCAGCGTTCTGCAATCCGGGCGGCGATGGCGGGTCGAGTATGACGAATAGGAGTTGGCGACGGTGCCACGGAGTGGAGGACACTTGCAAAGATCGGCAGCCAGCGTCCAATTAGTCCGGGGCGGCGGATCTGGTCATCGCGCTGACGCTGCTGGGGCCGACGCCGCTTAGCGCGAGCGACTTCCTGCTCTGACCCGGGACGACGGAAGGGGCCGTGTTCACGGATCCCGGCCTTCGCCGGGATGACGGCGAGGGCGCGGCGCGCGGACGAGGCCGGCGCTCTCCTCCTTCCCGAAATGGGACGACTGCCCCGACCGAACGATTTGCCCCGAAAGCGGGGATATGTCAGCGGATTGGGGGATAACAGCCGCCATTTTAGCGAGGCTCGCGATGGTCCAGACTTACCAGATCACAGCCGAAGATATGGGCTATTCCACGGGCGCCGAGTTCCTCGCCACCGAGACCGCAGCGGGGGACCAGTTCGAGCCGATCGTCGTCGCGCTCGCCGGCGGCGGCTTTGCTCTGATCTGGAGCCTTTTCGTCCCCGGCGGGACCAACATCAAGGCGGTGGTGCGCTACTTCGACGCCGACGGCACTCCAGCGTCGGGCGAGATAATCCTCTTCTCCGACGAGTTCGTGCGCGACCTTTCCGCGACGCCCACCGCCGACGGCGGCTTCCTCCTCACCCGGACCGCCCTCGACGAGCCGGCCGGGACCGGGACCAACAGCGTCAGGGCGCAGGCTTATGATTCTTCCGGCGCCAAGGTGGGCCCGGAGATGAGCGCCGGGGCCGACTCGGGCTACCCGTCCCAACCGGCCGCGGTCCAGCTCGCCTCCGGCGGCTATGCGATCGGCTGGCTGGTCAATGAGAGCGAGGTCCATGTCCAGCGTTTCACAAGCGCCGGAGCGCCGGTCGGACCCGAGATCATCGTCGGCACCTCGGCCGCCGCCACCGAGCCGTTGGGAATGGTCGCGACGAGCGACGGCGGGTTCGCATTGGCCTGGGTGCAGCCCGGAGCCACCAGCAACGATCCGCCGCAGGTGAAAGCGCGGTTCTTCGATTCCTCGGGCGCCGCTTACGGGCCGCCGCTCGCGGTGGCGGGCGGAGGCCTGACGATCGAGACCCCGACCCTGGTAGCGCTCGCCGGCGGCGGCTACGTGCTGGGCTGGGCGGAATATTCGGGCAGCGCCGGCGGCTCGATCTTCCAGCTCAAGGCACTCCCGATCGGCTTCGGCGGCCTGTCGAGCGGTCCCCCCGCCACCCTCGCCACCTATCGCAGCGAGAGCCAGTTCGGACCCGAGCCCGCTTTCGCGCCGCATCCGGACGGAGGCTTCGTCGCGATGTGGCCGGAGGCCGGGACCGATAAGAACGGTCACCTCAACTATGGGTTTACCGCCCGGCAGTTCGATTCCTCGGGAACCCCGATCGGCCCCGAATTCGACCCGACGCAGGCCGGAGAAGGCGGCGGCGACATCGCCGTTCTCGCGGACGGTACCATCGCCACCGCCTGGACCGGCCGCGACAGCGACGGCCGGGGCGTGTTCGCCCGGGTCTACCCTCCCGCGGACGGGCAGGGCCCCACCTCGGGCGACGACGTGATCCACGGCGGTTCGGGAGCGGACTGGATCGACGGGCTCGGCGGCAACGACGTGCTTTACGGCCATGGCGGCGACGACGAGCTGCTCGGCCGGGCGGGCAACGACAGGCTGAACGGCGGGACCGAGAACGACGTGCTTCGCGGCGGCGGCGGCGACGACATCCTCAACGGCGGCTCCGGCCGGGACGAGATGCGCGGAGGCGCGGGCGACGACGTCTATGTCGTCGACGACGCGCTCGACTGGGTCGTGGAGGGCGTGGGGGCCGGGATCGACGAGATCCGCACCGCCCGAGCCGCCTTCAGCCTCGCGGCCATTCCCAACGTCGAGAATCTGACGGCGATTTCCAACAACGCCCACGACTTCCGCGGCAGCGCCGGCAACAACGTCGTCACCGGCGGCGGCGGGGCCGACCTCCTGTACATGTATGACGGCGGCGACGACACGGTCGTGGCGGGCGCGGGCAGCGACAGCATCTTCTTCATCGGCGCGCTGACCGGCGCGGACGTCGTGAACGGCGGCTCGGGCGTGGACACGCTGGTCCTGCAGGGTCCCTACGGCGCGCTGGCCCTTACCGCCAACATCACTCAGATCGAGAACATCTCGATCCTGGCGGGGAGCAACACGGCTTTCGGCGAGCCGGGCACGAACCGCTACGATTACGGGCTGACTATCCACGACGCCAATTTCGCGGCTGGGGTGCAGGCGCGGATCAACGCCGGGG
>DASVTN010000004.1:0-4077 GCA_036387555.1 Allosphingosinicella sp. | reverse complement strand
GCGCACGGTGTCGGCGCTCCCGGAGAGCGGGCCGTCGACGGTCACGAGGTTGCCCATCGCGTCGTAGGTCATCGCCGTCGCCGCGGTGAGCGCGCCGTTGCCGCTGCCGACGCTCGCCGAAATGACGTTGCCGTTCGAATCGTAGGCGATGGCCGACTTCACTTCGTCGGCCGTGCCCGCGCAGGAGGCGCCGGTCTGGCATTGGGAGACCGAGGTGAGGCGGTACTCGCCGTTGGTGAGGGTGTAGCCGTAGCGGGTCTGCGGGCGCGCCGCCCCGGAGGCCGGAGCGGGCGCGGTGACCGTGAGCAGTCCGCCGTGGGTGGAATCGTAGCTGTAGTCGGTGATGTTGCCGCGCGCGTCGGTGGTGGTGAGGGGCGAGTTGCAGGCCGGATCGACGGAGCAGCTGGAAGCGTAGGTCGCGCTCGTCGTGATCGCCGCCGCGCCCGAGCCGGGCTTGGCCACCGCCTGCGACTGGGTGACGTTGCCGCGCGAATCGTAGCCGAGCTGGACGTAATTGCCCTCGGGCGCGGTCGTGCGGGTCAGCCGGCCGTGCGAGTCGTACTGCCAGGAGGTGGTTCGGCCGAGCGGATCGGTCGCCGAGGTCGGGCGGCCGACGGCGAGGTCCGAGACGATCGTGGAGACCTGGCCGAGCGCGTTGGTCACCGTCATCGTCGCGGTGCTTCCCGAGACGCTTCGCGAATAGCCGGTGGTCACGCCCTCGTTTGTCACCGACGAGACGTTGCTCCCCGAGGCATAGCCGATGGTCGTCGTGGCCGAGGAGGCGCCGGGGCGGCGGATGGACGTCACTCCGTTCACCGTGCCGGTGAAGCGCCATTGGTTCCCGCCCATGTCGGTCACCTCGGTGACTCCGCTGGAGGGGTAGGAATAGGAGACGCTGGCCTGAGGCGTGCCCGCGCTGACGTTGGAATTGTAGAAGGCCGCGCCGGTGCGGCGGAACCAGTCGGCCGGGGGCGGAGCCGTCGTCCCGCCGCCGTTCGAGGCGTAGGTGAAGCCGATCGAATAGCCGTAGCCGTTCGAGATCCGCGAGATGCGCGAATAATATGTGCAGTTCGGCTCCTGGTCGAGGACCATCACCGCCGTGCAATAGGAGCGCAGGTCGTGCTCGATGCTGACCGTGTTGCCGTTGGGCGAGGAGACGCTGGTCGGGAGCAGGCTGCAATGCACCTGATCGGCGCTGCCGTTGCACAGGTTGGAGCCGGAGCCGCTGCTTGCGCTGATGTCGCTGAATTCGATCGAGGTGCCGTCGGAGCGGGTATAGGTGTAGCTTCCGCCGCCGCCGCTTAGCACCGATCCGCGCGGGCTGCTCGCCGCGCCGGCGAAGGTCTCGACGACGGGGCCGAGAAAGACGTTGTTCTTCTCGACGCCCGACGAGCGGTCCTGAACGAAGAGGACTCCGTCCCACTCGTGGCCGTTCTCGGCGGTGCCGGTGCGGACTCCGGTGCGCACCAGCGCCAGCTCGGCCTCTCCGGCGCCGATCGAGCCTTCGGTGAAGCGCATCAGATAATCGCCCCAGGTGAGGTCGACTCCGTTCGCGTCGGGCGCCCGGTGCTGGCGCGCGGTGGCCTGGGCATGAGCGGGGGCGGCGGCGAGGGCGCACAGCGCCGTGCCTGCGAGGAGGACGCACGGCAGCGCCGTCCGCCCCAAAGGCGATTTCATCGATACTCTCCGGATGGTGCTGATTTGTCGGCGCCGCGCCTCGGGATCCGGCGGGCGGAGGCGGGGCTCAGGGCGGCGGCGGGTTCGGCGATCCGCTCACCGTCACGCTGGTGCGGTTGTTCGCCTTGTCGTGCGAATATTCGGCCTTGACGCCGTTGTTCACGCTGCCCGAGCGCTCGACTTTGACGAGCCGGCCCCTGGCGTCGTAGCTGTAGGTGATCGTCTCCGCCGCCCAGGCGACGGCCGGTACGGCCGCGACGGTCATTCCGGCGAGGACCCACTTTCTCGCCGCCGCTCTTCGCTTCATCTTGCCCCTCCACGATGAGGCCGGAAAATGCCTCGGCCAATTCGGCGCGTCAACGCTAAATCACGGAAAATGCTTGGGGAATTGAATCCGAAATGGAGCAGAGTCGCGGGCCGAAACGTTTTCGCTGGGGAAAGCGGGCCGGCCGCCGGCGAAGCGTTTCGGCCCGCCGGAACGTCGAAGGGCCGATCCCGCCGGACCCTTAAGCGCCAAGGGCGGTTCGGCAAGCCTATGCACAGCGAACCCTTCTTCGGCCTCAGCCCCTATCACGTCGCGATGGCGGCCGTCGGCGCCGGGATCGTCCTCGCCTACTGGCTGCCGCGCTTCTTCTCCGGGCGCGAGCCGGCGGCTTCGGCGCTCCTGATCCTGTTCGGGATCCTCGCTTTCTCCTTCGTGCCCGGAATGCCCGACGCGCTCGATCCCCGGGCCGCGCCCCGCGTGTGGGAGCTGACCAGCGAGCTCGCCATCATCGTCGCCCTCTTCGGCACCGGCCTCAGGATCGACAATCTGCGAAGCTACCGGCACTGGCAGCCGACGGTGCGGCTGCTGACGATCGTCATGCCCCTGACGATCCTCTCCGTCGCCCTGCTCGGCTGGGCGCTGGCGGGGATGACGCTGGCCGGAGCGCTGCTTCTGGGCGCGGTGCTTGCGCCGACCGATCCGGTGCTCGCCGGCGACGTCCAGGTCGGCCCTCCGACCGAGGGCGGCGAGCATCCCGTCCGCTTCTCCCTCACCGCCGAGGCCGGCCTAAACGACGGCCTCGCCTTCCCGTTCGTCTATCTCGGCCTCATCGTAGCCGCGGAGGGCCTCGCGCCCGGCTCCTGGGCGCTGGAGTGGCTGGCCCGGGACGTCTTCTACCGGATCCTGGCCGGAGTCGCGTCCGGAGCCGCGATCGGCTGGCTTCTCGGGCGGGTGCTGTTCGCCGTCCCGGTCAGCAACGTCCTCGCCGACACCGGCTCCGGCGTGCTCGCGCTGGCCGGAGTGCTCCTTTGCTACGGGCTGACCGAGCTGATCGAAGGCTATGGGTTCATCGCCGTCTTCGTCGCCGGCCTCGCCCTTCGCCGGGCGGAGGTCGACCACGCCTTCCACGGCAAGCTCCACGGCTTCAACGAGGCGATCGAGCATGCGCTCACCGCGATCCTCCTCATCCTCATCGGCGGGGTCCTTCCGCTTCTGTGGCCGGAGCTGGACTGGAGGCACATGGCGATCGCCCTGGCGCTCATCTTCATCATCCGGCCGCTGTCGGGCTGGTGGGGCCTTCGCGGCACCGAGCTCATGCCGCGCGAGCGCTTCGTCGTCGCCGCCTACGGAGTGCGCGGGATCGGCTCCATTTATTATCTTGGCTACGCCGCCAGCCACCTCGAGTTCGTGAACGAAGGTCAGCTGTGGGCGACCATCGCCTTCACCATCGCCGCCTCGACCATCGTGCACGGCCTAACCGCCGGCGCCGTCGTCGAACGGGTGACAAGGGAGGAGGAAGGCGCCAGGGCCTGAGCGTGGGCCGCCGGCGATCAGCCCGCTCCACCTCGCTCCCGGCCAACGCCCAAAGCGTCCAGCCTCCTGTCGAGCAGCTCGATCGCCTCGTCGGACGTCCGGCCGCGCCGCCGGACGGGCGCGACCTCGCGTCGGCCGAGCCGCCCGCCGCGGCGCTCCCAGCGGGCGAGCAGCTTCATCGCCCGGTCGAACTCCACGCCCTCATCTGCCACCGGAAGCGTCTCCCCCGCCGCCTCGGCCGCCTCCATCGCCGAGCGAAGCCGCTCCTGCGCCTCGAGCCGCTGCCGCAGCAACTCCGCTTCGAGCCGCTCATAGCCCTCCTCGAGCGCCGCCTGGAAAGCCTCGGCGAAGGCGGGATCGCGCTGCAGGTGATAATAAACGGTCCGCTCGCCAACCCCCGCCGCCGCCGCCGCGGCGCCCAGGTCGCAGCTCCCCGCGAAGGCGGCCAGGAACACGCCCTTGCGCCGATCGTCGAACCGGAGGTGCCGCATCTTGCGCCGCTGCATCACCCGCCGGTTGTTCGAGGTAATCTTTTCCTCCCCGAGCTCGCCTCGGGGAGGGGGACCAGCCGCAGGCTGGTGGAGGGGGACCAGCCGCTCCGC
>DASVTN010000003.1:0-12898 GCA_036387555.1 Allosphingosinicella sp. | reverse complement strand
GAAGATGAGCAGCAGCGGCGCGAACTGCACGAGGATGGCCGAAAGGCCTCCAGGGGCGGCGGCGCCGGACGAGGCGTGAGCGGGCGATGAGAACATGGGCTATACCTGGTGAGGGTCCGGCGCCGAGACAAGCGTCCGGAGGAAGGGGCGGCGACTAACATGCGTTGCGCGGGCAGCGCAAGCGCGCCGCCTTCAGTCGCGCGGCGCGAGGATGATCAGCGTCGAGGTTCCGTGGGCGAGCACCTTGCCCTCCGGCGAGAGCAGCCGGGCCTCCGCGGTGGCGATCTGGCGCCCCCGGGTCACCACCCGCCCCTCGCAGCGCACGGGGCTGCCGTCGGGCGGTATCGGCCGGGTGAAGTTCACCTTGGTCTCCACCGTCGTGTAGCCGACTCCCGCCGGAAGCTCGGAATGGACCGCGCAGCCGGCGGCGCTGTCGATCAGGGTCAGGGCGACCCCGCCGTGCACTCCGCCCAGCGGGTTGAGCAGGTGCGGCCCCGCCGCCCCCTCGAACACCGCCCGCCCCGGAGCCACCTCGACGAGCCGGAAACCCATGGTCGCGCCGATCGGCGGCGGCGGAAGCGTTCCCGCGACGATCGCCTCCAGCATCTGAAGGCCGGTGAGATGCGCGATCTCCTCCCGCGAAGCCACCCCGAAGCGTCTCCCGCCATCCATGTCCGCGCCTCCGTTTTAGGTTGCTGTCCGCAACTCAGTCAGCCCGGCCGGCGAGTCAACCCGGCTTGCCTTCGCGTGGGGCAAGGCTTAAGTCGCGCGCCTTGGGCGTCCGAAAAGGCGCCTCGGTCGGGGCGTAGCGCAGCCTGGTAGCGCATCACACTGGGGGTGTGGGGGTCGCAGGTTCGAATCCTGTCGCCCCGACCAACATTCTTCGAGACGAGACGCTCAGCCGGTCTCCCGGGACTTGCGCTCCGCTCGAAGCACCGTGCCGTAGAGCTTGCCCATTCCGATCAGCGCGACTCCCAGGCCGAGGAACGAGAGGATCCGGAGCACGCCCTGAAGCTCGGCGGCGTCGAGCAGGAACACCTTGAGGATCGTCGCGGTGAGCAGGATCAGCCCCGCGAGGCGAAGCGCCTTGTCCGGGATCCGGATCCCCGCCGCGACCAGGGCGAGCGCCGTCGCCAGCCACGTGGCCGACACGAAATCGCGGACCGTGAGGTCATAGCCGGCCATTGCCAGAAGCAGGGCGGCCGTGGCCCCCGCGGCGACCATGGCGGAATCGGGCATCTTGCGGCCGGCCGAGTCCTTCCTGTGAAGCCACAGCAAGGCCAGGGCCGCCGCCGCCAGCGCCGCCGCGCCCACTCCCCAGCCGAGCGGCGAGAGCGTTTCCGGCCGAAGCAGCCGAAGGATCAGGATCGGCCCGACCAGCGCTCCGCAGGCGGTCAGGGTCCGAAGGACACGATCCCGGGTCGAAAGTGGAATCGACACGCCCGCGAACATCAAGGTGATCGCCACGGCCATCCACGGGACGGTCGGGTCGCGGTCGATGGGCGCCTTGACCAGAAGCAGAAGCAAGGCAAGCGCCAGTCCGACCGGCGGTGCGAACCGGGCCTCGCCGCCGCGGGCGCCGAGCCAGAGGCTGGCCGCCGCGAGCGATCCGAAGAGCAGCCAGGCGCGGGGATCGGTGTCGAGCCGGATCACGAGCACCGCAAGCTCGACCAGGCCGATGACGAGCGGCTGCATGAGCGCGAGCTGCCGGCCCTCTCCAGACCTGAGAAAAGAGGCGGCCAAAGCGAGTGCGACGACGAACAGGCCGGCGGCGAGGGCGTCCGGCGGCGATCCGAAGATCAGGAAGCCGGTCCACACGAAGCTCAAGGCCACCGAGCCTACCGCGAGCCACGCCCAGCCCCGTCTCCACGCGAGAAAGAAGATCGCGGCGTTCAACACCGCGATGTAAGCGAGGATCGGAAGCGCTCCACCTTCGGGATCGCCGGCGAGCCAGGGCGTCAGGAAACCGCCGACCATGCCCATCACCGCGGTGGGCGGCCCGTGCCTGAGCGACAGGGCCAGTGCCGCAGCGCTGATCAGGAGCATCAGCGCCGAGGCGGTGCGGCCGCCGATCTGGCCGTACAGGAACCAGCTTCCGTAAGCCGTCGCGTAGAGAACGGCGATTCCGGCGCCGACCAGGGCCTGCGCGACCCTGGGCTCATCCGCGAGGAAGCCGCGGCCCCGCGCATATTCTCCGGACGCCAGCAGAATCACGCCGAACAGAGCGGCGGCCGCCATCCGGAGCTCCGGCGTCACGAGCCCGATCTCGATCGTGTGGCGGATCAGGAAGAACCCGGCCACGACGAGCGCAATCCCCCCGATCCAGATCAGCAGCCGCCCGCCGACGAGCTGCTCGAAGAGGCTTGCGAGGGTTTCGCGCGCCGGCGGCGAAGGGGCGTCGTCTCCCTCGTCGAGGCTGGCGGTTGCCGGCTCGGCGAAGCCGCGCGAGCCTGCGCGCGCGCCGCGGACTTCCTTCTCCAGCCGGGTGAGCCGAGCGAACAGATAGAGCCAGGCGACGAGGAGGCCGACGAGGCCGAGGAGGAGGAGGAGGATCTCCATCGTGCGACGCTAGCGGGCTGGCGCTGCTGTGTCAGCGCCCAATCGGGGAATGGGGTCAGGCTTTCGGGGCCGCCGGCTCCTGCGGCGGCGCACCGCGATCGCGCTGTGCGCGGCGGACCTGCTGGACGGCGTCGATGACGCCCGGTGCTGCGGCGAGCACGACCGGCAGGGCCCTCACCAATCGCTTCAGAAGCGACCGTCTCTTCTTGGTCGTCGGCATGGCTGTACCTTTCTCACGTCCACGCTGATTCGCGGAATAGGAAAGAACATAGCAAGAACGCAAGAAATAGGAAATTTCTTTTTCCCCCTTTTCCCCTGCGAGCCGCGGGCCGTGGCCACCGCCCGCGGAACTCCCGCGGACCGTCTCCATGGATGCCGCGTCCGGCCGGACGCGACGGTCTCGATTGCAACGTACCGGCCCTCCTCCCATATCGCCGCCGACGATAGCAGGAGCCTTTGATGGAAAGCTGGCACGGCACGACGATCCTGGCGGTGCGCAAGAACGGCCGGGCGGTGATCGCGGGCGACGGGCAGGTGACGCTCGGCCAGACCGTCATCAAGCCCAATGCCCGCAAGGTGCGCCGTCTCGGCGACGGCAGCGTGATCGGCGGGTTCGCCGGCGCGACCGCGGACGCCTTCACCCTGTTCGAGAGGCTCGAGCGCAAGCTCGAACAGCATCACGGGCAGCTCATGCGGGCCGCCGTCGAGCTGGCGAAGGACTGGCGCACCGACAAATATCTTCGCAACCTGGAGGCGATGATGATCGTCGCCGACAAGGAGGTGACGCTCGTTCTGACCGGCAATGGCGACGTGCTGGAGCCCGGATCGGGCGTCGCGGCGATCGGATCGGGCGGCAATTTCGCGCTGGCCGCCGCGACGGCCCTGCTCGATTACGAAGCGGATGCGGAGGCGCTCGCCCGCAAGGCGATGGGAATCGCCGCCGAAATCTGCGTCTACACCAACGGCAATCTGACCGTGGAGAGCCTGGAGACCTCTGCTTGAACGGGTCTGTGGAGCGGCTGGACTGGGCCGACGAGCCGCTCGGCGAGATCGAGCTGCCCGGCGGGCCGATGCGTTTCCGCTCAGGCTTCGGCTCGGGCCTTTCCCGAAGGGCAGGAGACCCGCCGGGCGTCGTCTGGGCGGTCGGGGACCGCGGCCCCAACATTAAGGTGGAGACGGCCGTCGAGCTGTATGGGCTCGACCGGCTCGATGCCCTGGCAGGAGAGGATGGGGCGAAGATCATGCCGCGGCTCGACCTCGGCCCCGCCATCGCGGAGCTTCGGATCGCCGGCGGCCGAGTCGAGCTGGTGCGCAGCCTGCGGATCGCCGACTCCGAAGGGCGGCCGGTTTCGGGGCTGCCGATCCCCGGCGGCGCCCATATGCGGCACGAGCCCGCCTTCGACCTGGAGGGGCGGAAGCTTCGGCCCGACCCTTCCGGACTCGACACCGAAGGCCTGGCGGCTTTGCCCGGCGGTGGCTTCTGGGTCAGCGACGAGTTCGGGCCGTCGCTGGTCCGGCTCGATGAAGACGGACGCGTGCTGAGGCGCCTCATACCGGAAGGAACCCGACTCGAGGGGGCCGCCTATCCGGTCGAGGCCAGCCTCCCCGCCATCGCCGCCCGCCGGCAGATCAACCGCGGCTTCGAGGCGATCACCCTCTCGCCCGACGGCAAATGGCTGCTCCTCGCCTTCCAGAGCTCCCTCGCCCATCCCGACGAGGAGGCGCACGAGCAGGGGCGGCACGTCCGGCTTTGGCGGCTCGACCTGGAATCGGGCGCGGTCTCCGCCCAATATCTCTATCCTCTCGACGCTCCGGAAACCTTCCTGCGCGACCGCGCGAAGGGCCCGATCGGGCGGAGCGACCTCAAGGTCAGCGAAATGTGCTGGGTTGGCGAAGATTCGCTGCTGGTGCTGGAGCGGGGGTCCGAGACCACCAAGATCTACCGGGTGACCCCGTCCGACGAGCACAGGCTGCCGCCCGAGCATCTCGAGGTCGACACCCGCCCGACGATCGAGGAGCTGGACGCCGGCGGCCAAGCCCAGCTTCCCGTTCTGGACAAGCGGCTGCTGTTCAGCAGCGACGAGGCGCCCGACGTGGGCGCCGATCTGGAAGGCATGGCGGTCCTTTCGCCCTCCGAGCTTCTTCTGGTCAGCGACAACGATTTCGGAGTGGAGGGAGCCGAGACCGGCTTCTGGCGCGTTCGCTTCGATCAGCCCATTCTCGACTGAGCCCGATGCTTATGCCGCTACGCGCTTCGCTCCTTCTCGCCGGCCTCGCTCTCCTTGCCGGCTGCGGCGGCGGCGACCGGTCCGAACCCGAGATCCGGGCCGAGGAGAAGGCGATCGGGGCGAAGCACCATCCGCAGCTGCTCGCGGAGTTCGGCGGCGCCTACGAGGCGCCGGAAGGGGCCTATGCGCGGCGGATCGGAGGCAAGGTCGCGGCCGCGGCGGGCCTCGAAGGGGAATGCACCTTCACCCTCGTCAACAGCGACGTCGTCAACGCCTTCGCGGTGCCCGGCTGCTACATCTACGTCACCCGCGGGCTGATGGGCATCGTCAACAGCGAGGCGGAGCTCGCCTCCGTGCTCGCGCACGAGGTCGGCCACATCGTCGCGGCCCACAACCGGCGGCAGCAGCGGCGGTCGCTTTGGCGGAGCATCGGGGTGTGGGCGGTGGGGACGGTCACCGGTTCGGAGGACCTCACCCGGATCGCCGGCCGGGCCGCCGAATTCTTCACCCTGCGCTACTCGCGGAAGCAGGAATATGAGGCGGACGATCTTGGAGTCCGTTTCCTCGCCGCCGCCGGATACGATCCCTATGCGGCCGGGGACATGCTTGCGGCGCTCGGGCGCCACGAGGAATATATGGGACGCACCCGCGGCCGGGACGAGGCTCGGGCGATCCCGGAATGGGCGCGGACCCATCCGCTGGCGGGGAACCGGGTCGGCCGGGCGGCGGAAACCGCGGCGGCGACCGGAATCGCCGACGGCGCCCTGCCGGAGCTTGAGGAGCCCTATCTGCGCGAACTTGACGGTCTGCTCTTCGGGGACGATCCGAGGCAGGGCTTCGTCCAGGGACGTCGCTTCGCCCACCCGATCATGAGGATCGGCTTCGAGGCGCCGCGCGGCTTCACCCTCACCAACAGTCCCCAGGCCATATTGATCGAAGGCCCCGACGGGCTGCGAGGGGAGTTTGGCGGGCAGCGGATGCCGCCGGGCGGCCTCCAGGCTTATGCGGAGGGGCTCGTCAGGACGCTTCTGCGGGGCGCTCAGGCCGAAGTGGGCGGCGCTGAAACGACCCGGATCAACGGCCTTCCGGCCCTTCTCCTGCCGGTCCTGATGCGAACGGAGCAGGGAGCGGTGGAGCTCAGCATCGCCGCCTATGACGGCGGCGATGGAGGAGCCTATCATTTCATCATGGTCGCCTCGCCGACCGAGTCTTCGCAAGCGGCGATCGGCGCACTGTTCGGATCGTTCCGGCTGCTTTCCCAGGCCGAAGTCGCAACCCTGAGGCCACGGCTGATCAGGACGGTGAGGGTGGGACCGGGGCAGGATCCGGCGGACATCGCCCGGCACATGGCCAGCGAGAATCCGCTCGACCATTTCCTGATGCTCAACGGCCGTTCGGCGGGACAACCGCTGAAGCCGGGCGAGCTGGTCAAGATCGTCACCTTCGCGGGCGGCTGAGCGGCCTGTGACGGTTCTTGCCCAAAACAGGCATGGCCGCTGGACGCGGCGGACGGTGCGCCGCTAGGCTGAGGCCGTGCAGATGCTTCCCCGCCGCCATTTCCTCCGCGCCGGCGCCCTCGCCTCGGGCGGGCTGCTGCTCCCCGGCTGCGCGACCACCGGCTCGGGCCGGCCCGCCGCCGTCCGGACGGGCTGCCTCGCGCCCGTGCAGGTATCGCCGGACCGGGTCATCCGAACCGTCGCCGGGCTTCGGCCGTTCCGCAGCTCCGGCTTCGTCGTCCGCGCCGAGCCGCTCGGCGACAAGAGGCTAGTCCACAATTACGGCCATGGCGGCGCCGGCATCACCCTCTCCTGGGGCTCCTCAAGGCTCGCCGCGGGCCTCGGGCTCAGCGGCCACCAGGGCCCGGTGGCGGTAATCGGCGCCGGGGTGATGGGGCTGACCACCGCCCGCCTCGTCCAGGAAGCCGGCTTTCCCGTCACGATCTACACCGAGGCGCTGACCCCTCACACCACCTCGAACATCGCCGGCGGCCAGATCTCACCCTTCGGCCATTTCGAGGACGGCATGGTCACGCCCGAGTGGCGCGCCCAGTTCGCGGCGGCGATGGACTATAGCTGGCGGCGCTTCCAGATCATGGTCGGCGACGATTACGGCATCCGGTGGCTGCCCACCTACCAGCACCGGTCGAACGGCGCGCCGCCAAGGGCCGACCCCTATCATCCCGGAGCGCGCAGCCTAGCCGCCGCGGAGCATCCTTTCCCCGTCGAGCATGTCCATATCTACAACACGATGTACGTCGAGACGGGCCGCTTCCTGCGTCAGCTGACCCGGGACGTGCAGCTTGCCGGCGGCCGCATCGAGGTCCGCAAATTCGCGGCGCCGGCCGACATCGCGGCGCTTCGTGAGGGGCTCGTCTTCAACTGCACCGGCCTCGGCTCGCGGGAACTGTTCGGCGACCGGGAGCTTCACCCCGTCCGCGGCCAGATGGCCGTCCTCATGCCCCAGCCGGAAATCCGCTACGCTTATCAGGGGCAGGCCGGCTACATGTTCCCGCGGGCCGACGGGATCCTGCTCGGCGGGACGTTCGAGCGGGACGTGTGGGAGGCGGCGCCGCAGGCGGCGGACATCGAGCGGATCCTGGCCTCGCACAAGGAATTGTTCGCCGGTTTCCGCTGCACCGCCTAGCGCCGATCCGGCGAAAGCGGGGACGTTTATCCGATTCGGCCCGCCATGGCGGCGTCGAGCACGGCTCGGGCCGCGGCGGCGTCGAAGGGGAGCGGATTTCCGGCCGCGGAGGGATCGGATTCCGCCATTAGCGCGATCCGCTCGAGATCCGCTTCCCGGATTCCGAAATGAGAGAGAAGTGACGGAATCGCCAGTTTTCGCCTCAATTCGACGATCCACGCCATGAAGCCGCCGAACGACTCGTCCTCGAGACCGATATAGCCAGAAAGCCGCTCCAGCCGCTCCTCGATCGCGCTTCGGTTGAAGGCGAGGACGTAGGGCATGAGGACGGCGTTGGTGAGGCCGTGATGAGTGCCGAACAGGGCGCCGATCGGATGGGACAGAGCGTGCATCCCGCCCAGGCCCTTCTGGAAGGCGGTCGCGCCCATCGAGGCGGCGACGAGCATATGGCCGCGCGCCTCGAGATCGGCGCCGTCCTCCACGGCGCGGGGCAGCCAGTGGCGGATCAGCCTGATGCCCTCGGCGGCGATGCCGTCGGCCATCGGGTGGAAGCCGGGGGCGCAATAGGCCTCGAGGCAGTGGGCAAGGGCGTCGAGGCCGGTCGCGGCCGTGACGTCGGGCGGAAGCCCGAGGGTAAGCTCCGGATCGAGGATGACGATGGCGGGAAGCATCCTGGGGTGGAAGATGATCTTCTTCACTCCGGCCTCCTCGTCGAGGATGACTCCGGCCCGGCCGACCTCCGAGCCGGTGCCGGCGGTGGTGGGCACCGCGACGACGGGCGCGATCCCGGCCGGATCGGCGCGCGACCACCAATCCTCCTTGTCCTCGAAATCCCAGAGCGGCCGGTCCTGGCCGGACATGAAGGCGATCACCTTGCCGGCGTCGAGCGCGCTGCCGCCGCCGAAGGCGATCACTCCGTCGTGGCCGCCGGCGCGGAAGGCGGCGATTCCGGCCTCTACGTCCGCGCCGGTCGGGTTGGCGTGGATGGCGCCGAACAGCTCCGCTCCGCTCGCCGCCGCGGCATCGCGCACCATCGCCATCCGCGAAAGCGCGGGATCGGTGACCAGCAGGGGCCGCTCGATCCCGGCGGCCCGGCAGGCCTCCCCAAGCTCCGCCACCCGGCCCGCGCCGAAGCGGATCGCCGTCGGGTAGTTCCAATTGGCGTTGGGCAGGACCATCAGGCGCTCCGCAGATGGAGGGATATGAGGCGTGTGACCGCTTCGAAGCCGAAACGGCCGAGCGAGGCGCCGCGGCCGCTGTCCTTGACGCCCGTCCAGGCCAGCAAGGGGTCGAGATAGTCGCAGCGATTGGCGAGGATCGTCCCCGCCTCGACCCGCGCCGCCAGGGCCTCCGCGGCCTCGAGGTCGCGGGTCCAGATCGAGGCGGTGAGGCCATAGGCGCTGTCGTTCATCAGCCGCACCGCCTCCCCATCGTCCCTTACCGGCATGATCCCCACGGCGGGGCCGAACGTCTCCTCGCGCATCAGCGCCATCGAATGATCGACCCCGGTCAGAACCTGCGGCATCAGATAGGGGCCGCGCCCGCCGTCGGCCGGGAAGAGCTGCGAGGGGATATGGGCGACGGCCCCCGCGCCGATCGCCTGCCGCACCTGCCCGCGCACCTGCTCGGCGCCGCGCTCGCCGGCCATCGGGCCGAGGCTCGTTTCCGGGTCGAGCGGATCGCCGAGCCGGTAGCGCGAAGCGGCTTCGACGAAGCCGTCCAGGAAAGGCCGCCACACCGCCTCGTGAACGTAGATCCGCTCCACTGCGCAGCAGGACTGGCCGCTGTTGAAGAAGCTTCCGTCGGCCAGGCCCTCCACCGCCGCCGCCACGTCCGCATCCTCGCGGACATAGGCCGGGTCCTTTCCGCCCAGCTCCAGCGTCAGCGTGGTGAACGACCCCGCCGCCGCCCGCTCCACCGCCCGCCCGCCTTCGACCGAGCCGGTGAAGGTGGCGTGATCGACGAGCCCCGATCCGAGCAGGCGGGCCGTCTGATCGTGGCTGAGAAAGAGGTTGGCGAACAGGCCGGCGGGCAGGCCGGCGGCGGCGAGCGCCTCGGCGAAGCGCTCGCCCGCGAGGGGCGTCTGGGCGGCGTGCTTGAGCAGCACGGCGTTGCCGGCGAGGAGCGCGGGGACGATCGTGTTCGCCGCGGTGAGGAAGGGGTAGTTCCAGGGCGCGATCACAAGCACCAGGCCGGCCGGCGCCCGGACCACCGAGCGGCCGGGACCGGCGGCGAAGGGCGCAAGGGCCTCCGGCGCGAGGCCCACCATCGCCCGGACCCGCTCCGCCAGCGACCCGATCTCTCCGCCGTAGCGGTCGGGGCGGCCCATCTGCCAGGCGATCTCCGGCACGATCCGCGGGTTCATCGCCTCCATCGCGGCGAGGAAGCGGAGCAGCGTGGCGCAGCGCTCCTCGAGCGGCACCAGCGCCCATTCGCGCTGGGCGCGGCGGGCCTGCTCCAGTGTGCGCTCGATCTCCGAGTTAGCCGCGAGGGGCCGCCGCGCATACTCGCGCCCGTCGATGGGGGAGAGGCAGACGAGGTCGTTCATCAGCCCCTTGCCGAACATTCCCCTCTCCCGCTTCTGGCGGGAGAGGAGGGGCCCATCGCGCAGCGATGGGAGGTGAGGGTCTGTACCTCGAGCTCAGCAAGACCCTCACCTCCCAAGCCTTCGGCTTGGGCCCCTCCTCTCCCGTGAAGGACGGGAGAGGGGCTGTATTGGGCGCAGTCCGCCACCCTCAGATGATCTCGAAATAGCGGGCGAGCTGCCAGTCGGTCACCGCCTTGCGGGCCTCGCGCTCCTCCCATTCGCGGGTGGCGGCATAATGGTCGACGAACTCGGCGCCGAACAGCTCGCGCGCCGCGCCCGACGCTCGGAGCCGCTGGGCGGCGTCCCACAGGGTGGAGGGCAGCGCCCGAGCCTCCGGAGTGGGAAGCGCATAGGCATTGCCCTCGACCGGAGCGTCGGGCTCGATCCGGTTCTCGATTCCCCAAAGGCCCGAGCCGATCGCGGCGGCGAGCGCTATGTACGGGTTGATGTCGGCGGCGCCGATCCGGTACTCGACCCGCTGGCTCTTTTCCGACCCGCCGATCACCCGGAGCGCGCAGGTCCGGTTCTCATGGCCCCAGGTGGCCGAGGTCGGCGCCCAGAAGCCGGGGATCATCCTCGTGTAGCTGTTCACCGTCGGCGCGATCATCGCCAGAAGCTCGGGCATCAGCGCCTGCTGGCCGCCGACGAACCAGCGCATCGCGTCCGACATGTGAAGCGGGCGGGCCTCGTCATGGAACAGCCCCCGCCCCGTCTTCGAATCGAGCAGCGACATGTGGAGGTGACCCGACTGCCCGGGCCAGTCGGTCGACCATTTCGCCATGAACGTCGCCATCCATCCGCGCTTCTGCGCCAGGATCTTGGCCACCGTCTTGAACAGGGCCGCCTTGTCCGCCGCTTCGAGAGCGTCGTCGACCTTGATCGCGGCCTCCATCACTCCGGGCCCGGTCTCCGTATGCAGCCCCTCGATCCCGATCCGCATGGAGTCGCAGGTCGCCCACAGCTCGTGGTAGAAATCCGAATGGACGCTCG
Organism: Allosphingosinicella sp.; assembly: GCA_036387555.1. GTDB lineage: Bacteria > Pseudomonadota > Alphaproteobacteria > Sphingomonadales > Sphingomonadaceae > Allosphingosinicella. The sequence continues at coordinate 1,891 of DASVTN010000003.1, read as the reverse complement.
AGCGGAGCATGGAATAGCCGAAATTGCCCGGAGTGATCGGCTTGAGGCCGCGATAGCCCTTGTCGCGCACCGATTGCGGCGTTTCCTCGAACACGAAGAACTCGAATTCGGCCGCCGCCCTGACCGCGAAGCCGGCGGCGTCGGCCCGGGCAAGCACCCGGCGAAGCAGGCTCCGCGGGCAGACCGCCTCGGCCCGGCCGGCGAACTCGCCGAGGATCAGCGGCATCCCGCCCTCGAACGGCATCGGCCGCTCCGTCCCGGGCAGAAGCCGCGCCTCGGCGTCGGGATAGGCGGTGTGCCAGCCGGTGAAGCTCAGATTGTCGACCAGCTGGTCGCCTGAATCCCAGCCGAGCACCACGTCGCAGAAACCGAAGCCGCCGGCGAGCGCCGAGGCGAGCTTGTCGGGATCGAGATATTTGCCGCGGAAGATCCCGTCGACGTCGAACACCCCCACCTTGGCGCAGGCGGGAGTCCGCTGCCGGACTCGCTCGACCAGGTCGTCGGTAGCCATGACTCGCGCCCTCTTCTCGATCGTCGGAGGGTTCCTAACGCCTGAGGCGTGAGCGCGGAAGCATCGCCGCCCCCAATCCGTCATGCCGGGCTTGACCCGGCATCCATGGACACCGGGGTGATCGAACCTGACGGGACCTGTGTTCATGGATTCCGGCCTTCGCCGGAATGACGGGTCGGATGCTGAACCCGTTTCAGCATGCGGGGGTGAGGGCGCAGGGGCTCCGCCCGCAGCCCGTCATCCGGCGGAGGCCGGGATCTCGGGGAGGCCCGCCGCGACTTCTCGTCCTGGGGTCCCGGCTTTCGCCGGGATGACGGGTGGGGCCTGCGCTTGATTCCGGCTCGCCCCGCGCCATCTAGCGCTCAAGAGAGCAATCACGGGCACCCGGCATCAATGAACGACGCACTTACCCCCAAGGCGGTGGTCGCCGCCCTCGACGAGCATATCGTCGGCCAGACCGAGGCGAAGCGGGCGGTCGCGGTGGCGCTTCGCAACCGCTGGCGGCGGCAGCGGCTCGCCGACGGCCTGCGCGAGGAGGTGACTCCCAAGAACATCCTGATGATCGGCCCGACCGGCTGCGGCAAGACGGAGATCAGCCGGCGGCTGGCCAAGCTTGCCGACGCGCCCTTCGTCAAGGTCGAGGCGACCAAGTTCACCGAGGTCGGCTATGTCGGCCGCGACGTCGAGCAGATCGCACGCGACCTGGTCGAGGAAGCGGTCCGGCTGGAGCGCGAGCGACGCAAGGACAAGGTCAAGGCGGCGAGCGACGAAGCGGCGATGGAGCGACTGCTCGACGCACTGACCGGCAAGGGATCGAGCGTCGCCACCCGCGACAGCTTCAAGCAGCGCTACGCCGACGGATCGTTAAACGACGCCGAGATCGAGATCGAGGTAAGCGAAGCGCCGCAGATGCCATTCGACATGCCGGGCAATGGCGTCGGCATGATCAATCTGACCGAAATGATGTCGAAGATCGGCGGCGGCGCGCCCAAGAAGCGGCGCAAGCTCAAGGTCCCCGAGGCGTTCGTCAAACTGGCCGAGGAGGAGGCCGACAAACGGGTCGATGCCGATGACGTGACGCGTATCGCTTTGGCCGATGCCGAGGCCAATGGCATCGTCTTCCTCGACGAGATCGACAAGATTGCGGTCAGCGACGTGCGCGGTGGTTCGGTGTCGCGCGAAGGCGTCCAGCGCGACCTGCTGCCGTTGATCGAAGGCACCACGGTGGCAACCAAATATGGGCCGATCAAGACTGACCATATCCTGTTCATCGCGAGCGGCGCCTTCCATGTCGCCAAGCCTGCCGATCTGCTTCCCGAGCTTCAGGGACGGCTTCCGATCCGGGTCGAACTGGCGGCGCTGACCGAGGAGGATTTCGTT
>DASVTN010000002.1:0-25556 GCA_036387555.1 Allosphingosinicella sp. | reverse complement strand
CACAGCTGGGGCGTGCCCGCTTTCTGGGCCAAGCTTGACGCCGTGCCAGGGCGCCTCAACGAGACCTGGTTCCAGACCAATCGTCCGGGCCTCTATTACGGCGTCTGCTACGAGCTGTGCGGCGCGCGCCACGCCTACATGCCGATCGCCGTCGAGGTCGTGCCGCCGGCGCAGTTCGCGGCCTGGGTCGCGTCCAAGGGCGGCAACATGCCGCGCCCGGGACAGGCTCCGCGCTCGCCCGACGCCACGGCAGCCTCGCCGCTGACCGAGGATCCGGGCATCACCGCCGGCAGCAGAACCGAAACCAGCCCGGCCCCGACCAACATCACGCCTGGAACGGCCGCCCCCGCGGTCTCCTCGCAAGGCGCAGCCGAATCCAGACGCGGAAGCAATTGAGATGACCGACACCACCGCCAACATGGGCGCCAACGCCGTCCACTTCGACAGGGCCCATGGGCACGACGCGCATTCGCACGCGGACCATAAGCCCGGCTTCTTCGCGCGCTGGTTCATGTCGACGAACCACAAGGACATCGGCACGCTCTACCTGATCTTCGCGATCATCGCCGGAATCATCGGCGGCACGATCTCGGGTATCATGCGCGCCGAGCTCGCCTCGCCGGGCATGGACCTTCTCCCAGGCCTCGCCGGCGGCGACATGGATGCCGCCAACCATATGTGGAACGTGCTGATCACCGCCCACGGCCTGATCATGGTGTTCTTCATGGTCATGCCGGCGATGATCGGCGGCTTCGGCAACTGGTTCGTTCCGATCATGATCGGCGCGCCGGACATGGCGTTTCCGCGGATGAACAATGTCAGCTTCTGGCTGATCATTCCGGCCTTTATTCTGCTGATGGGCTCGGCCTTCGTGCCCGGCGGAACGGGGAATGGCGCGGGCACCGGCTGGACGCTTTACGCGCCGCTATCGACCTCCGGCTCCTCGGGGCCGGCCGTCGACATGGCGATCTTCTCGCTCCACCTTGCCGGCGCCTCGTCGATCCTGGGCGCGATCAACTTCATCACCACCATCTTCAACATGCGCGCGCCGGGGATGACCCTGCACAAGATGCCGCTGTTCGTGTGGTCGGTGCTGGTCACCGCCTTCCTGCTCCTCCTTTCGCTTCCGGTTCTGGCCGGCGCGATCACCATGCTGCTCACCGACCGTAATTTCGGCACGCACTTCTTCGACGCGGCCGGCGGCGGCGATCCGATCCTCTACCAGCACCTCTTCTGGTTCTTCGGCCACCCCGAAGTGTACATCATGATCCTGCCGGGCTTCGGCATGGTCAGCCAGGTGATCGCCACGTTCAGCCGCAAGCCGGTCTTCGGCTATCTCGGCATGGCCTACGCCATGGTCGCGATCGGCGTGATCGGCTTCGTGGTGTGGGCGCACCACATGTTCACCGTCGGCATGGACGTGAACACCAAGATGTACTTCACCGCGGCGACGATGGTGATCGCGGTGCCCACCGGCATCAAGATCTTCTCGTGGATCGCGACCATGTGGGGCGGCTCGCTTAGCTTCCAGACGCCGATGATGTGGGCTTTAGGCTTCATCTTCATGTTCACGGTCGGCGGCGTCACCGGCGTGGTGCTCGCCAACGGCGGCATCGACAACAACGTCCACGACACCTACTATGTGGTCGCCCACTTCCACTACGTGCTGTCGCTCGGCGCCGTCTTCTCGCTGTTCGCGGGCTGGTATTACTGGTTCGGGAAGATGTTCGGGAAGATGTACAGCGAGCTGCTCGGCCAGCTCCACTTCTGGACGTTCTTCGTCGGCGTGAACATCCTGTTCTTCCCGATGCACTTCCTGGGCCTTCAGGGCATGCAGCGGCGCGTCCCGGATTATGCGGATGCCTATGGCTATTGGAACGAGATCGCGAGCATGGGCTTCTACCTGGTCGCGGCCTCGATGGCGCTCTTCTTCATCAACATCTTCTGGTCGCTGATGGCCGGGCGCAAGGCGGAGGCCAATTATTGGGGCGAAGGCGCGACGACGCTCGAATGGACCCTGTCGAGCCCGCCGCCCTTCCACCAGTTCTCGACCCTGCCGAAGGTGGACTGACGCGACTAAGCCCCTCCCCTTCAGGGGAGGGGTTGGGGTGGGGCACGTCGAGTCTGTCCTGTCCTTTCACAACCCCCACCCCCGGCCCCTCCCCCGAAGGGGAGGGGAGGAACATATGACCACAGTGACCGCAACCGCCGACACCGCTCTCCCCGCCGACTGGCGGGACCTGCTCGCCTTGACCAAGCCGCGGGTGATGAGCCTCGTCGTCTTCACGGGGCTTTGCGGCATGCTCGCCGCGCCGGCGCCGGTCCATCCGGTGCTCGGCTTCACCGCGATCCTGTGCATCGCCCTCGGGGCCGGCGCGGCCGCCGCCCTCAACATGTGGTACGAGGCGGATCTCGACGCGCTGATGAAGCGGACGGCGGGCCGGCCGCTGCCGGCGGGGCGCCTGGACCGGCAGACCGCGCTCCACTTCGGAGTGGGCCTCGCCTTCTTCTCGGTGCTGCTGATGGGCCTCGCGGCCAACTGGCTGGCGGCGGGCATCCTCGCCGTCTCGATCCTTTTCTACGTCCTCGTCTACACGATCTGGCTGAAGCGGCGGACGCCCCAGAACATCGTCATCGGCGGCGCCGCCGGCGCCTTTCCGCCCGTCATCGGCTGGGCGGCGGCGACCGGCGACGTCACCCTGCTCCCCGTCCTCCTCTTCACCCTGATCTTTCTTTGGACCCCGCCGCACTTCTGGGCGCTGTCGCTGTTCGTCCGCTCCGATTACGCGGCGGCGGGCGTGCCGATGCTGCCGGTGGTGTCCGGAGCCAAGGCGACCCGGCAGCAGATCGCGCTCTACACCCTTCCGATGGCCGCCGCGGCGGTCGCGCCCTGGCCGCTCGGGCTGGCGGGAGCCATTTACGGGATCGCCGCCGCGGCGCTCAGCCTGGCCTTTCTCGTGCTCGCCTTGCGGGTCCTCGGTAACCGGGCGAGCGAACCGGAGGCGATGAAGCCGGAGAAGCAACTCTTCGCTTATTCGATCCTCTACCTATTCGCCCTGTTCGGCGCGCTCGTGCTTGACCGGTGGATCGCGGCATGACCGATCCGCGCGACGAGGAGATCCGGCGCCGGCAGAAGGCGCGCGCGATCATCATGGCGCTACTGCTCGGCGCATTCGTGGTGCTCGTCTACGCGATCACCATCGCCAAGATGGGCATGCTTCGGTGACCGACCTCGCGCGCCGCAACGGCCGCACCGCGGCCTATGCCGGCCTGCTGGTGCTGGCCATGGTCGGGCTCGCCTTCGCCAGCGTGCCGCTCTACCGCCTCTTCTGCCAGGTGACCGGGATCGACGGCACCACCCAGCGCGCCGAAGCCGCGCCCGGCCCTGTCGCGGGCAAGGAGGTCGCCGTCCGCTTCGACGCCAATATCTCGCCCGCCTTGCCCTGGCGCTTCAGCCCCGAGAAGGCCCGCGAGATCGTGACCATCGGCGAGCGCGAAATGGCCTTCTACACCGCCAGGAACCTCTCCGCGCGGCCGGTCAAGGGAACGGCGACCTTCAACGTCACCCCCGTCCAGGCGGGCAAGTATTTCAGCAAGATCCAGTGCTTCTGCTTCACCGAGCAGGTGCTCAAGCCGGGCGAGGCGGTGCGCATGCCGGTGATCTTCTTCGTCGACCCCGCGATCCTCAGGGACCCGGACGCGAAGGGGATCAGCGAAATCACTTTGAGCTACACCTTTTACCCGGTGGATTCGGGCGCGGAGGGAAGCTAGAGGGCACGTCATCCCGGCGAAAGCCGGGATCTCAGGGATGATAGGCCCGGCGCCTCCATCTCGCTGAGGTCCCGGCTTGCGCCGGGATGACGAGAAGCGGACGGCAAACAAAGGACGATCGATGGCCGGAGCGAAGAACCACCCCTATCACCTCGTGAACCCGAGCATCTGGCCGATCACCGGCTCCTTCGCCGGGCTCGTCCTGTTCGGCGGAATGGTCATGTGGATGCACGGAGTGACGGGCGGGGCGATAGTGCTCGGGGCGGGGCTCGTGGGGGTCCTCTTCACCATGTTCGCCTGGTGGGCCGAGGTGATCAAGGAAGCCCATGCCGGCGATCACACGCCGGTCGTCCAGCTCCACCTTCGCTACGGGATGATCCTCTTCATCGCCTCGGAGGTGATGTTCTTCCTCGCCTGGTTCTGGGCCTATTTCAACGCCGCTTTGTTTCCGCCGGGGGTCGAGTCCGTCGGCGGCACCTGGCCCCCCAAGGGAATGGAGGTCCTCGACCCGTTCGGCTACCCGCTGCTCAACACCTTGATCCTGCTCTGCTCGGGAACGACGGTGACCTGGGCGCACCACGCCCTCATCCACGGCGACCGCGACGGGCTGATCAAGGGGCTGTGGGCGACGATCGGTCTCGGCCTGCTGTTCACCGGCATCCAGGCCTATGAATATGCCCATGCGCCGTTCGGCTTTAAGGACAATATCTACACTTCGACCTTCTTCATGGCGACCGGCTTCCACGGTTTCCATGTCATCGTCGGGACCATCTTCCTGATCGTCTGCCTGGTGCGGGCCTATAAGGGCCACTTCACCCCGAAGCAGCATTTCGGCTTCGAGGCGGCCGCCTGGTACTGGCACTTCGTCGACGTGGTGTGGCTGTTCCTGTTCATCTGCATCTACGTCTGGGGCGGCTGGGGCGCCGAATATCACGGGTAGGAGGATCAAGGCGCAGCCGTCATACCGGCGCAAGCCGGTATCTCGGGGAGAAGGGCTGTGACTCTGCGAACCGGGGCCCCGGCTTTCGCCGGGGTGACGAGCAGGTGAAGGAGCCCACCCCCGCCGCCGTCGCCCTTCGCGGCTTCTGCCCGCGCTGCTCCGCCCGCACCCTGTACAAGGGTCTGGCGGGCTTCACTCCCAAATGCCGCGCCTGCGGCCTCGATTTCGCCGGGTTCAACGTCGGCGACGGCCCGGCCGCGTTCCTGATCCTGATCGTCGGAGGACTGGTCACCGCACTAGCCGTGTGGCTGGAGCTCTCCGCCGAGCCGCCTTTCTGGGTCCACGCACTCCTCTGGCTGCCGCTTACGGCGGTCCTGGTCGTCGGGTCGCTGCGCCTGGCGAAAGGGCTGCTGCTGGCCCTTGAATACCGGCATCGCGCCCGCGAAGGGCGAATCTCGCAATGATGGCCGCCCGGCTGCTTTCGCTGCTCGCCGTGGGCGGGATCATCGCCTGGCTGATCGGCCGCTCCGTCGCGGCGCTCGAAGCTGCGGGCGGCGGCTGGATGAGTGCGGCGCCATGGTTCGTCCTGATCCTGGTCGTGGCCCTCGGTTACGCGCTGGCGTTTGACCGCTTCGTCCGGCGGAAACGCTGATGCGCTTTCCGATCATCCCGACGATCCTCGTCGCCGCGGCGGTCGCGACGATGATCGCGCTCGGCTTCTGGCAGCTGCGCCGAGCCGACGAGAAGGCGGCCCTGCAAGTCCGATACGAGCGAAACCTGACGCTTCCGGCAATGGCCCTTCCGCCCGCGGCCGCGGTCGACGAATCCCTGCTCTACCGGCGGGCAACCGCCTTCTGCCTGGAAGTGACGGACTGGCGGACCACCGGGGGCAAGGCCGCGTCGGGCCGGGGCGGCACCCGGCTCATCGCCAATTGCCGCACCGGCGTCGAAGGCCCCGGCTTCGCCGCCGACATGGGCGTTTCCACCGATCCCAGGGCGAAGCCGTCCTGGAAGGGCGGGGAGGTGTCGGGAAGGATCGTGCCGGAGCCCCGCTCGGGCGGCCTGTTCGAGCGGCTGACGGGCAAATCGCCCCCGCCGCGGCCGATGATCGTCTCCGAGCGCCCCGCACCCGGCCTCCTGGCGAGCGCTCCGCCGGCCGCCGAGGCGCCCAACAACAGCCTGGCTTACGCCTTCCAGTGGTTCTTCTTCGCGGCGGCGGCGGCGGCGATCTACCTGCTTGCGCTGCGCAAGCGCGGGAAAGGGCAGCCGTCGGCGTAATGCGGTGCCGGCCTGAACCCTGCCCCCGGATTTCCGGTGGAGGGGTCCTCGGAGCCTGAAGAGCCCCTCCACCGGACTTCGCCTGGTCCCCCTCCCCGGGCAAATGGCGGGGAGGATTGGACTGCGCCGGGCCCTCCAACTTGCCCGCACCGGCCGGACACCCTAACTGCGCCTGACCATGCAGCTCACCATCCTGCCCAACGGCGTCAAGGTCGCCAGCCGCGAGATGCCCGCCCTCGAGACGGCCGCCGTCGGCCTGTACGCGGAGGCGGGATCGAGGCACGAGCCGGCGCGCCTCAACGGCATCGCCCATCTGTTCGAACATATGGTGTTCAAAGGCGCCGGCGGGCGCTCGGCCCGCGAGATCAGCGAAGCGATCGAGGACGTCGGCGGGGATCTCAACGCAAGCACCGGGCGCGACGCGACCAACTTCATGGCTTCAGTCCTGGCGGAGCACGTTCCGCTCGGCGTAGAGCTGGTCACTGATCTCATCCTGAACCCCCACTTCGTCGAGACCGACCTGGAGCGCGAGAAGGACGTCGTTCTCCAGGAGCTCGGCGAGGCCCGGGACACGCCTTCCGACATCATCTTCGACGATCTGTGGGCGGCCGCGTTCGACGATCAGCCGCTGGGGCGCTCCGTTCTCGGCCATGAAGCCAGCATCGACGCGATCGCCGTCGAGGATCTCCACGACTGGCGGCGCGGCCGCTATCGCGCCGGCAGCGTCGCCCTCGTCGCCGCGGGCAAGGTGGAGCACGAGCGGCTGGTGGATCTGGCCGAGGCCCGTCTAGCGCGGCTTCCTTCGGGAACGATCGAGCCGTCCGAGCCCGCCCGCTTCACCGGCGGCACCCGGGTCGGCCGGTCGGCCCCGGACCAGGCGCATCTCGCCCTCGGCTTCCCGGGCCCGGCCCAGCTCGATCCCGATTATTTCGCCGCCCGGATGTTCTCCGACATCGTCGGCGGCGGCATGTCCTCCCGCCTCTTCCAGAAGGTGCGCGAGGACCGCGGCCTCGCTTACTCGGTCTATTCCCACCTCCATCCCTATGCCGATGCTGGGCTGTTCTACGTCTATGCGGCGACGGCGCGGCGCGAATCCGCCTCCGCCGCGCAGCTCATCGAGGAAATCATCGGCGAGACCGTCGAAACGCTCACCCAGCGCGAGGTCGACAGGGTGCGCACGCAGGCGCGCGCGGGCCTGCTGATGTCGATGGAGAGCCCCTGGGGCCAGGCCCATTACGTCGCTCGCCAGCTCGCCGTCTACGGCCGCTTGGTGGAGCCGGCCGAAGTGATCGCGGAACTCGAGGCGGTGGCGGCCGACCAGGTCCGGGAGGCGGGACGCAAGATGCTGGCGGGTCCCCGCGCCCGGGCGACGATCGGCTTCCCCGCCGTGAGGGCGGCGTGATGCCTTCGTCATCCCGGCGGAAGCCGGGGCCCCGGCGAGACCCGCGGTGACCTTTCGGCCTGAGGTCCCGGCTTCCGCCGGGATGATGGGGAACCGCGAGACCGCGGCCTCGACGCTCGTCGCCGAACCCTGGGCCGATTACGGCCTGGTCGACAGCGGCCACGGCCGCAAGCTCGAGCGCTATGGCCGTTACCGCTTCGTCCGGCCCGAGCCTCAGGCGATGTGGGCGCCCGCCTCATCCGACTGGGAATTCGACGCGGAGTTCGTCCCGGGCTCGGACGAGGAGGGCGGCGGCCGCTGGGTCTTCGCCCGGCCGGTGCCGCGCGACGGCTGGGAGCTGGTCTGGGAGGAGGTGCGCTTCCGGGCCCAGGCGACTCCCTTCCGGCATCTGGCCTTCTTCCCGGACATGGCGCCGCAATGGGCGTGGATGCGCGGCCGGCTCGGGGAGGGCAGCGAAGCCCTGAACCTGTTCGGCTATACCGGCGTCGGGACCCTGGCGATGGCGGCCGCCGGCGCTCGGATGACCCATGTCGATGCATCGAAGAAATCGGTCGAGGCGGGGAAGGAGAATGCCCGACGCTCCGGGCTCGCCGAGCGGCCGCTCCGCTGGCTTGTCGACGACGCGGCGAAATTCGTCGCGCGCGAGGTGAGGCGCGGCCGCCGCTACGACGGGATCATCCTCGATCCGCCGAAATACGGCCGCGGGCCGGAGGGCGAGGTCTGGAAGCTTGAGGAAGGGCTGCCGGGCCTGATTTCGGATTGCCGGCGGCTGCTCGACGCCGACAGCCGCTTCCTGGTGCTCACCGTCTATGCGGTGCGCATGTCGGCGCTGGCGATCGGCGAGCTGCTTCGCCAGGCGCTGGGCGATCTCGGCGGCAGGATCGAATGCGGCGACATGGCCGTCCGCGAGGAAGCGCGGGGATTGCTGCTTCCGACCGCCATCTTCGCGAGGTGGTCGCGGGACTAGCCGTCACCCCGGCGGAAGCGGGGTTTCGGGCCGGCCCGCCGAGACTTCTTGTCCTGAGGTCCCGGCTTTCGCCGGGATGACGATTTAATCCCGGGCCGCCCGAATCGCCGCACCGGCGGCGAAGGGCGCGACCGCGACCAGAAGGAGGGAGGCGGCCGCGAGAAGCCTGAGCGCTCCGGCGTTTCCGTTCGGCTCCGTAAGCCCGGCTCCGAAGATCAGGATCGGCACCGCCAGCGGAAGCATCAGAAGCCCCGCGAGAGCGCCGCCGGTGCGCAGGCCGGAAGTCAAAGCGGCGACGATCAGGGTCAGCGCCGCAAGGCCGGGCGTGCCGGCGAGGAGGCCGAGCTCGAGCCGGACGAGCGCCGGCGCGGGCAGCTTCATCAGGCCCGCCGCGGGCACCGCGGCCAGCATGAGCGGCGGACCGAAGCTAAGCCAGTGGCCGGCGAGCTTGGCCGCGGCCACTTTCTCCTCGCTCGCGCCGCGGAGGGCGAGCTGGTCGAGCACGCCCGAGGCGCGATCCGGCTCGATCAGCCGGTCGACCGGAAGCAGCGCGGCGAGCAGCGCCGCCACCCACAGGGCGCCGCCGCCGGTCCGGGCGAGGAGCGGAGCGTCGGGGCCTATGGCGAAGGGGAAGAGGGTCGCGACGAGCAGGAAGAAAATGAGCGGCAGCAGAGCGTTTCCGCCGGAAGCGGCCAGCCGCAGCTCGCGCCCGACCAGCGCCCTCATCCGAGCGCCACCCGCGCCGCGCCCGGCAGGGCGAGCGGCTGATGCGAGGCGGCGAGAACGGCGCCGCCGCCGGCGCGGTGGGAGGCGATCGCCGCTTCCAGCCTCGACTGCCCGTCGCCGTCGAGCCCGTTTGCCGGTTCGTCGAGAAGCCACAGGGAAGCCCCGCTCGCCAGCACCCGCGCCAGCGCCGCCCGCTTCCGCTGGCCGGTGGACAGCATCCGGACGGGCACGTCGGCGAGCTGCGTCAGGCCCATCGCGGCCATCGCCTCCGCCGGGCCCGTTCCATCGAGCCGGCTCCAGAAACCGAGCGCGGGCGCAAGTCCCAGCTTCGGGTCGAGCGCGAGCGCCTCGTCCGCAAGCGCCACTCGCCCGTGGCGAACGACCGCGCCGGCGGATTGGCGAAGCAGGCCCGCGGCGAGCCGGATCAGGCTGGATTTGCCGGCTCCGTTCGGCCCGGTGACGAGGGCCGCGGCGCCCGGCTCCACAATGAGGTCGATTCCTTCGAAGAGCCGCCGGCCGCCTCGGACGCAGGCGACGGAGCGCAGCTCGAGCAGGCTCAACCCGCCGCCTCTTCGATGGCGTGCATGTCGGCGTCGGAAAAGCCGAAATGATGGCCGGCTTCGTGGACGATGACATGGGTGATCAGAGCTTCGAGGCCGACGCCCGTTTCGGCCCATTCGTCGAGCAGCGGCCGGCGGTAGAGGTGGATCATGGCCGGAAGCTCGCCCGAGAGCATCGAGGAGCGTTCTCCGATCGGGCGGCCGGTATAGAGGCCGGTAAGCTCGAACGCATCCTCGATCCCGAGCTCGGCCAGCACCTCCTCGTCGGCGAAGTCCTCGATCCTGAGCACCACCCCCTCGAGATGGCGGCGGAAAGCCTCCGGCATGCGCTCGATCGCGGCTTCGGCAAGCCGCTCTATCTCCGCCGCATCCGGCGCAAGGGTTTGACGCTCCCCGCTCACCTGCGCGACATAGAAGGGAATGAAGAGGATAGACAATGACGCTTAGCGACGAGGAGAGGGGTGCGGCGCTCCAGGGATTGCCGGGGTGGCGCTACGAGGAGGCGGAACGGGCGATTCGCCGCGACTTCGCCTTCGCCGACTTCGGCGAAGCCTTCGGCTTCATGGCCCGAGTCGCTATCGCGGCGGAGAAGGCGGATCATCATCCGGACTGGTCGAACAGCTGGAACAAGGTCGCGGTCGCGCTCAGCACCCACAGCGCGGGCGGGGTCACCCGAAAGGACGTCGATCTGGCAAAGGCGATGGACCGGTTCGCCGCCGGCTTGCCCTGATCGCCCCCTGCCCCTAGAGGAACCGCCTCCAAGGCATGCGGAGCGGTGGCCGAGTGGTCGAAGGCGCTCGCCTGGAAAGTGAGTATACGTCAAAAGCGTATCGAGGGTTCGAATCCCTCCCGCTCCGCCACCTTGCTTTCGCTCGATCCGTCAGCGGCTCTGGCGCCCGAGAAGTCTTTTCATCGCGACCAGAGGGTAGAGGAAGCCCAGCGCGCTCGGCAGCGGGACGGCGACCCGGTCGGCGGGGTTGACCAGCTGGCGGCGCAGCTCGGCCAACTTGAACTTGAGGCCGGGAAGCAAGGCGAATTGCATGAGGTGGATCGTGCCGGTGCCGAGCAGCTTCTCGTCGAGCTCGGCGGTGAGGGTCCGGCCGGCGAGCTTGCGCAGGCTGACGGCGACCAGCCAGCGGTTTACCGGGTCGGAGCGCAGCTCGGCGGCCAGCGCCGGCGGCAGCCCGGTGCCGAAGAGGCGTTCGCACAGCAGCAGCGCCTGGGCGGGCGCCCGGCCGGCGCCGAGCGCCTGAGCCCGGCGATAGAGCCGCTCGATCTCCGCCGGCGGGCTGGCGCCGAGCAGCGCGCCGACGTCGGCGATCCACTTCAGGCGGAACCAGGCGCTGGAGGCGCCGTGGACGCAGAGATAGGCGAAGAGTTCGTCCGCGCGCAGAGTGGCGAGCGAGCGCCCCTTCGACACCTCGACCTGCTGGAGGGACGATCCGGGGCCTGTCCGGGGCAGAAGCATCGGATTGTCGTTGAGCCTCGAGTGAAGCTCGACGGTGAGGTTGCCCTCCGGCCTCGCCCAGACCGATTCCTTCCAGTGCCGGTGCCAAAGGCCGAGCCGCTCGCGGGCGTTCGGCCCGGTGGGAAGGGCGAGGCGGTAGCCCGCCGATTCCAGCACCGCCGCCGCCGCCTCGACCGACTCCGGCGGCACGAGCAGGTCGATGTCCCAGCCCATCTTCAGGCCGATCGAGCCGTAGGCGAGCGCTCCCAGGGTGACCCCCTTGACGAACAGGTGGCGGACGTCGGCCCGGTCGAGGAGCGCCGTCAGGCGAAGCGATTCCCCGGTCAGGACCAGGTTCTGGCGGACGATCCGGGCGGCGGCGGCCTGCAGGCGCTCGCCGACCTCCTCCGGAACCGGCGCCGCGGATTGGCTGAGCGCGTTCCAGACCAGCCCTTCCACCCGGTGCCGCTCCGCGATGCGCAGGACCAGCGCCCAGTCGACCGCTCCGGCCGCGGCGTCGGCCAAGGCTGCGTCCCGGTCCGGCGACGGCGGCCAGCGGCAGCAGGCGGCGACGAGCTGGAATTCGGGAGGCAGGTGCACGCCGGGAGCTGCTTTCGCTGGGGAGCGCACCTCCTAGGCGATGACGTCGCGCCTGAACAATAGTTGCCACGTTCGCGGGCCATCCTGTAACGCCGGCGCCATGGCCGCTCCACTCGCCAGACCTCCACGCGCACGGCTGCGCCCCTCCGACTGGCTGATGCTGGCGGAGGCGCTTGCGGCGCTTGCGCTGGCGTCGCTGGCGATCGCCCTGCTGCCGTTCCGACGGGTCGCGGCCGCCGCTTCGGCGCCGGTTCGAAAGACGGCGCCGGCGGATGCCGAGATCATCCGCCGGGTGCGCTCGGCGGTGAAGGCCTGGGCAAGCCGGGTGCCCTGGAGGGCGGTCTGCTTCCAGAAGGGGCTGGCGCTCCACTGGATGCTTCGCCGCCGCGGGATACGCTCCGTCCTCCTTTACGGGGCGAAGCGGGACGAGACCGGACTCTCGGCCCATGTCTGGGTGGACGTGGCGGGGGAAACCGTCATCGGCGGCGAGGAAGCGCCGAACTTCGCCTGCCTCGCGCGCTTCCCGCCGGACGGGAACTAGGCCCGCAGGCGGCGTCGCAGCGCCGCGCCAATCCCTTGACCGTGCAGGTTTTCCTAGTCTCGTCCGTTCAACGTGGGTAAGGACCGAAGGCAGAGGGTTCCGAAAAGACGATGCTGGGGTTGAAGAAGGGAGCGCTGGTCGGCGCGCTGTCGCTCGTCGCGGGCGCGGCGGCGCTCGCTCAGGCGCCCTCGACGAGCTCGCCGACGACCAGCACTCCGCCCCCGCCCACTCCGACGCCGCCCTACATCCCCGACGCCGGCCCGCCGCCGCTGCCCTCGCACGTCGCGCCGACGCAGAGGCCCGTCTCGGGCCCGCCGTCGTCTCTCGTCCAGACGAGGCCGTCGACCATCCAGACGCCGCCGCTCGCCGGATCGCGCACACCGACTCTGCCCGGCCCGACCCACGATCCGCTCAACATCGATCCGGGCAAGGATCCGATCCTCCAGATGGCTCGAAGCCAGGCGGCGCCCGAGGCTTTCCGCGCCGTCGTCGCCACCGCGGTCGAGCGGCATCCGGCGACCCAGGAGGCGAGGGCGACGAGCGCGGAGGCCGAGGCGGTCGTCGACGAGGCGCGGGAACGGCGCCTGCCCTCGATCGATCTGAGCGTTTCCTCGTACAAGGTCATCGCCCGGGACTTCTCCGAAGATCCGCAAAACATCATCGAACGCTCGCGCGCCGCGCAGCGGACGGACGCCATCCTGAACGTGAACCAGAACGTCTTCGACTTCGGCGCGAGCGCCAGCCGGGTCCTGGCGGCCGGAGCCCGGCTTCGCGCCGCCGCCGCCGAGGCGGAAGCGAGCGCCGACCGGATCGCGCTCAACGCCGTGGCTTCCTGGTACGACGTCTTCGCCTACCGGGCGCTGGTGGCGCTGAGCGAATCGTTCGTGTCGAACCAGCAGGAGCTTCGCGAGGCGGTCGAGGAGAGGGTTCGCCAGGGAGTCTCCGCGCCGGGCGACACGGCGCGGGTCGAAAGCTATCTCGCCTCCGCCCAGACCCGGCTTGCGGGGTTCCGGCGGCAGCTGTCCAACGCGGAGGCCCGCTTCACCGAGCTCATCGGAACGCCGCCGCCCGCCTTTCTGGAGCGGGCGCCGGTGCCGCTCACCCCGAGACTCACGCGCGACGCCGCGGCGCTCGCGGCGATGAGCACTCCGGCGGCGCGCTCCGCCCAGGCGATGGCCGATTCCGCCCGGCGGGAGGCGAGGGCGTCGAAGGCCGACCGGATGCCCCAGATCAGCGCCGGGATCGATGCCGGGCGCTACGGCGTCTTCGAGAACGACCGCGACTACGACATCCGCGGCCGGGTCACGCTTCGCCAGCGGCTGTTCGGAGGCACCGAGGCGCGGGTCGCCCAGGCGCAGGCGCGCGCCCGCTCCGCCGACGCCCGAGCCGCCCGGGTCCGCGACGAAGCCTCGCGCGACGCGGCCATCGCCTGGTCCGACGTGCAGGCGCTCGAGGAGCAGTTGCGGGCCCTGCAGGCGAGCTACCTCGCCAGCCGCCAGTCGCGCGACGTCCTCATCGAGCGGTTCATCAACTCGCGCGGCAACCTGTTCGACGTGGTCGCGGCCGAGGACGCCTATTTCGAGACCGCGACCGCCTTCATCCGGACCTTGAGCGAGCTCGACGCCTCGCGTTACGTGCTGCTGTCGCGCACCGGCCACCTGCTCGATTCGCTCGGCATCGATCCCGCCCGAGTCGGAGGCCAGGATGAGTAGCGAGAACGAGATCAAGCCGGCCTCGGAACCCCGGTTCGCGGCGTGGCTGATGGAGCCGATGCGCCGCAACCGCGGCGTCTATACGAAGGTCGCGCTCGCGGCGGTGCTGATCAATATCTTCGGGCTTCTGACATCGCTCTACACGATGACGGTCTACGACCGGGTGGTTCCGAACAACGCCACCTCCTCGCTGGTGGCGCTGTCGATCGGCCTCGCCATCGTCATCGTCTTCGACTTCATCCTGAAGCTGCTCAGGGCCTATTTCGTCGACATCGCCGGAGCCTCGATCGACCGCGAGGTCGGGGAGACCCTGTTCGAACGGCTGCTTCGCCTCCGGCTCGATCTCAAGAAGGGCTCGACGGGGTCGCTGACAAGCCTGATGCGCGAGCTCGAGGCGCTTCGCGACTTCTTCACTTCCGCCACTCTCACCGCGGTGGTCGACCTGCCCTTCATCTTCCTGACGATCGGCGTCATCGCGATCATCGGCGGCTGGGTGGCGCTGGTGCCCGCGATCATGGTGCCGCTGGTGATCATCGTCGGGGCGCTCACCCAGCCGGCGATGGACCGGCTCTCGGCCAAGGCGATGAGCGAGGGCATGCTCAAGCAGTCGGTTCTGGTGGAGACGATCGGCGGGCTGGAGACGGTCAAGGCCGCGGGCGCAGGCCCGCTCCTCGCGCAGCGCTGGGACAAGGCGATGGAGAGCCATGCCGACAGCTCGCTGAGGCAGAGGCTGATCGCGAGCATCGGCATCACCACGGCGACTTCGGCCGGGACCATCTCCTACGCGGGCGTGGTGATCGTCGGAGTGGGCATGATCGCGACCCAGGACCTGACCATGGGCGGGCTCATCGCCTGCTCGATCCTCGCCGGCCGGGCCGTCGCTCCGCTCGCGCAGATCTCGCAGCTGCTGTCGCGGATGACGACCACCCGGACCGCCTACCGCCAGCTCAACGAGATGATGAACCTGCCTCCGGAGGGACCGGAGGGCGAGGGGCTGAAGCTCGCCGGGCTGAAGGGCCGGATCGAGTTCCGGAACGTCAGCTTCCGCTATCCGGGCGCTCCCGAGAAGACTCTGGAGGACCTGAACTTCACGATCCAGCCGGGCGAGCATGTCGCCCTGCTCGGGCGCGTAGGTTCGGGGAAATCGACCATCGCCCGGCTGATCCTCGGCCTCTACCCGCCCGAAGAGGGGCTGGTGATGGTCGACGGCACCGACATCCGCCAGCTCGATCCGCTGGAGATGCGCCGCTACATCGGCGCGGCGCTTCAGGAGAGCGTCCTGCTGACCGGCTCCGTGCGCGAGAATATCGGCCTCGCCCGGGGCCATGTCGACGACGAGGAGCTGCTCCGCGCCTCGGAGCTTTCCGGGACCCACAGCTTCATGGGAGCGATCGCCAACGGCTACGACCTGAGGCTCGCGGACCGCGGCGAAGGCCTTTCGGGAGGCCAGCGCCAGTCGATCGCGCTCGCCCGTGCGCTCGCCGGGCGGCCGCCGGTCCTCGTCTTCGACGAGCCGACCAGCGCGATGGACGCGCAGACCGAGACGGCCCTGATCCACCGGCTCCGGGAGGAGCTGAGGGACCGCACCCTCGTCCTCATCACCCATCGGCCGCCCTTGCTGGCGCTGGTGAGCCGGATCATGCTGATCGAGAAGGGCAAGGTGGCGCTGGACGGACCGCGCGACGAGGTGCTCAAGCAGATCACGCGGCAGCAGACGCCGCCGACCAAGGCGGCCTGAGCGATGAACGAGCACACCCACATCGAGGACCTGACCGACCGGATCAAGCCGCGGACGGCGTCGAACGTGCTCTTGTGGGTGATCATCGGCTTCTTCGTCATCTTCATCGCCTGGGCGGCGCTGACCGAGCTCGACCGGACGGTGCGCGGGCAGGGGCGCGTGATCGCCACTTCCCAGCTTCAGGTCGTCTCCAACCTCGAAGGCGGAGTCATCGAGGCGATCAACGTCAGGACGGGGCAGCAGGTCACCGCGGGCCAGGAGCTCGTCCGGCTCGACCGCACCGCCTCGGGCGCGGAGCTGGGCAGCGGCGAGGCCTCGGCCAACGCGCTCGGGATGAAGATCGCCCGCCTCTCGGCCGAAGTCGCCGGCCGCGAGCCCTCCTATCCGGCGCCCGCCGACCAGGCGGCGGCGAGCCAGCTGATGATCGAGCGCTCGCTCCACGCCTCCCGGATGCAGGAGCTTGGGAGCGTGATCGCCGCCGGCCAGGCGCGGGTCGCCCAGGCCAACCGCGCCGTCCAGGAGGCGCAGGCCGCCTACGACGCCCGGGTCACGGCGCGCGACGCCCGGCGCCAGGAGCTCAACCTGATCCGGCCGATGGTGGAGCGCGGAATCGAGCCGAGGCTGTCGCTGATGCAGGCGGAAAGCGCCCATGCGGTCGCGGTCAGCGAGGCCGCCGCCGCCGCCGCCGCCATTTCGCGCGCCCGCTCGGCGGTCGCCGAGGCCCAGTCCTCGCTCAACCAGCAGCGCCAGGACTGGCGCTCGGTCGCCGCCAACGAGCTCGCCACCGCCCAGGCGGAATATTCGGCCCGGCGGGCGACCCTGCCCGCGCTCGCCGAGCGGTCCGAGCGGACCGTCGTCCGGGCGCCGCTTCCCGGAAGGGTCAACCGGGTCCTCATCACCACGGTCGGAGGCGCCGTCGGCCCGGGCGCACCCCTGGTCGAGATCGTGCCTTCCGAGGAGACCCTGCTGGTCGAGACCCAGGTTCGGCCGCAGGACATCGCCTGGGTGCGGATGGGCCAGAAGGCGAAGGTCAGCATCACCGCCTACGATCCTTCCATCTACGGCTCCCTAGACGGGGTGGTCAGCGCCATCTCGCCGGACGCGACCGTCAACGAGAAGACCGGCGAGAGCTTCTACACGGTCCAGGTGCGGACGGCGAAGAAGGCGCTGGAGCGCAACGGGCGGCCGCTTCCGATCGGGACCGGAATGGTGGCGGACGTCAGCCTGCTCGGCGACAAGCGCACCATCCTCAACTACATCCTGAGCCCGATCACCAAGCTAAGCGAAACCGCTTTCCGCGAATAATATCCGGTCTTTGCCTAAAAACGTTGGTTTTCCGCCACTTTCCCGCTGATCCGGGTTAATCGATCTAGCCGTGGCCCCCGATCTGTGCCACCACGCAAACCGGGAAACTCGCGTGCCTCGCATGCGAGTGGGTTTGTGCCCTCGGGGGATCTAAAATATGGCCGTCACTATCACCGCTACCCGTACGTCCTCGCTCTTTACCGATCAGGACGGCGACGGCCAGTTCGATCCCGGCGACGTCATCACCACCCGGATCCGCATCACCAATTCCGGCAGCGATCCCGCGACGAGCGTCTCGGTCACCGACACTCTCAGCGGCCTCACCCTCTCCCCCGGTTCGGTCAAGGTCACTCCGATCGCCTATGACGACGCCTTCAGCCTGACCGGCAACACGCCGATCACGATCGGCGCCGCCCAGGGCCTGCTGCTCAACGACGTCGATCCCGACGGCGTCGGCGGCAATACCGGCCTCACCGTGGTCAGCGTCGACACGACCGGAACCCAGGGAACGGTCGCCTTCAACGCCAACGGCAGCTTCACCTTCACCCCCACCACCGGCTTCGTCGGGATCACGGCGTTCAAATATTACGTCCAGGACGCCCAGGGCCTCGGCAACGTGACCGAGGGAATCGTCACCATGACGGTGACGGACAAGGTCTGGTACGTCGACAACACCTATGGCGGAGAGAACGGGGCCTCGGACGGCAGCTACCTGAAGCCGTTCACCAGCCTGACCCCTCTGAACACCAACGGGGCTGACGCCGACGGCGCCGGCGACACCATCTTCGTCTACCGCAACGGCGGCAACTACACCGCCGGAATCACTCTCGAGGCGGGGCAGAAGCTGCTCGGCGACGGCGTCGGCTTCGTGGTGAACGGCCACAACATCGGCGGCACCGAGCGAACGGGCGGCGTCGACAACGTCACCACCAACGCGGTGATCAGCCAGAGCCTCGGCACCGTCGTCACCCTCTCGACCGACAACGTCGTTCGCGGCTTCACGCTCGATTCGAACGGGGCAAGCGTCGTCGGAATGGCCGACGGCAACGGCAGCGTCACCACCGCCGCCGGCACCCTGACCGTCAACGCCGTCAGCTTCACCGGCACCGGCCAGGCGATCGACATCGACCAGGGCGGCAACCTCGCCGTCACAGTCGATTCGCTGACGTCGAGCGGAAGCCCCGCCCAGGGCGTCCAGCTCGCCGGCACCGCCGCGAGCGGCACCGGCCTCATCACCGGCAGCGTCGCCATCACGGCCGGCACCATCGGCGGAGCCACGGGCATCCTGCTCGGCGCGGCGGGGGGCGGCACCGCCAGTTCGGGCGGCAACGTCAACCTCACCTATGGCGGCGTGATCACTGGAGCGACCGGCACCTCCGTCGAGATCCAGGACCGCACCGGCGGCACCGCCACCTTCAACGGCAACATCACGCATTCGACCACCGCCACGAGCGGCATCGTCGTCGATTCGCTCGGCACCGGCACGGTCAACTTCAACGGCCAGTCGACTTCGATCACGACGACCACGGGCACCGCGATCAGCCTCACCAACAATACGGGCGGCACGATCAATTTCACTCCGGCGGCGGGCGGCAACGGTCTCGACATCAGCGCCGGCGCCGGCACCGGCCTCACCTTTACCGGCGGCGGCACGCTCTCCATCACCGGAACCGGCAACTCGATCACCACCACGACCGGCCAGATAATGAACCTGACAGGGACGATGGGGACGGGCGGGATCGCCTTCCAGTCGCTGACCAGCGGCACGGTCGCGGCGGGGGCCGGCAACGCGATCAACATCAGCAATCTGGACGCGGCCGGCGCCGGCACCTTCAGCGGCGGGGCAGTGACTATCGCCGGCGCCGCGGGCGGCGACGGAATCAACATTTTCGGCGGGTCGAACTCCACCTTCACCTTCGCCAGCGCGACCATCGGCGGCGGCGCGGCCGGGACCAACCCCATTTCGGGCGACGGCATCGAGCTGAACGGCGCCAACGGTTCCGTCACCTTCGCCACGGTGAACGTCAACGGCGCCGGCGGAGCCGGCGTCAACATCGTCTCCGCGACCAATGCGGTCAACATCAACGGCGGCAATATCGGAGCGACCAACGATTCGGGCGACGACGGCGTGAGGATCAGCGGCGGCACGGGGGCGGTGACCATCGCCGCGTCGGTGACCAAGACGACGAGCAACGAAGTGGTCGACATCTCCAGCCATGCGACCGGCGCGATCAGCTTTACGGGCGCCATCTCGTCCAACAGCGGCGGAGGCGGAATCCGCGTCGTCAACAATTCGAGCGGCAATATCAGCTTCAGCGGCGACGTGACCCTGAACACCGGCACGGTCAACGCAATCAATTTCATCAACAGCGGCGCCACCGGCGCCAACGTCACCTTCTCGGAAGGCTCGCTCGATATCGACACGACGAGCGGCACCGGAATCAATGCCACCAGCACCACGGTCGGAGTGGACTCGCTGACGATCAGCGGTGCCACCGGCCCCGGCAACATCGTCACCTCGACCACGGGCCGAGCCATCAACATCGACGGCATCACCGCCAACATCACCCTGAACGAAGTCAACGTCTCGGGCGGCGGCACCACAACCGGCGTATTCCTGAAGAACACCGGCGCAGGCGGGCAGTTCGTCGTCACAGGCGAGGGCTCGGCCCAGGGCTCGGGCGGCACCATCGCCA
Source organism: Allosphingosinicella sp. (assembly GCA_036387555.1). Taxonomy (GTDB): domain Bacteria; phylum Pseudomonadota; class Alphaproteobacteria; order Sphingomonadales; family Sphingomonadaceae; genus Allosphingosinicella. Next base: position 5,873 of record DASVTN010000002.1, on the reverse strand, counting down.
ACATCGGCGGCGCGGACATGGGCAGCGCCGTCGCGGCGCAGACCCAGGGCACCGGCATCTACATGGAGAACGTCTCCAACGTCTCCCTTTCCAACATGATCATCGGCGCGAACGCCGGCACGATGAACAATTTCGGGATCCGCGGCGAGAGCGTGAACAACTTCACCCTCACCGATTCCGAGTTCCGCGGCGATTTCGGCACCAGCACCGCGCTCGACGAAGGCACGATTCGCTTCGGCAACGCGATCGACACCCTGACGACCGGCCTCACCGGCACCGCGCTGTTCCAGGGCAACAATATCGGAGTGGTCGCGGCCGGCAACGACGGTTCGATCGAGGCGGGGCTCGCCATCTACGTCTACGGCTCGAACAGCCTCAACCTGACGATCCGGGATACGCCGGGCGGCGACCAGGCCGTGTTCGGCCACAACAATCTGAGCAGCGGCACCGACGATTTCTACCTGGAGAGCGGCGGCACCAGCAACGTCACCATCCTGATCGAGGGCGTCGCCTTCACCGGCTCGCGCGGCGACCTCGCCCAGATCTCCTCGAGCGGCGACACGACCCAGAACATCACCGTCAAGAACAACCAGTTCCACAACACCCAGGTGACGACCCTGGACGGCGGCGGCAGCCTCAACATCACCGGCAGCCTCACCGGCGGCAACGTCACCTATCTGGTGGAAGGCAACAGCTTCAAGGGCTCGCGCAGCGCGAACTTCTTCTCGCTGTTCAACGGCAACAACGGCGACATCAAGGGCGTCGTCCTCAACAACACTTTCGGCACCAACAACGGGTCGTACGACTCCTCCCAGGCCAATTATTCGTCGCTGAACGGCGGAGCCATCTTCGCGGGTATCGACTCTAAGTTCGCCGGCACCGGAACGCTGAACTATGCGCTCCGCATCGAAGGCAACACGATCCGCGACTATAACGGCGCCTCAGGGATCACGCTGCGCTCCTCGACCCAGGACGGCGGCGGAACCGCCCGCACCGAGGTCACGATCAAGAACAACACGATCGCCGAAGTCTTCGACACGGCGGGTTGGGGCATCGTCGCGCAGATCGGCGGCGCCAGCACCACGACCGACTTCGGCAAGATGGGCCTCGACATCAGCAACAACAATATCAACATCTCGGGCGGCTCCACCGCCCAGGATGCGATCCTGATCCACCGCGTATCGGGCAACGCCCAGGTCTACCTCCCCGGCTATGCAGGGCCCGCGAATCCCTTCAACGAGGTCAGCAACTACCTGATCGGCAAGGGCAACACGCTGACCAGCGGGCCGTTCAACTCCGGCACGGGCGGCGCCTATGTGAACGGCCTGGTCTCGGGCGGAGCCTTCGTCCTTCCGGTGCCGGCAATGGCGGCCAATCCGAACCAGGGCCTTGGCTGGGAGGATCTGGAGGTCAGCCCGGTTTCCGCTCCGCCGCGCGACCCGGACGTGGTCGCGGGCGCTCCGGACGGCGGCACCGGCGGCGATCTCGGCAATGGCGGCAAGTCCGGCGGCGAGACCGGCGGAAGCGCCGGCGGCTCGGGCGGCGGAGCCGTTGCGGGGACGCCTCCGGCGCCGGCCGCGGACGACAATGTGCTGACGACCGCCGAGCTCGACCAGCTCGTCGAAGCGGCGATCCAGCGCTGGATCGACGCGGGCGCGACCCCGGAGCAGGTCGCGGCGATGCGCGCGGTCGAGTTCGGAATCGTCGACATGGCTGGCATCTATGTCGGCTCCTCGACCGCCGGGGTCATCAACATCGACAGCGACGGCGCCGGCTATGGCTGGTTCGTCGATTCGACGCCCGGCGAAGACGGCGAGTTCGGCGGCTCCGGCACCAGCCTCACCGCGGACGCGGGCGGAGCGGCCGCGGGCAAGCTCGACCTCCTCACCGTGATCATGCACGAGCTCGGCCACCAGATCGGCCTCGCCGACGATTATGCCTCCGCCCATGGCGACGACCTGATGTACGGCTACATGAACGTCGGCGAGCGCCGGCTGCCGGCGAGCGGCGACGCCCATGGGGCGGTCCCGGGCTCCGTCGGCGCCACCGCCTTCGCCCTGACGCCCGTGGTGGTCGGCACCCTCCCGGCCGGCAAGACCGTCGACGTCTTTTTCAACTCGACGATCGCCTCGCAGACCAACCAGCTGATCACGGACCTCAACAACACCGCCACCGTCAGCTACGATCACGACGGCAATGCCGGAACTCCGAACCTCACGGTGACGGCGAACGAGATCACGGTGATCGACACGCTGGCGCTGGGCGACCGCGCGTTCATCGACGCGAACGAGAACGGCCTGTTCGACTCCGGCGAGGGCGTACAGGGCGTGACTCTCGCCCTCTACACGCCGGGAGGCTCCAACCCGACCTTCGACGCGAACGGCGACGGCAACGCGGACACGCTGATCGCCAACACGACCACTCTGGCCGGCGGGCTCTACAGCTTCGTCGGCCTGGCGCCGGGCGACTATATCGTCCACATCGCCCAATCGAACTTCAACGCCGGCGGAGCCCTGCAAGGCCGGGCGGCGATCGCGGGCGCGGTGGATCCCGACAATAACGAACCCAACGACAGCAACGGCAAGACCCATCCGGCGGCCGGCAACGGCGTCTACAGCGACCCGATCAGGCTCGCCTACAACACCGAGCCTTCGAACGGCATCGGCAACGACACCAACAACACGGTGGACTTCGGCTTCTTCACGCCGAACCAGGCCCCGGTCATCGGAGCGGTCACCGGCGACACCGGCACTTTCACCGAGAACGGCTCCGCGGTGAACATCGACGCCGCCGGCAACGCCACCGTCACCGACGGCGACAGCGCCAATTTCGACGGCGGCAGCCTGACCATCTCGATGAACGGTTCGAACGGCGATTCGATCGTGTTCGGCGGCGGCGTCGGCCTCGACGGGAGCAACAACGTCTCGGTGGGCGCCACCCAGATCGGCACGTTGGACACGAGCGGCGGCAACATCGTCATCACGCTCAATTCGAACGCCAATGCCGGCAACATCCAGACCCTGATCCGCGGGCTCCAGTTCAGCAGCTCCGGAGACAATCCCACGGCCGGCGACCGAACGATCACGCTCACCCTGGTCGACGGGGACGGCAACGACGGCGGGCTCGGCAACGACACCGGCACCGCCAGCGCGACGATCACCGTCGCCGCGGTCAACGACGCGCCCTCCGGCGCGAACAATAGCGATGGCGTGATGGACAATGCCGTCCTCACCTTCACCGCATCCGACTTCTCGACCGGGATGACCGATCCCGAAAACCATGGCTTCGCGGGCGTGAAGATCACCACCCTGCCCTCAAGCGGGACGATCAAGCTCAACGGCGTCGCCATCGCCGCCGGCGACACGATCACCAAGAACCAGCTCGACGCCAACGAACTCACCTACGAGCCGGTCGCGGGTTCGGGCGGCACCTCGCCCACCTTCACCTTCCAGGTCCAGGACGATGGAGGCACCGCCAACAACGGCGTCGACCTCGACGCAACGGCGAACACGTTCACGATCAACGTCGCCGCATCCGACATCGCGCCCGTGCTCGATCTCAACAGCGACACCAACGGCACCGGCTATAGCGGCGCCTATACGGAAGGCGGCGCCGCGGCGGCGATCTCCGACACCGACGTGCTGATCACCGACGCCGATGCCGGCGACCAGGTGGAAGGCGCGACGATCACCATCACCAACGCCGTCCTGGGCGACGTGCTGGCGGTCGTCGGGCCGCTGCCGGGATCGATCACGGTCGACGCGGTCAACAGCACGCCCACCACCCTGATCCTGACCGGCACCGGCACCCAGGCCGAATATGCCGCGGCGATCGAGCAGATCACCTTCTCCAGCACGAGCCAAAATCCGACCGCGCTCGGCACCAATACGTCGCGGACGATCGAAATCACCGTCACCGACGGCGACCTGCCGAGCAACGTCGCGGTCGCCACCATCACCGTCGCCGACGACAATGCCGACGCCCCGGCCGGCACCAGCTCGACGATCACCGCGATCGAGGACGGCTTCCGGCTGCTCAAGGCGCCCGGTCTCGGCTTCACCGACTCCGACGGCGCCTTCGCCTCGGTCACGATCAGCGCCGTCACCGGCGGCGGCATCTATTTCGACTCCGACGGCAGCGCCGGCGCCGGCGAGCCCGTGCTCGAGACCCTGCCCAAGACCTACACGGCGCAGGACCTCATCGACGGCAAGGTCAGCTTCAAGGCCGAACCGAACGCCAACGGCTCCGGCCTCGGCACGATCACCTTCGCCGTCACCGACGACGACGGCAATACGGACGCTTCCCCGAACACGCTTACGGTGGACGTGACGGCGGCGAACGATTCGCCGGTCCTGACCACCGGCGGCCCGATCGCCGCCACCGAGCAGACCGCCGTGGCGATCCTGCCCGCGGGCTCGGTCGCCGACGTCGATCTCGATGCCCGCAACAACGGCCTCGGCGACTATGCGGGAGCCCAGTTCAGCGTCAACCGCAACACGATGGCAAGCACGGACGATGTGTTCACCCTCGTCGCCGGCCCGAACTTCACCATCGACGGGATCAACCTCAAGACCACCGGCGGCCAGATCTTCGCCACCATCTCGGCGAACAATCCGGGCCTCATCGTCATCAACTTCAACAGCTCGCAGGCGATCGCGACCAGCGCTCTGGTGGACGAGGTCATCCAGGCGATCCGCTACACCAACACCAGCGACAACCCGCCGGCCTCGGTGCCCCTCGCGGTCGGCTTCACCGACGGCTCGCCCGGCGGCGGGCAGGGGTCGGGCGAGACCGGCCTCGACGTCAACATCGTCACGGTGAACATCGCCGGGGTCAACGACGCGCCGATCAATTCGCTGGGCGGAACGATTGTCACCAGCGAGGACTCGGTGGACGTGCCGCTCAGCGGAATGTCGATATCCGATCCGGACGCCAATCCGGCGACCGACAAGCTTTACTTCACGTTCCAGGTCGGCAACGGCGCGCTCGAGTTCCGTTACGATGTGCCGGACGGCATCGTCATGGGCGACGTTTTCGGCGAGGCGGCGGACGGCAGTCTGTTCTCCATCCATGCGACCCTCAACCAGATGAACGCGACGCTGTCCGCCACCAACGGCCTGACCTATACGCCCAAGGCCGATTCCAACGGTAACGACACGCTGACCGTGACGACCAACGATGGGGGCGCCAACGGGACCGATCCGGGCGTCAGCGGCGAGACCACCAACGAAGAGGACGTGGACACCCGCACGATCACCGTCAGCGCCCAGCCCGACGCCCCGGTCGCCCAGCCGGACGCCGTGTCCACCGCGGAGAACGCGATCGGGACCGGAAGCCTGTTAGCCAACAACGGATCCGGCGCCGATTCGGACGCCGAAGGCGATCCGATCACCGTCTCACACGTCAACGGCAATCCCGTCGTCGATGGCCAGGTGATCACCCTGAACTCCGGCGCCAAGCTGATCGTCAATTCGGACGGCACCTACAGCTACGATCCCAACGGCAAGTTCAACGAGCTCACCGACACACCGGGTGCCGCCAACCGGTCGGCCGTCGACACCTTCCAGTATACGGTAACCGGCGGCAACACGGTCACCGTCACGGTCACGGTGAACGGCGTCGCCAGCCCCGGCGACCGGTTGATGGGCGATAGCAGCAACAACACCATAGGTGGCGGGGCGAGCGCAGACGTCTTCAACGCAAGCCAAGGCGGGGACGACACGCTCAGCGGGGATGCCGGCGACGACATCTTCTATTTCGGAGGCGCGCTGACGGCGGACGACAACGTCGACGGCGGCTCCGGCGCCGACACGCTCGTCCTTCAGGGCGATTACAGCGGCGGTCTCGTGCTCGACGGCTCGGTCACCGGGATC
>DASVTN010000001.1:0-9983 GCA_036387555.1 Allosphingosinicella sp. | reverse complement strand
CACCTTCTTCACGTCGCTGCCCCGGAAAGAAAAAGGTGGATGCCGGATCAAGTCCGGCATGACGAGGTGGACCGCTTCCGTGCGAACAGGACAGACCCTAGCTTTTTCCCCCTCTCCCGTCCTGACGGGAGAGGAGGGGCCTAAGCCGAAGGCTTGGGAGGTGAGGGTCTCGCCGACTCCGCGGTACAGACCCTCACCTCCCACCGCTTCGCGGCGGGCCCCTCCTCTCCCGCGGAAAGCGGGAGAGGGGTTTCACACAGCTACACGAGCAGAAAAAAGCCGTTCAGGGTTAGGAGCGCTCCGAGCGCTCCCATTGCGGCGGAGAGGATCAGGATCCAGCGGTTGACCGCCAGGATCGCCACGGACCCCAGCACCAGGGCGAGCTGGAGAAGCACTTCGGCGAAATCGAAATTATTGTCCCGCCGGGCCGCCTGCTCGAAGGCGGATTCGAAGCCCTTGGCGCGGGCGGAAAGCTCCTTCTTGCCTTCGCCTTTCGAAGGGTCGTTGGGGTCGGGCTCGCTGTCGTAGCGGGCGATGGTCGCCTCGTAATCCTTGAGCCGGCCCTCGGCCGAAGCGCGCTCGGCGGCGGGGACGATCCCGGCCGAGAGCGAGGTCTTCAGCTTCTCGGCCTCGATCTTGTACATCGTCTGGCGCACGTTCTTGGCCTGGTAGAAGGCCCAGGTGTCGCTCGCCTTGATGTTGTTCTCGATCATGTCGTCGGTGGCGTTGCCGCCGCCGAGGCCGCCGATGGCCAGCACCGCGGCGAGGACGGCGATGAGCAGGGCCGCTCGGTTTCGAAAGCCTTCGGCGGCCTCGTTCTCAGCCCTGTCCTCGTGGATCTCGGCAATCAGATCGGCGGCGTCGGTCGAATCCATCCCTGTTTCCCCCCGGAATTTGGAGCTGGCTCGCAAATTTCCGGGACGAAGTCGAGCCGGTTGATGGGCCTTGCCGAACGCCGTCGCTGATGTAGAGCAGCGGTTCGACATAAAAGGGGGAATGCTCATGAAACCGGCCCGGCTCGCCGCCCTGCTCGCCCTTCCGCTCGCCGCCGCGGCGGCTCCCGCCGCGGAACGGCCCAAGCTGATCGTCGCCATCTCGGTGGACCAGTTCTCGGCCGATCTTTTCAGCCAGTACCGGCAGCGCTTCGACGGAGGACTCCAGCGCCTGTCGGAGGGAGTCGTCTTCCCCAACGGTTACCAGGGCCACAACGCGACCGAGACCTGCCCCGGCCATTCGACCATCCTCACCGGATCGCGGCCGGCGCGGACCGGGATCATCGCCAACAACTGGTTCAACCCGGCCGCCACCCGCGAGGACAAGGGCGTCTATTGCTCCGAGGATCCGAGGGTTCCGGGGAGCAGCTCCAAAGGCGGCCAATATACCGTCTCCTCCTATCATCTCCGGGTCCCGGCGCTCGGCGACCACATGAAGCGCGCGAACCCGGCCAGCCGGGTGGCGGTCGTATCGGGGAAGGACCGGGCGGCGATCATGATGGGCGGCTACCGGCCGGACCAGCGGTGGTGGTGGGATCATGACGCCAAGGCCTTCGTCAATCCCGGAGCGCCGGGCGCTCCGCGCGCCGTCGCCCAGGCCAATGAAGGCGTGAAGGACTCGCTTTCCCGCGCCCGCTCCGCCCGCGATCTTCCCAGGGTGTGCGAGCCGCACAGCCGGGCGGTGCCCGTGGCCGGCGGCGGCAAGCCCGTCGGCGCGGGGCGCTTCGCCCGCGAGGCGGACGACAAGAACGGCTTTCGCGCCTCGCCGGACTTCGACCGGGCGACGCTCGCCCTCGGCGACGCGCTTCGCCGCGAGATGAAGCTGGGCGAGGGCCCGGCGACCGACCTGCTCATCCTCGGCCTCTCCGCGACGGACTATGTCGGCCATAGCTTCGGCACCCAGGGCAGCGAGATGTGCATCCAGCTGATGGCGCTGGACGAGGCGCTGGGCGGCTTCTTCCGGACTCTGGATTCGGCCGGGATCGATTATCTGGTCATGCTTACCGCCGACCATGGCGGCCACGACATTCCGGAGCGGCACCGCGAGCATGCCGCCGGCGACGCCATGCGGGTCGATCCCGCGCTCAATGCCGGCAACCTCGCCAAGGCGCTCGCGGCCCGGCTGAAGCTCAAAGGCGACGTCCTCTATGGGGACGGCGCGTTCGGCGACATGTATGTCGACCGCAAGCTCGCTCCGGCGCAGCGGGCGCGGGTGCTTCGCGACGCGATCGCGACCTACAAGGGCCATCCGCAGGTGGCGGCGGTGTTCACCAAGGCGGAGCTCGCGGCGGCGCCGGCGCCTTCCGGGCCGCCGGACAATTGGAGCCTCATCCAGCGCGCCAAGGCGAGCTTCGACCCGCAGCGATCCGGCGATTTCGTGGTTCTGCTCAAGCCGAGGGTGACCCCCATCTTCGACACGAGCCGCGGCTACGTCTCGACCCATGGCAGCCCCTGGGATTACGACCGGCGGGTGCCGATCCTGTTCTGGCGCAAGGGCATGACCGCGTTCGAGCAGCCGCTGGCGGTGGAGACGGCGGACATATTGCCGACGCTTGCCGCGACCATCGGAGTGCCGATCGCCACCGGGAGCATCGACGGGCGCTGCCTCGACCTCGACGAGGGGGCGGGGAGCACTTGCGTGCGGTAGCGGCGGCGCAGAGCCCCTGCCTCCCTGCCGCGAAGCGGTGGGAGGGGGACCGCCCGAAGGGTGGTGGAGGGGTGACCTGGCCGTGAGGTGAGAGGTTCGCGCGCGAACACCCATCGTTCGCGTGAGGTCACCCCTCCACCACGCTTCGCATGGTCCCCCTCCCCATGCCGCGCATGGGGAGGCAAATCAGCCGGCCAAAGCCTCCAGCCTTTCCGCAAGCTCCAGCCACCTTTCCTCCGCAGTGTCCCGCTCCGCCCGGGCCTTGTCGATCGCCGCGGTCAGGGCGGCGAAGCGCTTGGGGTCACGGGTGTAGAGGTCGGGGTCGGACAGAGCCTGCTCGTCCCGCGCGATCTGCTCCTCCAGGGCCTGGATCCGGTCGGGGATCAGGTCGTAGTCGCGCTGGTCCTTGTAGGTGAGCTTGGTCTGGGCTTTCGGCGGGGCCGGGGAAGGTTTCGGCGCCGCCGCGGGCCGCGAGGCCCCCGCCGCGGGCTGACGCCGCCTGCGTTCCCAATCCTCGTAGCCGCCGGCGACGATGTCGACCTTGCCGGAGCCGTCGAGGCCAAGCGTGATGGTGACGGTGCGGTCGAGGAAGTCGCGGTCGTGGCTGACGATGAGGACGGTGCCGTCATAGTCGGCGATGACTTCCTGAAGCAGGTCCAGGGTCTCGAGATCGAGATCGTTGGTCGGCTCGTCGAGGACGAGCAGGTTCGAGCGGCGGGCGAACTCGCGGGCGAGCAGAAGCCGGGAGCGTTCGCCGCCGGAGAGGGTGCCGATCTTGGCGTCGACCAGGGTCGGCTCGAACAGGAACTCCTTCAGATAGCCCTGGATATGCTTCTTGACCCCGCGGACCTCGATCCAGTCGCCGCCGTCGGCGAGGATGTCGCGGACCCTCTTGTCGGGATCGAGCAGCCGGCGCTGCTGGTCGATCATGATGCCCTGCAGGGTCTTGGCGCGGCCGATCTTTCCTTCGTCCGGCTCCATCTCACCAGTGAGCAGCTTGAGGAGGGTCGTCTTGCCGGCGCCGTTCGCGCCGACCACCCCGATCCGGTCGCCGCGCTGGATCCGGAGGCTGAAATCGCGGATGATGGCCCGCTCTCCGAACCGCTTCGTCACCTTGTCGGCGTCGATCACCATCTTCGTCTTGACGTCGTCATTCTCGAGCCCGAGCCTCGCCGCTCCGGCGGGGCCGAGCATCGCGGCCCGGGCGGCCCGCATCTCGCCGAGCTTGGCCAGCCGTCCCTGGTTGCGCTTGCGCCGCGCCGTGACTCCGCGCTGGAGCCAGTGGAGCTCCAGCTTCAGCCTCGCGTCGAGCTTCTCGGCGGCGCGCGCTTCCTCGGCATAGACGGCTTCCGTCCAGGCGTCGAAGCCGCCGAAGCCGATCTCCGCCCGGCGCAGCGCGCCGCGGTCGAGCCACAGCGAGGAACGGGTGAGGCGCTTGAGGAAGGTGCGATCGTGGCTGATCGCGATGAAGGCGCCGGAGTAGCGGGACAGCCACTCCTCCAGCCATTCGATCGCGGCCAGATCGAGATGGTTGGTCGGCTCGTCGAGCAGCAGCACGTCAGGATTCTGGGCCAGCGCCCTGGCGATCGCGGCCCGCCGGCGCTCGCCTCCCGATGCCGTGGCGGCCGGCCGGTCGAGGTCTATTCCGAGCTGGTCTGCGATCGCGTCCACTTCGTGAGGCGCGGGCGCCTCCGGGCCATGGAGCGCGAACTCGCGAAGGGTCGTGAACCGGTCCACCTGCGGGTCCTGCTCCAGAAGCACCACCCGGGTTCCGGGCTTGATCGTGCGGCGTCCTTCATCGGTCTCGATCAGGCCCGCGATGCATTTGAGAAGCGTGGTCTTGCCGGCGCCGTTTCGTCCGATGAGGGCGAGGCGGTCGCGGGCGCCGACGAAAAGGTCGAGGCCGCGGAACAGCCATCCGTTGCCCTGAACGAGGCCGAGGTTTTCATAAGCGAGGACTGGGGCGGCCATTGGGTTCAATTCCCGGGAAATCGGCAGGGTTGGGGGAGGCTCCCGCTTGTCCGTTTCCGGACGAAGGTCCGGAAAGTCCGGCCCCTGCGCGCCCACGTGCGCGTCCACGCGCGCGCGTGGAAGGGAGCCACCGGAGAGAAACGGAAGGGAGTCTTAGCCATGCCGTGCGTGGAGCAGACGAGATCCTATTTTGGAAGAGGGTTCGTACAGCCGTTCCCGCGAACGCGATCAAGGGTCGGCTCGGCCCTCCGCCGGGGAGGCGGCGATCCTGATGCTGAACCAAGATCGGAAACGACCGGGCGCCGCTGGCGCGGCAAGTCCAATTCTGGCAATCTGAAGCCCATGGCGAGGACGATCATCCTCTATGCGCTGGCTTTGGCCGCGGCCGCCGGGCTGCTCCAGTGGCTCGAATATCGCTACGTCACCCGGATCTATTCGACCGAAATCCATATCGCGCTGATCGCCGCCGGCTTCGTCGCCCTCGGCATCTGGGCGGGCGCGAGGCTCACCGGGCGCCTGCCCGCCCCGGAGGCGTTCGCCCGCAACGAGGCGGCGATCCGCTCGCTCGGCCTCAGCCCCAGGGAATGCGAGATCCTGGAGCTGCTCGCCTCCGGCGCCTCCAACAAGGAGATCGCGCGAAAGCTCTCCATCTCGCCCAACACGGTGAAGACCCATGCGGCCCGCGTCTACGAGAAGCTCGAGGTCCAGAAGCGGATGCAGGCGGTGGAGAAGGCGCGCTTCCTGGCCGTCATTCCCTGACCCGGCGGGAGGATCGGCGCCAAATCACCCGTTCGGGCGATAGCCGGCGGCCGGGAAGGGCGGCAGGATGGGGCCGCCGTCACAGCAAGGGGGAGAGGCCATCATGAAATACGCGCTCATCTACGGCGGGATCGCCGGCGCAATCGTCGTCGGCATCATCAGCGCCACCATCGCCATGGACCTGCCGAGCCACGCCACCTCGATGTGGGTGGGCTACCTCGTCATGCTCGCCGCGCTGTCGCTGATCTTCGTCGGGGTGAAGCGCTATCGCGACCTGGAACGCGGCGGAGTGATCCGCTTCGGCCCCGCCTTCGGGCTCGGCCTCGGAATCGCCGCGGTCGCGGCGCTGGTCTACGTCATCGGCTGGGAAATCTATCTGGCGGCGTCGGGCCGAGACTTCATGGCCGAGTACAGCGCGGGCATAATCGAGGGCCTGCGGGCGGAAGGCGCGACTCAGGCGATGCTGGACGCCAAGGCCGCGGAGATGCGCGACCTGACGGAGAGCTACCGCAACCCCCTGTTCCGGATGCCGCTCACCTTCGTGGAGATATTTCCGGTGGGGCTGCTCGTGGCTTTGGTGTCGGCGGGGTTGCTGCGCAATCCCAGGTTCCTGCCGGCGAGGGGATGAGGGGGCTAGCGGAGCGCCACCGTGGCGCGCAAGCGAGCCGGTGCGCTGGATGCTGAAACAAGGTTCAGCATGACGATCGGATCAGGCGGCGCGGGGGACTATACGGTCGAGTTCGCCGTTCAAGGCGCGCTTCGCCTCAATCAATTCATAGCGAATCTGTAGTCGCATGAAGAAGCCTTCCGACAAGCCGAAGTAGCGTGACAGCCTGAGATCCAGTTCCGCGTCCATCGGAGTTTCTCCGTCGACCACCGCCGAGAGCTGCTCAGGGGGCACCTGGAGCGCCGAGGCCAATTGAGCGGTCGACAATCCCAGCGGCTCCATCAACTCGCTGGCCAGCAAGCAGCCCGCATGCTCGATCTCGAGCCAGTTCGGATCAGTGATAGTCGGTGATCTGGACATCTTCGGCGCCTCCATCGCGCCACGCGAAACATATACGCCATTTAAGGTTGATTGAAACGGAATGCTCCCCTTCGCGATCGCCGGTCAGAGCATGCAGGCGATTGCTGGGGGGCACCGCCAGATCGGCGAGATCGCTGGCAGCGTCGATCCACTGCAGCCTGCGGTAAGCTCGCTGCTGGATGTCGGCAGGCAACTTCCGGCTGCCCTCGCCATTCCAGATTTTCCGGGCCTCGCTGTCTTTGAAGCTGCGAATCATGGTGCGTCCTTTCACCATGATCCGTACCGTTCCCAAAATTCGGATTGGGGCGTCCGTTGGCGGACAGGGGCTCTGGCGCGCGTCGAACGTGCAGACTCGTCAGCGGAATTCGTTCCAGGCTCCAGTCGGCCGCGCCGGGGGAGGCGGAAGGCCGGATGCTGAGACAAGTCCGACCCGAACGGTAGGTCATGACCCGCAGCGTATGAGGGCTACCGCCGCCCGCCCATCTTCTTCCCCATGCGGATCGCCTGCTGCTTGCCGTAGCGGGTCTTCCTCGTCCCCGGCTTCCCTTCCGTCGAATGGCCCAGGAGGGGCGCCTTCTTCTCGTGGTCGGGGATCCCGAGCTCGTCGGCCTCGAGCTTGCGGATCTCGTCGCGCAGTCGTCCGGCTTCCTCGAACTCGAGGTCGCCGGCGGCCTTGCGCATTCGGGCCTCGAGGTCGGCGATATAGGCCTTGAGGTTGTGGCCGACGAGGTGGGGGCGGTCCTCGTCGCCGGTTCCGACCATGACGGAGTCGCGGTTCGAGACGTGGCTGAGGATGTCCTGGATGTTGCGCTTGATGGTCGTTGGAGTGATGCCGTGCTCGGCGTTATATTCGAGCTGCTTGGTGCGGCGGCGGTCCGTTTCCCTGAGCGCGCGCTCCATCGAGCCGGTGACCCGGTCGGCATAGAGGATGACCCGGCCCTCGACGTTCCGGGCGGCGCGGCCGATCGTCTGGATCAGCGAAGTCTCCGAGCGCAGGAACCCTTCCTTGTCGGCGTCGAGGATGGCGACGAGCCCGCATTCGGGGATGTCGAGACCCTCGCGCAGAAGGTTGATTCCGACGAGCACGTCGTAGACTCCGAGCCGAAGGTCGCGGATCAGCTCGATCCGCTCCAGAGTCTCGACGTCGGAGTGCATGTAGCGGACCTTGAGGCCCGCTTCGTGCATGAACTCGGTCAGGTCCTCGGCCATGCGCTTGGTCAGCGTGGTGACCAGCGTGCGATAGCCGTTGCGGGCCGTGATCCTCGCCTCGTTGATGAGGTCGTCGACCTGGTCCTCGACCGGCTTGATCTCCACCGGCGGGTCGATGAGGCCGGTGGGGCGGATGACCTGCTCGGCGAAGACTCCGCCCGTCTGCTCCAGCTCCCAATTGCCCGGGGTCGCGGAGACGGCGACGGTCTGCGGCCGCATCGCGTCCCACTCGTTGAAGCGGAGCGGCCGGTTGTCGATGCAGGAGGGGAGGCGGAAGCCGTATTCGGCCAGCGTGATCTTTCGCCGGTGGTCGCCGCGCGCCATGGCTCCGATCTGGGGCACCGTCTGGTGGCTCTCGTCGACGAAGAGGAGGGCGTTCTCGGGGAGATATTCGAACAGGGTCGGCGGCGGCTCGCCGGGAAGGCGGCCGGTGAGGAAGCGGCTGTAATTCTCGATGCCCGCGCAGCTGCCGGTGGCGGCGATCATCTCCAGGTCGAAATTGGTGCGCTGCTCGAGCCGCTGGGCCTCCAGCAGCTTGCCCTCGGCAACCAGCTCCTTCAGCCGCTCGGTGAGCTCGTGCCGGATCGCCTCCATCGCCTGCTTCAGGGTTGGGCCGGGGGTGACGTAGTGCGAGTTGGCGTAGACCTTGACGTAATCGAGAGCCGCGATCTTCTTGCCCGTGAGCGGGTCGAACTCGACGATCTCCTCGATCTCGTCGCCGAAGAAGGCGATCCGCCACGCCATGTCCTCATAATGCGACGGGAAGATCTCCAGGCTGTCGCCGCGGACCCGGAAATTGCCGCGGCCGAAGCCCTGGTCGTTGCGCTTGTACTGGAGGGCGACGAGCTTGCGCACGGTCTCGCGCTGGTCGACCGTGTCGCCCTTCTTGAGGGTGAAGGTCATGGCCGAATAGGTTTCGACGGAGCCGATGCCGTAGAGGCAGGAGACGGAGGCGACGATGATCACGTCGTCGCGCTCGAGAAGCGCCCGGGTCGCCGAGTGGCGCATCCGGTCGATCGCCTCGTTCACCGAGCTTTCCTTCTCGATATAGGTGTCCGAGCGCGGGACGTAGGCCTCCGGCTGGTAATAATCGTAATAGGAAACGAAATATTCGACGGCGTTGTCGGGGAAGAAGCTCTTGAACTCGCCGTAGAGCTGGGCGGCGAGGATCTTGTTCGGGGCGAGGACGAGCGCCGGGCGCTGAAGCGCCTCGATCACCTTGGCCATGGTGAACGTCTTGCCCGAGCCGGTGACTCCGAGCAGAACCTGGGTCTGCTCGTCCTGGCGGGCGCTTTCGACGAGCTCGGCGATGGCGGTGGGCTGGTCTCCCGACGGCTCGTAATCGGAGACGATCCTGAGCTTGCGGCCGCCTTCGGCCTTTTCCGGCCGCTTCGGGCGATGCGGGACGAACGACTGCCCCGTCTCCGGCTCTTCGAGGCCGGTCCTGATCATGATCGACATGGCCGCTATATGGTCATTCCCGCGGTTCCGCGCTAGCTTCCCGCCTCAACAAAAGGGGGATCGCGGATGCGCGCATTGATCATCGTGCCATTGTGCCTGGCGGCCGCCTGTTCGGGCGGGGGCGGGGAGAACAAGGCCGCACAAGCCGCCGACGCGATGCAGCCCGGCCAGTGGGAAATCGGCTCGGAGGTCGCCGCCTTCCGCTCGATGGACAAGGCGGTTCCGGTGCTCAAGGCCGCGGTCGGCGACAAGTCGACCGCGACCGCCTGCATCGAACCGGGCAAGGAGGCCAAGCCGCCGCCGGAAATGTTCGCGGGCGCCGGCTATGAATGCGACTACAAGGACACCTATCTAAGCGCGGGCCGGATGGTCGTGTCGATGGAATGCGAGCGGGGCGGGGTGAACGGCAAGATCAATGTCGCGGTCGAAGGAAATTATACCGGCGACAGCTTCCAGGCCACGGCGAGCACGGCCTCCTTGCTGCCCGGCGAAGGCGACTTCGAGATGAGCCGCAAGCTCAGCGGCCGCCGGACCGGCCCGGCCTGCGCGGCACCGGGGGCCGGCAGCCCGAAGGGCAAAGCCAAGGCCTGATGGCGCTCCTCCCCTGCCAGCGCGCCCTTTTCGACATTCCAAGCGGCACGGCCTATCTCGACTGCGCCAAGATGTCGCCGCTCAGCCGCGCCGCGATCGAGGCGGGGCGTCGGGGGCTCGATCGCAAGGCGCGTCCCTGGGACGTGAAGGCCGAGCATTTCTTCGACGAATCCGAAGCCGTGCGGGGGCTGTTCGCCCGGCTGATCGGGGCGGCGGCGGACGATGTCGCGATCGTGCCTTCGGTCAGCTATGCGATGGCAACGGCGATGGCCAATGTGCCGGTCGCCGCCGGCCAGTCGATCGTCACCCTGGCCGACGACTTCCC